>JBILHX010000008.1:0-49382 GCA_044350285.1 Chitinophagaceae bacterium | reverse complement strand
CAGAGCAATCCAAAACAATTGAGGAAGGCGACATAAGAATAGACCCAGAACAATATATCGTTTATTATAAAGAAACACCGATAAGTTTGGCTAAAAAAGAGTTTGAACTCCTCTATTTTCTTGCATCGAAGCCGGGACGGGTATTCCTAAGAAATGAGATTTTGAATCAGATATGGGGAAGTGAAGTGATTGTTGGCGACCGCACCATTGATGTTCATATTCGAAAAATTAGGCAAAAAATTGGTATAGATTGTATTTCTACGGTAAAAGGGGTGGGCTATAAATTTGAGCTTTAACCGTATTTTACTACTTCTGAATACAACCTTTTCGTACATTGTGATATGTTCGAAACAAAAAATTTCAATCCTGTACAGATATCATTTTTGAATGCCATTGTTTTAGCCACTACTGGAGCTATTCTGGCATTGATAGGGCACCAGTCAATGCCATCATCGGCAGTAGTTTTTGTCATTATTTTTATCACCTGTTTTTTCCTTACAAAGTACCTAATCAATGTATACATCAAGAGGAAAATAAAACTCATCTATAAGTTTATCCATCAAACAAAGGCGTCTAAAAGGGAAGAGTTTTTCAAGAAAAAAATCCTCCCTCAACAAAGCCTGGATGAGGTTGCAGAGGAGGTCTTGCAATGGGCTGATCAACGCAAAGCAGAAATGGAAGTCCTCGAAAAAAATGAAATATTCAGAAAAGAATTCTTGCAAAACCTGTCACATGAATTTAAAACCCCGGCATTCGCCATACAGGGGTATCTTGAAACATTGCTAGCAGGTGCCATCGACAACCCAGAAGTCAATAAAAAGTTCTTGGGAAATGCCTTCAAAAACACAGAGCGACTAATCCACTTAATCAATGATCTTGATGAAATAACCAAGTTAGAAAGTGGAAAACTAGAACTGCATTTCCAAAATTTTGTCATTCAAGACCTTATATTAGAAGTATTTGAAGCACTTTCCTTTAAGGCAGAAGCAAAAAGAATCAGGTGCTCCATAAAAAAGGCATGCGAGCAACCGGTTATAGTTGATGCTGATAAAGAGAAAATAAGGCAGGTGCTCATTAACTTTGTTGACAATGCCATAAAATATGGAAATGTTGAAGGTAGAATTGAAGCCAGTGTCTATAAAACTGAAGACGGGAAATATTTGGTGGAGATAAGCGACAATGGTATAGGAATTGCTGAGGAACATTTGCCAAGAATTTTTGAAAGATTTTACAGAACCGACTATGGGAGAAGCAGAAATATTGGAGGGTCGGGATTGGGTCTTTCCATTTGCAAACACATCATTGAAGCACATGGTCAGATTATTCATGTAAGAAGCAAGCCTGTTGTTGGATCAACATTTGGATTTACCTTAAAGAAACAATCGAGATAAACA
This sequence comes from Chitinophagaceae bacterium, assembly GCA_044350285.1. Lineage (GTDB taxonomy): Bacteria > Bacteroidota > Bacteroidia > Chitinophagales > Chitinophagaceae > Pollutibacter. Next base: position 47,988 of record JBILHX010000008.1, on the reverse strand, counting down.
TAAAATGTTGATACTCATTTATTTAAAACTTTTATTTTTTTCAATATTAAATAATTGTTACCTTTTGAGTAGAAAAACAACAAGTCATTGCTCAAAAACACAATCATATTTGTCTTACTGCTATTAACTACCCATTCTTCGGCTACAGAAATATGGGATGAGAAGGATTCGATTCAAGTTGAATTCCTCGGAAAATATTTTTCATTCCCAATACAAAAAAAACCTGAAAATTTTCAGGGAAATGTCAACCTTGAAAATCTACAAAAATATACAGAATCACTTCATTCAATAGGTCTAGAGAACATTGGTAAAGCACTGATTAAAATACAAAAAAAAGAATCGTTAGATGATTGGATATTTTACCAATTGATCAGAAAAACATCGCAAGAATTAATCAGAAAATCAGATGATTACAATGGATATACTATTTGCAAATGGTTTTTTCTTAAAGAGGTTGGATTTGAACCACTTTTAAGCATTGCCAACAACAAGTTACTGATGTATGTTAAAAGTGATGATGTTATTTACAACCAACCAATTAAATCAATCAGTCAACAGCAATATGTATGCTTAAATTACCATGATTTTGGGTACAAGATAGATGTCAGCACAGAAAATTTTATAAACTTCTCAAGCCATAACCAAGAATCCAAGAATTTTAGCTTCAAAATCAATGAGCTACCAAACTTCGAAAAAAGCAATTACCAAAATAAGGAAATCGTTTTTAGGTATAAACAGAGTGATGATAAAATAAACATTAAAGTCAATCCAAAAATAGGAACATACTTTACAAATTATCCTGTGGTTGATTATGAGAGTCAATTTAATATTCCGTTGAGCAAAGAGACATACCAAAGTTTAATGCCAGCCTTAAAAGAAAAAACCAAAAAACTAACGATAAATAAAGGAGTCGAATACTTAATGTTGTTCACCAGGCACGCATTTCTATATGAAAGGGATACGGAGATTTTTGGGAGAGAAAAAAGATTCTCCCCAGAAGAGACCTTGCTAAACGAAAAAAGTGATTGCGAAGACAGGTCAGCTCTTTTTTATCTTCTTGTGAAAGAGATATATGATTTACCCATGGTTGTACTAACATTTCCTGATCATGTAACGGTAGCAGTTAAGTTGAATATTTTCAATAAGAACCCAATTGTATATAAAGGTGAATCGTATTCAATCTGTGAACCAACTCCACAAAAAAAAGAACTTAAAATGGGATCTGTAATGCCTAATTTAGCCAAACAGCCATATGAAATTGTGTACGCATACACACCCATAAACAAATAGTATTGTGCTATTTCACAGCATGTTTATATAGGCTGTCAATTAATTCTTTTACAGGAGCTTTCATCGTTGTAAAAAACTTTTCTCCGGTTTTTATGTACGATAAAGTAGAGCAAGAATCACTGTTGCTGAAATAAACTGTATAAACTGCCTCTGTATTGTCGTAGAAGTAAATTTTTCCATTGGTAACACATCCTTTGGTACTATCGGAAATTGACTCATTAACATTTCGCATCAAGCCTTTTAACAAAAGCATATTTGTTACTTTAGTATATGAGAAAAAACGTGGATTACCGGGAGTTTTATAATACAAAACAACAGCACTATCAGCATTAAATACTTCTTTCATTTTTCCTTCCACAAGCTGTAAACTGTCTTGTAGAGCAACATTGCTTTGGGTTGAAACATGTATGTTGGTGTTGCTAATTGAAGGCTGTTCTTTACAAGCAAAAAAGAAAATGGCTATACAAAAAATCCTTAAGTATTTCATTGGAATTAAAGTTATAAAAAATGCCGTTCCAACATATATTGGAACGGCATTGAATTATGTAATAATTAAATTTTAGTATGCTTTATTTTGCGGATCCCAGTTTGTCCAGGTAGCAGTCCAATCTGTTGCACCCATTGCGCCACGGAAAGTACTTGCTGCAAAATAAGAATTCATACCAGTGAAGGATGCTCCAGCTAAAGCAGGAGAACCAGTTTTTGGTAAAAATTTAGGGGCAGTAGAGTAATAAGGGGCAGTTAGCATCACATCATCTCCAGCAGCATAATTGATACAACCTTCAGACTCTGCTTTGGTTTTTAACAAAGCATCAGTTACCAATACTTGATTTCCAGATTTGAATGGAGCTGCAATTGCATGAACCAAGTTATTTTTGAATTCAGAGGTGCCATCTGTATAGTAAGACTTGATCGTGTTATCAGACTCTAATGATAGACCAGCTTTTTGCCATCCAATCATGATTGAATTACGCAAAACAAACTGAGTTGAACGCCTCCACCTGTTTCCAAAGTTATGATTTGCAGCAGTTCCTGTTGCATTGTTTGGTCCAACAAAAGTAAAGTTACTCAACTGTGGCCTAGTGAAAGGAGTTGCAGTTGTTCCTGTTCCGTCATTGTCACACTCAATACCATTTCCAGCATCACCACCGTCAACAAAATCTGGTTTGCGACAAGCAATTGCGTACTGAATTTTTCCTGAGTAACCGAAATCGAAATCATAATCATCGTCAGCTGTAGCGAAAGCGATCAAATTTTTACAGTTTACGGTTCCACCAAAAAATTCATAGGCATCGTCGTTACCGAAAGAAACTTGAACATTCTCAATGATTGTTCCAGAACCTACTCCACCCATTGTTAGTCCATTGATTTCTGATCCTGGCTCTGATGCGATACCAGCAAACTCAATGCGCACAAAACGCATGATTCCACTTTCATCGTTTGGATCTGTACCACCATATTTACGTCCAACACCACCTTCTACTGTAGGAGCTGGATCTTGTGGACGATTTGTAGGCGCTTTACCCAACAAGATAATTCCACCCCAATCTCCAGGAGTTCTTTGTCCAATTGCTTTTCCACTTGTGAAAACAATAGGATCTGTAGCCCTGCCATCAGCAATTAATTTAGCACCGCGCTCAATGATCAACGCACCTTTTTCTGTAATATCACTCACAATAACACTTCCTGGCGCAATGGTGAGAATGTTGCCATCCGTGATGTATACATATCCTTTCAACGTATACTTACCTTTTGGTAAATAATAACTTTTGTTGATAATTCCCTGTATAATTCCGCCGTTTGTTGCAGGATCTTGGGTGTCAGTTGCTCCAACGTTGCCGCCGGTTGTGTTGTTGATGGTTTCATCAAAATTAACTTTAATGCAGGAGCTAACTGTGAACAATACAATGGTTAATACTCCCAGAAAGATTCTTTTCATAATTGAGGTTTTATCTATTTTTTTTTACGTTGGGCTATTTTTTACTTAAACTAAAATCGTATGTAAATCCAAGGGTGATTGTTGCCCCAGGCTTATAAGAATTAAACATGCGGTCTGTACCTTGCTTAAAAGCTGTTTTTGTATCAATGTTTTCATAGAAATAAAAAGCATTGTTTAAAATATCTGCAAAATTTAACTTGATCTCCCCTTTGCTGTCCATTACACGAGTTGACAACTGAAGGTCTAATTGGTTTCTTGGTCTTTCATATATACTAGGAAACTCATCGTTACCAACTAATGATAACCTTTCTCCTACCTTGTTGTAAAGTATTGATGCATTAAAAGTTTGACTAGTATACTGCAAACCAGCATTTATCAAATAAGGAGATTGTCCTTGCAATGGTCTTTTTGCTTTAACTTCTTTGTTAGTAGATGATAAATCGTTGAAAGATACCTCAGAAGACAAATGAGTGTAATTCCCAAACAAACTAAAATTCTTTAATGAGGGACTTATAAAATCAAGCGTTTTTCTGACTTCAACCTCAAAACCGAGTGTGTTTGCAGATAGTGCATTCTGATAAAAATACCTTCTGCTGTCTGCATTACTGCTAGGATCTAACCTGAATTCAATTGGATCTTTGAAAGATTTATAAAAAGTACCAAATGTTATTGATTCTCCAGCTTTGGGGTAAAACTCATAACGTGCATCTAGATTTACAATAGAAGAGCGTCTCAAAGCGGTATCGCCTTTAACACCATAATTCATTTCGTAATCGAAAAATGCAAATTCTGCAATTTCTCTAAACTCCGGTCTTGCCACAGTTTGGCTTCCTGAAAGACGAATGTTTTGAGTCTCTCCCAAGTTATAAACCAAATTCAATGAAGGCAAGAAATCAAGTTTCTCAGTTAAACTAACCCTTCTTGCACTTGTTTGGTCTTTTGAAGTAAGCAATTGTTGAAAATTTTCAGCACGAACACCCCAAATCAACCTGAAATCTCCTACCCTGTTGTCGAACATTGCGAAACCTGCATTCAAAACTGACAATCCAAAGTACTTGTCTTGATTGTTGGTGAACTCTTCTAGTATGTAACCTGGCTGACCCATATTCTCAGCATCAAATGCAGTTTCAACAGGCTTTTGTGCATTTGCTGCTACAAATGAATTAAAGTTGGTGATATTGTACCTGAAAATACGGCTTCTAAAATCCCTCATCCTTGCCAATGTAGAACCGCCTAATTTAAAGAGCTGCTTCTCTTTTCCACCCATATTGATTGGAATAGAGAGCTGACCGCCAGCTCCTGCACTATAATCTTTCAGGTCGCTGAAAAATCTTCTTGTATCATCTGGGTCAATCTCGAAACTAGTGTTTGTGTTGATGGTGCGAGCATACAGTGCGCTTCTTAAGTCTGGCTGAATTTTCCAGTTGTAGCCACCATTTGCATTCCATTTAAATTTAATACCGCTTTTGGAAAGTTGGTGATCTCCTTCAATCTGGGTGCTGTAAAGGGATCGTTGGTTGAGGTAAGACGAGCTGAAAGAAAGGTCATTCAAACGATTGGTATTATAACCAGTTCTTGTGTAATAATTGTCTTCGTACAACTGGTTAAACAAGTTCTTAAATGAAATTTTGTGTTTCCCCTTAACCCAAGTTAAGTTTACAATACCACCTAGATTGGTTTGGTATTTATTTTGATTATCTGTCAATTCAAATACCTTGTCGCCATTTGCTTCGTAAAAAGTTCTTTTTACATCATATACAAGCATGGAATTTCTATAGTTCAAAGCAACCAAGGTTCCAAAATTTGCTCCATTTTTGAACTTGTGGTTCTTTGCATACGTTATGTTGTATGACTGAATTGGAGCAGCTTTTTGCTGAACTGGATCATATACATCAGACCTGAAAGATTTTGTAAGATCAATTTGTTTATTCAAGCCAACAGCATCTTTTCCAAGTATTCTGTAAAGCTGGGCTGTTGCAGGAAAACTATCAGGAAGGCTGCGAGTTCCATCATCGAAACCCAACCAATCGTATTTATTTCTTTTGTTGCTGGTGAAATCGCCAAGCGTAGATTGCAAATTGTAGCCAAATCCAAAACCAATAGAAAGAACATCCTTAGAAGGAATGTCTTTTGTGTTTACTTGAACCAAACCACCAGCAAATTCTCCTGGCAAATCTGGCGTTGCAGTTTTGTTGATAATAATGTTGTCGATCAAAGCTGCGGGAAAAACATCGAAAGAGAAAGCCTTTTTGTCTGGCTCACTGCTTGGAAGCTGTGCACTGTTAAGCATAGCTGCATTGTATCGATCAGACAATCCCCTTACAATTACAAACCTATTGTCTTGGATTGATGCACCGCTTACCCTTTTGAGAATTTCTCCCGTATTTTTATCCGGAGTTCGTCTTATGAAGTCTGCAGCCAGTCCACTAGACAAAGCTGTGTTATTTCTTTGGAAAGTCATCAATGCTGCTGTACTTTCTTGGCGACGAGTAGACCTAATTAGAATTGCTTCACTATTTTTTGCTTGGGGGATTAAAACTACCGTGATGTAATTATCTGCATTCTTGGTAACATCTATATCGGAAAGTACTTTAGTGCCGAATCCAACGCTAGAAACAGTTAAGGTATATTTTTTGCCAACCTCCAAAAGGATTGAAAATTGCCCATCAACGTCTGCTACGGCTGTTTTCTTCAATTCTTCGATAATGATGGAAGCACCTGCAATAGGATCATTTTTCTGGCTGATTACCCTGCCCGAAAACTTAATCGTTTGTGCAGTTACCGCAAATGAGCAAAAAGTGAGTGAAAAGAGGAGGACAAATGTTTGTAATAAGTTCTTAACCGCCATAACTTTGTTTGTAATACAAAGGACTTCTTTCTCTGTTACCAAAGGGTTAATCAAAAATTAAGGAATTGTAACTCCAATGTTAAGGCATTGTTATCTGTTGTTACAAATAACTATGGAAGAAGTCATAAAAAAAGGATATTTTACTGTTTTTTATAAAATTGTTTACCCACAAGTTATTCCACTAAAAAAAAAATGCATCTTTGTAATCATTAAAATACACCGACATGAAAGGCATCATACTTGCAGGAGGATCAGGAACAAGGCTTTACCCTATTACTTATGCGATCAGCAAGCAAATCATGCCGGTTTACGACAAACCCATGATTTATTACCCATTGTCTACACTCATGTTGGCGGGAATAAAAGATATTTTAATCATCTCAACTCCTCACGACCTCCCTCAATTTGAAAAACTTTTTGGAGATGGACACCACCTAGGGTTGAATTTTTCATACAAGGTGCAGGAGGTTCCAAATGGACTAGCACAGGCTTTTGTTTTAGGAGAAGATTTTATTGGGGATGATAGTTGTGCCTTGGTTTTAGGAGACAATATATTCTATGGTGCAGGCTTGGGAAAAACACTTCAAAACAATTCAAATCCTGATGGTGGCATTGTGTATGCGTATCAAGTGAGTGACCCCGAAAGATATGGTGTGGTTGAATTTGATCAAAACAAAAAGGCCGTTTCCATTGAAGAAAAACCTATAAACCCCAAGAGCAAATTCGCTGTTCCTGGCTTGTATTTTTATGACAACGAAGTGATTGAAATAGCGAAAAACATTAAACCTTCCCCTAGAGGTGAATATGAGATAACAGACATCAACCTAGAGTATCTTAGAAGAGACAAACTGAGTGTATCGGTATTGGATCGCGGAACCGCATGGCTTGATACTGGAACCTTCGATTCCCTGATGCAAGCCTCCCAATTCATTCAGGTTATTGAACAAAGGCAGGGAATCAAAGTTGCGTGTATAGAAGAAATTGCATGGCGGAAAGGGTTTATTGATAGGTCACAATTGATTAAATTGGCTGAACCGCTTTTAAAAAGTGGTTACGGAACGTATATCATGGGTGTTCTTGAATCATCAATCTAACTTTTTTATCAAATGAAAAAAATTCTTGTTACAGGTGGCTCGGGCTATATAGGTTCACACACCCTGGTAGATCTTGTTGAAAATGGTTTTGAGGTAATTTCGGCAGACAATAATTCGCGGTCAACACCGAGTATGTTAGTGGGTGTTGAGAAAATCACCGGTAAAAAAATCAAGAACTACAAGGTTGACCTTTGTAACTATGATGAAACAAGGGCAATTTTCGAAGAAAATGTAGACATTCAAGGAGTAATCCATTTTGCAGCATTCAAAGCAGTGGGAGAATCTGTTGAAAAGCCTCTTCTTTATTTCCAAAACAACCTCAGTTCACTCATCAATGTTTTGCGTTGTATTGAAGAGTTTAAAACCCCTTACTTTGTTTTCTCATCTTCTTGCACAGTTTATGGGAACCCTGATTCTATACCTGTTACAGAAGATACCCCAAGAAAGAATGCAGAATCTCCATATGGACTAACAAAGCAAATGGGGGAACAAATGATTGAAGCATTTGCTGCTGCAAACTCAACTACAAATTCAATTTTACTGAGATACTTTAATCCAGCAGGAGCACATCCAACAGGACTAATTGGAGAACTACCGATAGACAAACCACAAAACCTTACGCCAATTTTAACCCAATCCGCGATTGGTAAAATGGCGGGGTTCACCGTGTTTGGCGATAATTATGAAACAAGAGATGGTTCTTGTATCAGGGATTTTATTCATGTGTGCGATTTAGCCAATGCCCATACAAAAGCAATCCAATTTCTAATTGCGAAAAGAAACAACAGCAGGTGCGAAGTATTCAACTTGGGTTCAGGAAATGGTGTTTCTGTGTTGGAAGCCATCAAATCCTTTGAAAATAGCACAGGTATCAAATTAAACTATAAAATTGGTGGCAGAAGACCCGGAGATGTTATTGCTATTTATGCAAACAATGAGAAGGCAAGGGAAATTTTAGCATGGAGTCCTAAGTTTTCATTGGATGAAATCATGACCTCTGCATGGAAATGGGAACAAATATTGGAAAAAATGCCCCTACACCTTGAGCTCCGGACACACAAACTCAATTGATTAAAGTTAAAAATTTCTACATATCGGCTCAAATAATGCACGATTGATGTTACTTTGCGCAAAACAAATTAATCATGCTCGACGCTATACAAGTAACAGGACAAAAAGATACACGCAGTGGATTTGGTGATGGCATTTATGAACTTGGAAAAACCAACCCAAATGTAGTAGCGTTGACCGCCGATCTTGCAGGTTCATTAAAGCTTAATGCATTTATCAAAGAATTCCCTGAGCGTTTCATACAAGTAGGCATTGCAGAAGCAAATATGATAGGAATTGCAGCAGGACTAACCATAGGAGGAAAAATACCCTTCACAACAACTTTTGCCAATTTCTCTACAGGAAGGGTTTATGATCAAATAAGACAATCTGTTGCTTATTCAAATAAAAATGTGAAAATTTGTGCATCACATGCAGGATTAACATTGGGAGAAGATGGTGCAACCCACCAAATCCTTGAGGACATCGGATTGATGAAAATGCTGCCAGGAATGACGGTTATTGTGCCATGCGACTATAACCAAACCAAAGCAGCCACCATAGCCATTGCTGCTTATCAAGGCCCTGTTTACCTGCGATTTGGCAGACCGGTATGGCCTATTTTCACCAACGCTGAAGAACCATTTGAGATAGGAAAAGCGCAACACTTTTCAAGAGGAAATGATGTAAGTATTTTTGCATGTGGACACTTGGTTTGGAAAGCCATCGAAGCAGGAAGGATTTTAAAAGAAAAGGGAATAGACGCAGAAGTAATAAACATCCATACAATCAAACCCTTGGATAGGGCTGCAGTGATTGCATCAATCCAAAAAACAGGATGCGCAGTTACAGCTGAAGAGCACAATGTACTTGGCGGATTAGGAGACAGCATTGCCCAAGTATCCGTTAAAGAATTCCCAATACCCATAGAGATGATCGGAACACAAGATACCTTTGGAGAAAGTGGTAAACCAACAGAGCTGCTTAAAAAGTACGGACTTGATACAGAGTTTATTGTTGCGGCTGCAGAAAAAGCCATCGCAAGAAAAAACGGGTAACTTCTTTTAATACAGAAAATAGCAACTGAGACTTATTAAAATGAGCCAACAGAATTTAGACGATAAAGCCTTGGTTGAATTATTCATGGATGTAAATACAAGAGAATCTGCGTTTACTTCTATCGTAAAAAAATACCAAGAAAGGATATATTGGCAAATTCGCAGGATGGTTGTGGGACACGACGATGCAAATGATGTCATGCAAAATATGTTCATTAAGGCTTGGAATGGACTTCAAAATTTCCGTTCTGATGCTCAATTGTCTACATGGTTGTATAGGATTGCAGTGAATGAAAGCCTAACTTATATAGAGCAAACGAAGCGAAGATCATCCGTTTCAATGGATGACGAGAGCATAAACCTGGAAGAAAAGCTGCACAGTGAAAAGGATTTTGATGCCAATAAGGCGATATGGAAGCTTCAACTTGCCATGCAACAACTACCTGAAAAACAGCGCATTGTTTTTAATTTAAGGTATTTTGACGAACTCCCTTACGAAGAAATGAGTGGCATTTTAGACACATCGGTAGGTGCTTTGAAAGCCAGCTACCACCATGCTGTAAAAAAAATTGAGGATTATATTCTGAATCATTAAACTAATTGAATCAATCAAGGTCAAACAAGGGATGAAAAACGGAGACAACATATTAACTGAGACCAACTCTATAAGCTCAGCCGTTGGTAACCGGTCTAAACACCCCCCCTTTTCCATACCTGAAAGATATTTCGAACAATTTCCTACAGAAATATTGAATTTGATTTCAACATCATCTACTCCCGAGGTTGATTTAGCGATTGCAACACTTATTGATACTCGTGATGCCGCTCAACCATTCAGTCTGCCAGACGACTATTTTGAGACATTCACGCAGCAACTTATAAAAAGGATTGCAGTTGCTTCAGACATAGATTTGGAATTGAAGGAACATGCCCCTTCTTTGGTTTCCTTAAGGAAACAGAATCCATTTAACGTTCCCGTAAATTATTTCGAGCAACTTGAGATAAAAACACATAGTAAGAATACCAAAGTTGTGCAGATGTTCAACAAAGCCGTAATCATGCGCTTTGCGGCAGCAGCATGCATTTTAGGTTTCATTTTTGTTTCCTATTTTTCGACAAACAACGTTCAAAGAGACGTTGCTTCAGTTATAAGAATAGATACAGATACCACGAGTAATTTGACTTTAGAAGGGATGTTTAGCTACTTAAATGAAGTTGATGAGATTCCCAATAACACGGAAAATGACCTCACCCTTTCAGAAAGCAACAATCTACTTGTTGACCTCAATCAAGAAACAATCAAACAGGTGCTTTCTGAGATACACGAGGACGAAATTCAAGAATTTATTGAGTTGTCGGGCATCTTTGACACCAATAACATGACCAATTAAAATTTATAAATATTAGCAATCATGAAAAAAATAAGCCTACTTATTCTAGTGTTGATAATTGGCATTGGAACAGAAGCCCAACCCATAAAGGCTGATCGTCCAGAAAACAGATCCAATGACTTGAAAAAAATTCAAGCAATGGAAATGGCGTTCATCACCAAGGAATTGAATTTAAATCCTGATGAAGCACAAAGATTTTGGCCAATATTCAATCAATACAGGAGTGAAATGAAAGGATTGTCGGGCATTAAAAACACAGGAGATCACCTTGAAAAACAACAGAAAATGTTGGATATCAGGAAGAAATATAGGGATGATTTTACGAAAGTTATGACCCACGAAAGGGCAAACAAGGTATTTGGGGCTGAAGATGAATTCAAATCATTGGTAAGAAGAGAGTTCCAAAAAAGGCAATCAGAAAAAGGTCAATTTGATAGAAGAAAAAAAGGATTTTGATATTAAAAAATAACAATGTAATTTTAACTCGGTGTTTTTCATAGGTTAGCAACGGCTGGCTCTTTCTAGAGCTGGCCTCTTTTTTTTTAAAAAGTCAATACCCATTGATACTGAATGATTAACGCTAGAATTATAAGATATTTTGATACGTTGGCATCTTAATATCATGATAAAAGAGGAAGGTCCAATTTTCTCTTAAGCCAATCTCCCACCATTTCACGCGGAGTTCCATGGCCAGCTTTCCATCGGCATCATATTTGGCTACAAACTTTGTTTTCATTTGCTGCAGTTGTGGAGCTTCGTCACCACCAAAAAAAGCTATTTCATTTCCTTCTCTTATGCTAAAAACTTGATGAAAGGGAGAATGCCCACCGGTCTTTTCATATTTAATATAGCCATCAATCATTCCTTCTTCTTCCTGCAGTAAATGAACTTGATCGTTTTGTAACAAGCAAATTAATTTTTCGCTGTTGTATGAGGGGTTATCACCACCCAAGGCAACAGTAATTTCCTGTTGACTTATGTAATATTGAGCTTGAGGAAATGACAATTGATATTCATTTTTCAATGTATCAAAACGAACCATTCCACCAGCATGATCCTTGTGCAAATGGGTCATGAGTACTTTGGTGACATCAGAAGGGTAAATCCCGTGCATGGCCATGTTTTGGTGTATTTGTAAAATACCTTGTTCATCCGTGAATCCAAGGCCAGCATCAAGCAACAAAACATCTTTGGAAGTCAACACTAAAAAAGGCTGTATTTCGACCAGTAGACTGCCTCTAGAGCGCTCTTGAAGGTTATCATTAGTCTGATCAAAGGGAACAAATTCCTTGGTTTTATCTATCGTAAACGAGCCCTCAGAAAGCGGAATAATTTTCATGCGTAATTAAGTTCTTTTTAGCGTAATATCATTTGGCGGTCTGCATCAAGCCGAATTAGAATAAAAAGCAAAACAGTGAACGTAATCAGGGCGGTACCACCATAGCTCATAAACGGCAAAGGGATACCAATAACAGGCACTATACCTATGGTCATACCAATATTTATGAAAATATGAAAAAACAACACTGAAGCTACCCCATACGCGTACGCCCTACTGAACAAACTGCGTTGTCGCTCTGCAATGGATATAATCCTAAAAATCATGAATAGGTAGAGAGAGAGCAATACGAGACTACCCATGAAACCAAACCCCTCACCAATGGTACAAAAAATAAAATCAGTGCGTTGCTCGGGAACAAAATCATATCGGGTCTGTGTTCCACTCATCAATCCCTTGCCAAGAAAACCACCTGCGCCAATTGCAATTTGGCTTTGTTTTACATTGTAGTTCCCTGCCTTTTTTTTGGTCTCCATTTTCTTGATATCCTCCTCGCTTAGTTTATCAAGATCCACTTGAAAATCTTTCCCTACCGTTGCATAAATCCGTTGAACTTGATAGGGTTTTAATACTTCGTTGAAGAAATAAGGAACTGCATATTTTTGAATTCCAACACTTACCGCCCAAATAGTGATAATAAAAAACAATATTGACTTTTTTCTTTTTATTTGTTTGCGAAGAAAATAAATCAACAAAACAGCAACAGATGACAAAAAAATTGCCAGGGTATTTTGATCAATCAATAAAGTAAGGACAACAAGCAACGCAACAGAAAATGAAATGGTTAATATTGCGGAGGGTAAGCCTTCCCTGTACATAACCAAGAAAAATGAAAAATAAACCAGTGCAAGCCCTGTTTCACTCTGCATGATGGTTAATATCGCAGGAACGAGTACAATGATTCCTGCAATAAGTTGAGACTTTAATTTTGAAAAATTCAAATCAACACTCGACAAGTATTTTGCCAAAGCCAAGTTTACAAAAATCTTGCACAGCTCTGCTGGCTGAAGTTGAAATGTGGAAAAGCGAATGATGGATTTGGTTCCTTTCACGTCAGTGTGAAATGGGAAAACCAACAGCAGCAAAACAATACCAAAAAAGTATAAAATATTGGCAGTCGCAGTAAAGAACTTACTGTCTGTCAACAAAATAAAAACTGCTAGCACAGCACTTATCACAAAATACAAAGTTTGCTTGCTATAGTCTGTTTTCAGGGAAAACAATCCAGAAATGATGTTTTCATCTCTGTAAGTAGTTGCAAAGATGCTGGTAATGCCAATCAAAACCAGTGCGGTATAAACGCTCACCAGCAGCCAATCTATACCCCGTGATATTTCAAATGAACTGTTCTTCATGATTCGGTTTAATTGCGTTTAAGTGAAACGCCAACGTAATCTTTTTCTTTTTTTTAATCGGGATTGCCTTAGAAATGAGTCCAACCCCATTTTTAAACTGATCTCTTTTTTGTCGTTCCATTTTTAAAGAGTCAAGCCGATTTCTTTTCGCTTTAAGGATGGGGAGCAAGATTTCTTTGCTCTCTATTCTTTCCACTTCTTTCCAGCGCGCCTGTGGCAGTGAATCCTTTAGGTACCTTTCAACAATGAGTGAGGCTATTGGACCAGCCCAAGTTGAACCAAAACCAGCATTTTCAACTACAACTGCTACTGCAATTTTAGGATTTTCCCGTGGAGCAAAACAAACAAACCAGGAGTGGTTGGCCAGTTTTTCACGCTTGCCATAAATTATTCCGTAATTTTCGGCAGTTCCAGTTTTTCCGGCTAAGGCAATTCCTGGTATTCTTGCTCCTACTGCAGTTCCTCTGTCGACAACATCCTGCATACCTAACTGAACTAAGTTGTAAATTGTATCAGGTATTTGGGTAACGGCATGCCGTATTTTATATGCATTTAGAATCGTATCAGTATCCAATGCATTGTCTATTGAACGCACAAAATGTGGGGTATAGTAATACCCCTTGTTGGCGATCACACACATTAAATTTGCCATCTGGAGAGGAGTTGCTTGCATTTCACCTTGTCCAATTCCAAGAAACACATTGGTACAAGAGCTCCAAGACTTATTGTACAATTTATTATAAAAGCTTGTATCAGGAATGAATCCCCTGTCTTCGCTGGGTAAATCAACTCCCAATTTGACACCCATACCAAAAGAATTCATGTATTTTTTCCATCTTAAGTAACCATTGATTGTATTTCTTTCATGTGGATTGTCAATTGACAATCTGTAAATATGGGAAAAATAACTGTTGCAAGAGTTAGCAAGTGCTTGACGAAGATTTGAAGCATGACCTAGATTTTTATGTTCACAGGCAATTGCTCTTCTGCAGCCAAAATAAGCACCACTGCAACCCAATCCAAAATCAGGACCGATTACACCCTCATCCAATGCTATTAGTGCACCTATGGGCTTGATAGTAGAGCCTGGTGGATATTGTCCTTTGATTGCTCTGTTAAAAAGTGGACGTGATGTATCCTTGAGCAACCAAGAAAAATTTGCCTTTCTTAAACTACCGGTTAATTGATTTGGGTCATAGGTCGGTCCACTCGCCAAGGCCAAAATTCCACCTGTTTGGGGCTCGATTGCTACAATAGCACCAAGTTTATTTTTTAACAACCGCTCTGCCATCACTTGCAAATCAATGTCAATATATGTTCTTAAATTTCTACCAGCAATTGCAGTAGAGTCATATTTGCCTTTTTCGTAAGATCCAACAATTCGGTTTTTGTTGTCCTTGATTTGATATCGGACACCACGCTGTCCCATTAAAACAGGCTCATAAAACCTTTCCAATCCGCTCAAACCCATATAATCGCCTAGTTGGTAGAAATAATTGGTCCTTTTCAAAATATTAGAATCAACTTCACCTACATAACCAAGTACATGGGCAGCTGCTTGGTAAGGATATGACCTGATTGGACGTTCTTGAAGAAAGAATCCAGGCTCAAATCGGAAAATATTTTCTTGAAGCTGAACAAAGGTTTCAATTGACAAAGAAGCTTCAAAAATTGAAGGTCGATAGCGCCCGTTTTTAATTATAGATGCAACAACTTTTTGCTTAAACTGGGTTATATCAATTTTAAGAATTCGACAAATGCCCGCGGTGTCCAAACCTTTGAGTTGGGTAGGCATGATCATTAAGTCATAGGTTAGTGTATTTTCAAGTATCGACTTCCCATTTCTGTCAAAAATTATTCCTCTGTCAGGGAAAATAATTTTTTTATTCACGGCATTGTCCAATGCCAATAAATCATATTTGGGAGAAGCCAATTGTAAAAATAACAATCGAATGATTAATACTGAAAATGCCAAGAAAATGATCAATCGGATCACATTTTGTCTAGACTGGTTAAACACGAGATATATTTATGGTGGGTTGAAGTATAAAATTAAACAAACAAATGCTAACGGTTTCTTGTTTTTCTGTTCACCAAAAGATCTGTAATCATTATAAGCAATAAACTTACGAGAGAAGTTGCAAAAAGTTTTCCCATAAAATATAAAAAACTACCAAACTGCATCCATTCAAGAAAAATCAAATATGTATTGTGGCACAACGTTAGCAGAATGATATAAGTGGTAAAGGGGAGTGTTCCCATAGATAGCCTACTTGGCTCTTCATTTCCCCATTCTGTAGCCTCTTTTGGAAGGAGTAGGTTTATCACAAAAGGCCTTAGGTAGGCAATTAATAAAGATGCAGCCGTATGCAAACCAGGTGTTTTATAAAACATGTCAACAGTGAACCCAACTAAAAAACCAACCATTAGCACAACAGCCCTTCGAGTTTTAAAAGGGAGCCATAATAAGAAAATAAAATAAAAATAGGGCACTATAAATTGATGCAATGGGGGTATTTTTTTCAGTATAAAAACCTGAACAAATAAAATAAAAATGAATCTTACGATATTTTTTACAATCAGGTTCATTCTTTTATAATCTTGCTTTTAAGTTCTTCGATCTCATTTTGAAGCATGTTTTTAACAACATATGCGTGCTGAACTGACAAAAAATCTGTAGCAGTTTTAATTTTCAATATGTAGGTATTAGTTTCTTTATCCTGACCAACCACAGCTACAATGCCAATGGGTATGCCTGGTGGAAAACGGTCTGAATAAGGACTTGTAATAACAGTATCACCTTTTTTGATTACTACAGTTTTGGCTATTTTTGTCAATACAAGGAATTTAGGATCTTTCCCATCCCAACTTATTTCTCCCAAGCCACTTCCACTTTTCATCACTGCAATGAGTTTTGACTGACGGTGAAGTAAACTCATTACAGTTGACATATTTTCACTAGTACTTGTGACCGTTCCTATAACACCATCAGGTCCTACAACAGCCATGTTGGGTAAAATGCCTTGGCTGCTTCCTCTATAAAGTATGATGTAATTCTGTTGTAAGAATACAGAATTGCTAATCACTTTTGCAGGCATATAAATAAAATGACTAGGGATTTTCGTAGAATCCGCTTTACTGCTGTCAGTGATTATTTGTATTGAAGTATCTGGTATAAAGAATCCAGCACGTTGTTGCGACAACAAAATAGCGTTTTGATTTCGAAGAGATTCATTTTGTTTAGCCAAGCTGAAATAACTTTCGATGCTATTAACTTTGTAATTAACTTCTCCTGAAATTTCACTAGAAAACATGGCAAAAATAGTTTGATGAAACCTGTTGTAGCCAAAAAGCATATACAATGCAACTCCCTGCATAAAAAGGAAGGCCAGAAGAACTGAATATTTTTTGAAAAATAAAAAAACGTTGCGCATGAATTGCCTTTTCCTTTTTGTTGAACTGGGTGAGGCTATTTATCTCATGATAAAAGGGAAATTGTGATAATTTTTCAGTGCCAATCCTGTGCCCCTAACAACACTTTTAAGTGGATCTTCAGCAATGTGAACTGGCAATTTTATTTTAAGCGCAAGTCTTTTGTCTAACCCTTTCAACAAAGCACCTCCTCCAGTCAGATAAAGTCCTCTTTTAAAGATATCCGAAGCAAGCTCAGGTGGTGTTGTTTCCAAAGCCTTGAGTATGGCTTCTTCAATTTTAAAAATTGATTTATCCAACGCTTCTGCAATCTCCTGGTAACTAACCATGATCTGCTTGGGTATTCCTGTTACCAAGTCTCTCCCATTTACAGGCATGTCTTCAGGAGGATTGTCGAGGTCCTTCATGGCAGCTCCGATTTGAATTTTAATTTGTTCGGCTGTTCTTTCGCCAATCAATAGACTGTGGTACCGCCTCAATGCTTCCATGATATCGGCAGTAAATTCGTCACCGGCGATGCGAATTGATTGATCGCACACAATGCCAGCCAATGCTATTACGGTGATTCCGGTTGTTCCGCCTCCAATATCAATAATCATGTTTCCGATTGGCTCAGTAACATCAATGCCAATTCCTAAAGCTGCTGCCATAGGTTCGTGAATCAGGTAAACTTCTTTGGCGCCGGCTTGTTCTGCACTATCCCTTACAGCCCTTTTTTCAACTTCCGTGATGCTTGAAGGAATACAAATCATCATTTTCCAACTTGGTGGGAAAAGTGGTTTTTTGGGATAAATGAGTTTAATCATTTCCCTGATCATCAATTCAGCGGCATTGAAATCAGCAATTACGCCGTCTTTGAGTGGACGAACAGTGCGAATGCTTTCATGTGTTTTTTCATGCATCAGCAAAGCTTTCTTCCCAACAGCAAGTAAATGTTTTGGGTTGTTGCGATCCAATGCAACAATAGATGGTTCATTAACCACTATTTCATCGTTGTGTATAATTAGGGTATTTGCTGTACCTAAATCGATTGCAATATCTTGCGTAAACCAAGTGAAAAGTCCCATCAGTTCTGAATTTAATAGATATTACAAAGTTGAAATAAAAAAGGGGATAAACAATCAAAAATCTTGAATAGAAACAGGATAATTTTTATCTTATCGGAATAAATATTATTCAATCCTTAAATTCATACCCTATATCTGACCTGAAGGCCATTTTTTCAAATTTTATAGAGGAAATTTTTTCAACTGATTTTGCCACAGCCTCGCTGATGCTTTCCCCAAAAGAGGTAATTGCAGCAACCCTTCCACCGTTTGAAAACAAGATTCCTTCCTTTTCGACTACCCCAGCATGAAATGCAACAGTATCAGCACCATTGGCTTCGTTGAGTCCGGTTATGATTTTGCCCTTTTCAAAATCGCCCGGATAACCTCCACTTACCAGCACCACGGTGGCTGCTTTTCGTTCATCAACCTCAACCTGGAAATTGTTCAGGGTGCCATTTGACATCGAAACAAACATCTCGACTAAATCAGAAGTTAATCGAGGAAGAACAACCTCAGTTTCAGGATCGCCCATCCTGCAATTGTATTCAATCACGTAAGGTTCTCCCTCCACATTTATCAATCCAAAGAAAACAAAACCATTGTAAATCAGCCCTTCGGCGTTAATACCTTCTATAGTAGGTTTTACTACTTTTTTTAACACTTTTTCCATGAAAGCAGCATTGGCAAATGGCACTGGACTGATGGCACCCATTCCTCCGGTGTTTGGACCACTATCACCCTCCCCTATCCTTTTATAATCCTTGGCTTCAGGAAGCAATATAAATTGTTGTCCATCGGTCAATGCAAAAACACTCAATTCAACGCCAGTCAAAAAAGATTCTACAACCACTCTTTCACCCGCTTTCCCGAATTTAGCAGATTGAATCATGTCTTCAAATGCAGCAAGTGCTTCTGCTGTTGTTTGGGCTATCACTACTCCTTTACCCGCGGCCAAGCCATCCGCTTTTAGCACAATTGGCAATGATTGGCTTTTCAGATAATCAACACCCTCGAGGTAATTCCCTGCATTGAATTCACGGTATGATGCTGTTGGAATATCATGACGGCTCATGAAAGCTTTGGCAAAAGCCTTGCTCCCTTCGAGCTGTGCTCCAGCAGCTGAAGGACCAACAACAATAATCTGCCGGAGTGCCTCTTCGGATTTAAAATAATCATACACCCCATTTACAAGCGGATCTTCTGGCCCCACCACAAGCATCTCTATTTTTTTCTCAACACAAAATATGCCTAGTTGCTTAAAGTCATTTATAGAAATGGATATGTTCTCACCAAATTGTGCTGTTCCAGGATTGCCCGGCGCTATGAAGAGATGGCTACAATGCTTGCTCTGACTGATTTTACGGGCAAAGGCATGTTCCCTACCGCCAGCACCTAAGAGAAGAATATTCATAAATAAAATATTGTAAAGAAGTACACAAATGATATGCGCGAAGATACAATGACGAAAAAGAATAGAGAATTCTTTTGATAACAAAACCCCGTTGGACTAAATTCCTTATTTTAGGATTCATATTACCAAAGCAACAATTATGCAAACAAACCAAAACAGTGCCCATCCCAAAGGATTGTACGTACTATTCGCAACTGAAATGTGGGAACGTTACAACTATTATGGCATGCGCGCCATCCTGATACTGTTCATGACCAAAGCGCTTTTCTTCTCCAAAGAGTTTTCGTCTCATATGTATGGCGGTTACACCAGCCTGATATATTTAACGCCGCTTGTTGGAGGATATATAGCAGACAGGTATTGGGGGAACCAACGATCAATCGTGGTAGGCGGGTTGGTTATGGCTATTGGGGAATTTATTTTGTATTTCTGCGGAAGTACATACGCATCAAACCCAGAACTTTCTAGCATGTTATTTTTCGTTGGACTAGGATTTATGATTTCTGGAAATGGGTTTTTCAAGCCGAATATTTCATCTTTAGTAGGACAACTTTATCCAAAGGGCGACAGAAGAATTGATTCTGCTTATACCATTTTTTACATGGGAATCAATGTGGGCGGTGCATTGGGACCATTTGTATGTGGACTAGTAGGTGACACAGGGAATCCTGCAGATTTTAAATGGGCGTTTCTTGCGGGAGGAATAGGCATGTTGGTTAGTGTCATGGTTCAATTGCTTTTTCACAAAAAATATGTGTTAAGTCCAGATAAAAAATTGTTGGGACTAGCGCCTGAAAACGCACCAAAATGGTCTAAAAACCCATTGTTTGCCATTGTAGGATTGCTTCTGTTGGTTTGTGCTTCAACAGGATTGCTGTATATGGATTCAGGGCTTGCAACAATCAACCATATAGGCTTTAACCTTGGAAATTTGGAAATCAGTACAAAATTATTCACCAATTTAGTTTTCTTGTTGGTGGCTTCCATTGTGAGCATAGCACTGATTATTTTCACAGACAAAACATTGTCAAAATTGGAAAAAAGCAAGGTGTTGGTCATCTTTACCGTTTCCTTTTTTGTGGTATTTTTTTGGAGTGCTTTTGAACAGGCGGGTGCATCGTTGACATTTTTTGCGGACGAGCAAACTAATAGGGATTTGGGCTTTTATGTAGTACCAGCCAGTTTCTTCCAATCGCTTAATTCAATTTTTGTGGTAACGCTTGCACCACTATTTGCATGGTTATGGGTTAAGTTAGGAAAACGAGACCCATCGTCCCCGACGAAGATGGCCATAGGATTGTTAATGCTTTCAATAGGATATTTGTGGATAGCTTTTGGTGTAAAAGATGTTCAACCAGGAATAAAGGTGAGCATGATTTGGTTGATAGGCATGTATGCAATGCATACATCAGGTGAGTTGTGTTTATCT
This sequence comes from Chitinophagaceae bacterium, assembly GCA_044350285.1. Taxonomy (GTDB): domain Bacteria; phylum Bacteroidota; class Bacteroidia; order Chitinophagales; family Chitinophagaceae; genus Pollutibacter. The sequence goes on along the minus strand of JBILHX010000008.1, from coordinate 27,303 downwards.
CCCATCGGACTTTCCTTGGTTAACAAATTGGCACCAATTAAGTTTGCGTCGATGCTAATGGCTGTATGGTTTACTGCAAATGCTTTTGCAAATTACTTGGCAGGAGCATTGAGCGAATTGTACCCTGATGCAGGAAAAACGAAACAAATTTGGGGGTATTCCATCAGCAATAATTTCGACTTTTTTATGCTGTTTGTTTGTATGGCAGGAATAGCGTCGTTGATCTTATTCATACTATCCAGCAAACTGCAAACCCTCATGAAAGATTAATCAGATCAACAAATTTCATCAGACCATAAATCAAACCCATGTCACAAAAAAAATTTGTTCCTTTCATTGCCCCTGAAACAGTGATGAAAGAATTTACCTTGAAGGCAGTGCTAACTGGCGCATGCTTTGGCATTATTTTTGGTGCAGCGACTGTCTACCTCGCATTAAAAGCTGGCCTGACCGTTTCTGCATCCATTCCAATTGCTGTCATGTCCATTGCCTTGAGCAAACTTTTTTTAAAAACGACTATCCTTGAAAACAACATCATTCAAACTACCGGTTCTGCTGGAGAAAGCATAGCTGCAGGGGTTGTGTTTACGTTGCCTGGATTTTTATTTTTGAGTGAAACAGGGAGTGCTGATTATTTCAACTACATCACTATTTTGATCCTTGCAATTTTTGGAGGAATGCTGGGAACGCTGATGATGATTCCATTGCGCAGTGCACTGATTGTAAAAGAGCATGAAACCTTGCCATATCCAGAAGGAACAGCCTGTGCATCAGTTTTAAAGGCAGGTGAAAAAGGAGGCGATTTTGCCAAAACAGCTTTCGCTGGATTGGGGATGGCCACAGTCTATGCAATGCTGCAAAAGGTGTTTCATGTTGTTGCAGAAACGCCATCCTACATGACATCTCAAGCAAACAAATACCTTCCTTCTGCAAAAATCAGTGGAGAAATCACACCAGAGTACCTTGGAGTCGGTTACATCATCGGTCCAAAAATTGGCGGAGTGCTGGTAGCGGGCTCTGTACTCACCTGGTTCGTTTTTAACCCTTTGCTTGCCACAGTTGTTCCTGCAGATGTTGTTGCAAATCAATTGATCAAGCTTGGGTATTTAAAGGATATTACAACGGCGGGCGGACCAGGAGGTTGGGACCCGATGACACACCAGTTCAACGACTATGCCGTAGCCATTTACCGGGCTTTCGTTAGACAAATAGGTGCAGGAGCGGTAGCGGCAGGGGGATTTATCACATTGATCAAAACCATTCCAACCATCATCTCTTCATTCAAGGGAAGCTTGGGAAGTATAAAATCCAAAGAGGATAAAGATTCCATACAAATCAGAACAGAAAGAGACTTGTCTGTAAAGATTGTAGGATGGGGAAGTTTGGCGTTGATCGTTCTCATGGCATTGCTCCCACAAGTTCCAGGGGATGGGGTGTTGAGCAAATTGTTGATTGGAATTTTGGTTGTTGTTTTTGGGGCATTCTTTGTTACCGTATCCTCCCGCATCGTTGGATTGATAGGTTCTTCAAACAACCCAATTTCCGGCATGACAATTGCCACAATTATGGGAACATGCTTGGTATTTATAGCGGTGGGGTGGACAGGGAAAATTTATGAGCCAATGGCGTTGGTGGTGGGCGGAATGATTTGTATAGCAGCTGCCAATGCAGGAGCGACATCGCAAGATTTAAAAACAGGTTATATTCTTGGGGCAACACCAAGGTCACAACAAATTGCGTTATTTATTGGAGCAATTGTTTCCTCCATCGCCATAGGATTCACTGTAAAAATATTGGATACACCAACACAAGAAATGCTTTCAAATGGCATACACCATGCAATAGGAACGGATAAATATGCGGCTCCACAAGCAACCTTGATGGCAACCTTGATAAAAGGTATTTTGTCTTTCAACCTGGATTGGCAATTTGTTTTGGTGGGTGTTGCCATTGCCATTGTGATGGAATTGTGTGGTATCAAAGCACTGAGTTTTGCCATCGGAATTTATCTTCCTTTATCAACAACGCTTCCGATTTTTGTTGGAGGTGCTATCAGGGGATTGGTTGATCACAAGAAAAACAAAGAGAAGAAGAATGTTGATGAAGAGGAAGATTTAAGAAAAGGAAATTTATATGCAACAGGTCTTGTAGCAGGTGGAGCTATTGCGGGTGTTATAGTTGCCTTTTTATCGGCCAATGAAAACATCGCAAATCAGCTTCAAAAGGTTAATTTTGAGCATGCCTTAACAACAAGCATGGGAGAAAATGGATACTTTTTGTTGGGAACTGGCGTATTCTTGTTGATGACATTTATCTTGTATAAGATTGCAGCAAAACCAGAAAAATCAACTCAAAACGATTAGCAATGAACATAAAAGCATTAAAATTTGGGGCTCCGCTCAGTATTTACATACTTGCCTTTTTTTCATTCACCAATCATGGTTGGATTATTTCAACGCCCTTGCTCTATGTATTTGTATTAATACCATTGGTGGAATTGATTGTTCGGCCAAGAACAGAAAACCTTTCTGAAGCAGAAGAGCAAGTTGCAAAAGCTGATAGGGTATATGACATGTGGCTTTATTTGATTGTGCCCTTCCAGTATTTAGCCTTGTATTTCTTTTTAACTTCAATAGGCGATGTAACCCTAACTGGTTTGGAATTAACCGGAAGAATTCTTGCAATGGGTTTGTTGTGTGGAACATTTGGGATTAACGTTGGGCATGAGTTAGGGCATAGAAAAAATCTGTATGAACGCAACCTGGCAAAGGCTTTGCTCCTTACCTCGTTATACATGCATTTTTATATTGAGCACAACAAAGGACACCACAAAAATGTATCAACAAAAGAAGACCCGAGCAGTGCAAGAAGGGGCGAAACAATTTATACGTTTTATTTCAGGACTGTTGTCATGAGTTTCATTTCAGCTTGGAAAATAGCTGCAGAAGACCAACAAAAAAAGGGAAAACCAATTATTCATTTTTCAAACCAGATGATTCAATTTCAATTGGTTCAATTGATTTTACTGTTGCTGATTTTTATGGTTTTTGGTTTAAAGGGAATGCTTTGCTTTCTGGCAGCAGCTACCATCGGATTTCTATTGTTGGAAACGGTGAATTACATTGAACACTATGGATTAGAAAGGGCCAAAACAAGTTCCGGTCAATATGAAAGAGCCATGCCAGCACACAGTTGGAACAGCAACCACATATTGGGCAGGTTGATGCTTTTTGAATTATCCAGACACAGTGACCATCATTATCTTGCGAGCAGAAAATACCAAGTGTTAAGGCACCACGACCATGCTCCACAGATGCCAACAGGGTATCCTGGCATGATGATTTTATCGCTCATTCCGCCATTGTGGTTTGGCATCATGCACAAGCGCATTCAACAATTCCTTCAACAGAATCAAGCGATTTTATCGGCGCCAAAATAATGCCTAAGAACTTCTGGAATAATGATACCCTCTGGGGTTTGGTAATTCTCTAATATACTGGCTAATATACGTGGCAAGGCCAATGAACTGCCATTCAGAGAATGCAAGAGCTGGGTTTTACCATTTGCATCTTTGGTGCGAATTTTCAGGCGGTTTGTTTGAAAAGATTCAAAGTTAGAGACAGAGCTAACTTCAAGCCAACGGGCCTGTGCGGTACTGTATACCTCAAAATCGTATGTCAGTGCAGAAGCAAAACTCATGTCTCCACCGCATAATCGCAAAATTCTGTAAGGGAGTCCGAGTGACTGTATCAGTTTCTCAACATGCTCTACCATTTCGTCCAAAACAGCATAGCTTTTTTCAGCTTCTGTTAAATAAACGATTTCAATTTTATCAAATTGATGAACCCTGTTCAGTCCACGAACATCCTTGCCAAAACTGCCCGCCTCCCTTCTAAAACAAGGAGTATAAGCGGTCATTTTTACTGGTAAATCTGCCTGTGGGATGATCTCATCGCGATAAATATTGGTAATAGGAACTTCAGCAGTTGGAATCAAATAAAAATTATCCGCAGGCATAAAATACATCTGCCCTTCCTTGTCAGGAAGCTGTCCTGTTCCATAAGCTGAAGCCTCATTCACCATCAAAGGGGGAAGGTATTCAGTATAACCGGCGGCGGTGTTATAATCCAAAAAATATTGAATCATGGCGCGTTGAAGTTTAGCCCCTTTGCCTTTGTACAATGGAAAACCGCTGCCAGTAATCTTAACACCGGTTTGAAAATCAACCAAATCGTATTTTGTAATCAGGTCCCAATGAGGAACTGCACCCTCATGCAAAACTGGAATGGTTCCAAATTGACGCACTGTTTCATTGTCCTCTGCGGAAACACCAACTGGCACAAGATCACAGGGAAGATTAGGCAACTTCACAAGGATGGCATTAAGTGAGACTTCGCAGGCACTCAATTGATTGGCAAGGTTGTCAATGCTATCCTTTAGTGCGCTAACTTCAGCTTTTTGGGCCTTGGCTTCTTCGTGTAACCCCTGACCAATCAAAACACCAATTGATTTTGAAGCTGTGTTCCGTTGTGCTAAGATTTCATCAGATTGAATTTGCAATTTACGGCGTTGGTCATCCAAAGAAATAATTTGGTCAACTAAATCAATTTCCGAAAAATTCTTTTTTTTCAATCCGTCAATTACCAATTGTCTGTTGCTGCGAATAAAACCAAGCTGTAACATGCTGCGAAATTTCTGCAAATATAAGCAAAGCTATTTAGCGAAGTGATTCATGCGATTCATGTGTTCATTCAGAGATCTTGATTAACTTTGCAACATGATGATATCAGATGATTTACAGGCAAGGTGGTGGAAGCTCGAAGAAAAACTAGTCGAAAGATTTGGCAAGAAGCCAGATTTGGAATCAATCCTTTTTTTAATTGGCATTCAAGAAGTAAGAGGCGCTGGGCATACATTTACCAAAGAGCAGAAGCAGGATTTGATGCATGTGGCTGTTTGCACGATACTCGGGCAAAGTGGCTATTATGAACACGAGGGATGGGATGAGGATGGCTGGCCACACTTCAAACAGAACAAGGAAATTGAGCAAATGGACCTTTTTCAGCAAGAAAATTTCATGAAAGACCATGTACTTTTTTATTTTTCACAACAAGGTTTTTAATAAAAATGAAAAGACTAATACCCTTCGTATTAATCCTTTTTTCATGCTTCACCTATGCTCAGGTCAGTGGACAATCTAGCAAAAAAGTGAGGAAAGCAGACCTGAAAAGGGATGTTTTGATGAAGACAGACATGGGTGATTTCATCTTGAGGCTTAGCGATTCAACCCCTGTTCACCGCAACAATTTCATTCAACTGATTCGCTCAAAATATTATGCAGGAATCAGTTTTCATAGGGTCATTGCTGGTTTTATGATACAAGCAGGAGACGAAAGCAGTAAAAAGAATGCAGACACTTCCAAATTTCTGAAACAATATACCCTACCAGCTGAATTCAACACATCACTTTTTCATAAAAAAGGGATGTTGGCAGCTGCAAGAATGGGAGATGACGTAAACCCCAGCAAAGCAAGCAGCGGTGTGCAATTTTACATTGTACACGGAAAGATTTTTAACAACATTTTACTAGACTCAGTGCAAACACATCGGATGAAAGGAAGGCAAATACCGGAAGCACAACGTACTGTATACAAAACCTTGGGTGGAGCACCTCACCTTGACCAAAATTATACCATATTTGGTGAGCTTATTGAGGGGTTTGATGTGTTGGATTTGATTGCGAGTGTTAAGACAACTGGAATGGGCAAGGGCGACAAGCCTTTGCTTGACGTAAAAATAAAGACAACAAAAATGATCAAAAGAAGAAGATAAAGAATCGATTGGTGATAATAAGCTAAGCATGACAAAAAAATAGTAAACTTGCACAAAAATATAACATCATGAATTTTCCAGAACAGTTGAAGTATACAAAAGAACATGAGTGGATTTCCCTTGAAGGAAACGTCGCAACAATAGGCATCACAGAATTTGCACAAGGCGAGTTGGGTGACATTGTATACATAGATATAGAAACCATAGGAAAAGAGTTAACCGCAGAAGCTGTTTTTGGAACTGTTGAAGCAGTAAAGACTGTAAGCGACCTTTTTTTACCCGTTTCAGGAACAATTACTGAAAAAAATGCATTACTCGCTAGTCAGCCAGAACTTGTTAATCAAGATCCTTATGGTGATGGTTGGATGATCAAAATGAATGTGGCTGATGTAGCTGATATTGAAAACTTGTTGACAGTTGAAGCTTATAAGGCACTGATAGGAGCCTAACTACCATGAAAAAAATACTGGAAAGTATTTGGCCTTCCATTTTATGGACAATAACAGTTTTTATTTTGTTGGCAATGCCAATGAATAAATCAGAAGGCACGAGCATTCTTGATTTAATTGGATTTGACAAGCTTGTTCATTTGATTTTATTTGCAGGTTTTACCTTCCTTTGGGGGGAATATCTTTGCTTTAAAAGCAATAAAAAACATGCTTTTATTTTAATTCTTTTGATATTACTGGGGTCTGGATTTGGACTGGGCATGGAGTTCTATCAAAAATACTTTACAGAAAGAAATTTTTCGATCTTAGATGCAGTTGCCGATACCATTGGGGCAATTATTGGTACTTCAATGGCAAAAGAAAGCCCCTATGAAAATAGGGGCCGTAACCAAAACTAACTGCTTATGAGAAAAAAATCTGTTCAATTTATTAGATGCTAGAAAGTTGTGTAATCCATTTTGAATTCTGTTAATTATTTCAAAATAAAAAAAAAGTTTCTCTTTTTAAATTCCCTTCACAATATATAGACGATTTATTGAGTCACAATATTGTTAATGAGACATTAAAAAGAGAAACTATTTTTTAGCAGGAAGAATAGGATATTTCTATCTCCTTACTGGGTGAGCTTACTTGCATTTTCTGCAAATTGCAATGCGTCTACCAATTCACCCAGGTTGCCATTTAATACATCTTGTATGTTATACAATGTCATTCCAATTCGATGGTCTGTCACCCTTCCTTGAGGAAAATTATAGGTTCGTATTTTTGCAGATCGGTCGCCTGTGCTTACCAAGCTTTTTCTATGTCGGGAAATTTCGTCTTCTTGTTTCCTTACTTGTTCTTCATACAAACGTGTTCTCAACATTTGCATGGCCTTTTCTCTGTTACCAAGCTGTGTTCTTTCAGTTTGACAAATAACCACGGTACCTGTTGGTCCATGGGTAAGCATTACTTTCGTCTCAACCTTGTTTACGTTCTGTCCACCAGCTCCACCACTTCTTGATGTTTCCATTTTCACATCACTGTCTTTGATATCAAGATCAATCTCTTCTGCTTCTGGCATTACTGCGACTGTAGCAGCACTCGTATGTACCCTTCCACTTGCTTCTGTATCTGGAACCCGTTGTACGCGGTGTACACCACTTTCAAATTTCAACGTTCCATACACTTCATCACCAGTTACTTCAATTTGAACTTCTTTGTAACCTCCCATGGTTCCTTCGTTTTCAAAAAGCAAGGCGGTCTTCCATCCTTTTCCTTCACAATAACGCAAATACATTCTCATGAGGTCTCCAGCAAACAACGAAGCTTCATCGCCTCCAGTTCCAGCCCTGATTTCAATGATGGCATTTTTGTCGTCTTGTGGATCTTTGGGAATAAGCATGTTTCTGATTTGCTTTTCAATGAGATCCTTGCTAGCATCTAGCTCAGCAGCTTCCATTTTAGCCAAATCACGCAGTTCCTCATCATCACCCATCATCGCTTCACGGTTGAACTCAAGATCAGAAAGCAACCGCTTGTATTCAAGGTAAGCGATTACAATCTTTTCCAAGCTCCTGTATTCTCTGCTCAGCTGTTCAAATTTCTTGTTGTTGTTCACCACTTCCGGATTGGTAAGTGCTACTGTGATGTCATCGAATTTTGCCTTAATGGCCTCTAGTTTGTCTAACATATTGGGGATAGGACAATCGTCCGGTATTAATCTGTAATTTTGTTACAAAGTTACTCATTTTACTAAGATGAATCACCTCAAGTTTCAAGCGGAAAAGATTTTCAATGGATATGAATTCCTGGATGCACAATATGTCCTTGTAACAGACACCGATGGTGTTGTGGTTGACATACTTCCTGAGGAAGAAGCTGGGGAGGATATTCAGCAGTTCAAAGGGATTTTGAGTCCCGGCTTTATCAATGCGCATTGCCATCTCGAATTAAGTCACCTCAAAGACGTAATACCGCCTCATACAGGACTCATTCCTTTTCTGTTGGATGTAGTAGGGAAAAGGGATTTTCCGATGGATGTTATATTGGACAGGATTGAAAAAGCTGAAAACGAAATGTTTTTGGATGGTATTGTTGCAGTTGGTGATATTGGAAACACGGCCAATACACTACGCACAAAATTGAAAAGTAAAATCCGTTGGAATAATTTTGTGGAAGTGCTCAGCTTTAGTGATGAAAACGCAGCTTTACGGATGCAAGAGTATGGAGATGTTCTCAACAAATTCGATGCTGCAGAAGCAGATCAATTACTTGATGAAAATCATTTCATGACGGCATTGGTTCCTCATGCTCCGTACACCATCAGCGACCAAACCTTTCAAAGAATAAATGAATTGACAAAAGGGAAAGTCATTTCCATGCACAACCAGGAAAACCCCGCTGAGGATGAATTGTACAAAACTGGCGAGGGTGAGTATCTTCATTTTTTGAAGAAATTCGGATTTGAAAAAAGCCCATTCCCAATTACAGGAAAATCTGCACTAAGGTCTTGCTTACCACATTTCAACCAAGGCCAAAGGCTCTTGCTGGTTCACAACACTTTCATTCCTGAAGAAGATATTCTCTTTGCTGTAGAACATGCCAAGCAACATTTATCCGGCATACATTTTTGCATTTGTGCAAATGCAAACCTATACATCGAAAATACAATGCCCCCCATTGACATGCTAATGAAAAAAGGAGTTGATATTGTATTGGGAACAGACAGTTACAGCAGCAATTGGCAATTGAGTATTTCTTCGGAGATAAGAACCATCAGGGAAAAAATTCCAGCGATTCCATTACAAACAATCTTACAATGGGCAACGATAAATGGAGCAAAGGCTTTGGGGAGAGAAGATGCTTTGGGTAGTTTTGAAAAAGGCAAAAAGCCCGGTATTGTGTTGCTTGATTCACTGCTTAAATCAAGGAAATTACTGTAATCATTATTCCAAAATTGTTCTTATTATAGGCAATGTTTTCATGACACCAAATGGTTGAATGTGCAAACCGTAATAATCAATGCAAAAATTGATAAGATCAAATCGCATTTGTCTATTTAATTTGATTTGATCAAGGTCATTGAATTGCAAAGCCTTAAGAAATTGAGAAACATACGCACTATATGGATATGTAATAACTTGTTGATGCAAAGGCATTGTGTCCACAAATTTCCCCTCTCTTAAGTCCAAAATATTTTTTACCTCATCATAATTATCCATCATCCTAAAACCAAAAAAATGAGAAAGATGCAACATGAAAAACAACGGCAGGTTGGCGGTTTGAAAGGAATTGCTTTGGTCTAATCCTTTCAATATATCTTCTATAAAATAAAAAAGTTCTGGGTGTGGATCGGGTTCCTTTAGACATTTTTGAAGAACCTCGATCATAAAAAGCATGACGGTATTTTTGGTAACATCAATAAAAATACCTTCGTAATGAACAGCTTGTTTACATTCTTTAATGCGTTGCAATGTGTCTCTGTCGTTGTGATAAACAGTCATGTCTAATATATTTCCCACTTGCAAATGAGCAGCAGAAATATCATGTGATTTTTTTGATGACCGTATCCCATTTACAATGTATTGCTGCGTTCCAAAAAGTTCTGTAAAAGCGGAAACAATCAAGGAAGTTTCACCATATTTTACAGTGCGAATAATGATACCTTTTGTTTGATGCAGCACGTTAATGATTTACTTGATAAAAAATAGTTTGCTTGATAACTGCATGGAGTTGGTCTCATCAGAAATAAAAACAAGATAAACATTGCTGCTGGGTTTTTCCCCTTTGTAAGTTTTCCCATTCCATATTGCTTGTCCACCCAAAGACCTTGTTTGATACACCAACTTCCCATCCAACTCAGTGATTTTAACCCATGCATTTTCTGGAACATTTTTAATGGCGATAATTCCGTTAAAATTGGGAGGAACTGGATTGGGAAAGATTACCGGTTTTTGTTTTTGTGAAACTGGAGATGTGGAAGTTCCTCTAAAAGAACAAATCCCATTTTGCGTAAAAAAGAAAACTTCCCCCGTTTTTTCATGTATGACGATCTGATGGATTTTGTTGCTGAGTAGAGGGCTATTAGATTGGGTAAACCTGGAAATAACTTTTTGTCCATCCGCTGAAATGAGCCATGCGCCATTGTTTGTAGCAATCCATTTTCTGTTGGCACCATCAACCGCGATATCATAAACGGCTTCATCCCCGAATAATAATCCAGCAAAATTATCTTGTTGGACCACCGGCAACGTAGCATCACAAAGCCCTGCATTAAAAATATCATCTCCGCATTCAATGATACCAATTCCTTTGTCTGTTCCAACCCAAATAAAACCATTGCGGTCTTCCCTGATGCTTAACACATTGGAAGAAGGCAGGTTTCCATTTCCCCTACCCTGTTTAAAATACCTCCATTGGTCATCATTGGTTTGGTCGATTGTGCCACCATCATCAAAACAAAACAAACCATTTCCTTTTGGAGAAACAATCCATTTTTTTGATGCACCATCAATAAGAATTTTCCCAACAGCATTGTCTTGGTGAGCAAAAGGTATTGAAAATTTTTTCCAAGTTCCATCCTTTTTTCTAACCACTAAGTTTTGATTCGCACCATAATTTGAAATCCATAATTGTTGGTTGTTATCAACGGCTAATCCGCTTGCGACATACCTTTCAGGAAATGAAACGGAAGGAGACAGGAAATTTTTTTGGTTGAGCAAACTTATCTTTTCTCCCGACAATTCCACCAGCCCGTCGCCAAAAGAACCTGCATAAATATTTCCTGATGCGGGATTAGCGGCAATGGAAATAATATCCAAGATGGTATCTAAAGATGAGAAAGAATTTCTGTTGTAGCTTCTCCAGCTGTTTCCATCAAATTTAAAAAAACCGTTTCCATTTTGTTGTGGTTCCCAAAACTGATTTATGGTTCCAGCCGTCGCCCAAATATTTCCATCAGCATAAATACCTTCGCCAGTGGCGACGCCGTCGGGAGCATTGGGTTTAATGGATTCAGCGATAGATCCACTGATTCGAACAAGTCCATTGTTTTTATCAGCAACCCAAAGTACGCTGCCTGTTTGATTACAAGCCATTGGCATCGTAAACAAAGCATGGGAGATGACTTGATAATTATTGGATGAAATTGAAAATTCCAGAACCTGTCCCTTGTTGTTATTTGATTGCCCTACGAAAAGCTTATTGTTGCTAACGTTGATGCTTGAGATGGATGCATTTGATGAAAAAAGCAGTTCCCATGTTCCATCATTTTTTATAAAAATGGAATCTTGTTTTTTAACGACAAGTTTTCCATTCCAATCCAGTACTGCATCGCATTTCCCAGGAAGAAGAGCTTGTCCCTTGTCCAATACCCAATTGTTCACATTTGTTAGTGAAGCAAGAGAGAAAGGGCACTTTTTCAACCCAGTCGAAGTGGCTGCGTATAAAATATTTTGCTGAAGAGCCACCTGAAACACTTTTTCCTCGTTGGCATTAATTCCCGTTGGGTAGGTATCTTTAATCTCTTTTTTTTCTGTATTAATAGCAACAATACCAAGGTTTGTAGAAAGAAAAACATCATTGCCAATCCAAATTGCATTGTTGATGGTTTTATCTGATTGCGTTTTCTTCAAAAGAATATCAGGCAGGGTTTGGATGATGTCACCCGCAACGAAATCAATGTTGCTGTTTTCGTAAACAAGAATCAGTTTATTGGACTTAGGATCCTTTGATAAAAGTTTTAAACCAACATCAGACAACCCATTCATTTTGGTTTTCCGTTGAAATTCCTTGCTAACGGGATTGTATGTAAAAAAGCCATAGGGTGTTCCACAAACAATCAGTTCTTGTTGATTTTCAACCTGAAAAGAGTTGTTGAATGGAACATGCTCTCTCCAATTACCTATGGATGGCAACTGCTGAGCAGAGACCGTTAACATGAGCATCTCAAAAAAAACAAAAAAGACAGATAACTTCATGGTATAAAAATAATGAATTAGGACGGGCACACCCATTTATCAAAAAATATTGGAAGGGAGCCGTGTAAATTTCTTTCCTTTGTAACAAATTAATAATATGTGGCAAGCTCTTGGAAAGGCAGTGCTAAAATACCGCATTCTGCTGATTGTTTTAATGACCATTATTACCGCTTATATGGGATACCAAGCGAGTAAAGTGGAATTAAGCTATGAATTTTCGAGAGCAATCCCGACAGACAATCCAAAATACCAATCCTATCTTGACTTTAAGAGTAAGTTTGGGGAGGATGGGAACCTGCTCACCATTGGATTTATTACAAATGATTTATTCAAGGTTGACCGATTCAATGCTTTGTCGGCCTTTCAGGAACGTTTAAAAAAAATAAATGGGGTTGAGGATATCATTGGAATTCCTGGAGCGGTAACGCTCAGAAAAAATGACAGCACAGAAAAACTCGATGCGATTAGAATATTTCCTGCTAGGGTCAACAATCAACAAGCTCTAGACAGCTTAAAAGACATTTTTTTTTCTTTGCCATTTTACAGAGGCTTACTCTATAATCCAGAAACCAAAGCATACTTGCTGGGCATAAGGATTAACAAGGCAATCATGAATTCTAAGGGGAGAGAAAAAGTTATCTCAACAATTGAACAGGAAGCTGCAAAATTTGGCAAAGAGACCTCATTCAACATAAAGTTAAGTGGCTTGCCTTTGATAAGAAACAATGTTGCCGTAAGAATAGCAAAAGAAATGCAATGGTTTTTGATAGGCTCCATTTTGTTATCAGCCTTGATTCTTTTTATATTCTTCAGATCACTCAGCACCACTTTCTTATCGCTGGGCGTGGTAATTGTGGGAGTAACATTCAGTTTGGCAACCATTTACCTATTCGGTTTCCGCATCACGTTGTTAACTGCATTGATTCCGCCACTTGTGGTAGTTATAGGAATTCCAAACTGCATTTACTTCATCAACAAATACCATACCACTTTCCTGAAAACAGGAAACAAAAGGAAATCGTTGGAAGAAATGATAGGAAAAATGGGGGTTGTAACCCTTTTCTGTAACATCAGTGCAGCAGTGGGTTTTGCGGTATTTGCATTGACTAAAAGCGCCATTTTGAAAGAGTTTGGCATTGTTGCGGGCATCAATATCATGGCATTGTTTTTCATCTCACTGGTGATGATACCAATTGCACTTTTTTACATGAAAGAGCCGAAGAAAAAACACACCTCTTATCTAGAAAACAAATGGATATTAACCTTGCTTACACAAATTGAAGGCTGGGTTTTTTCACACAAAAAATTGATTTACCTTTTAACGACAGTATTGTTGGTGTTTTCATTGGCGGGAATATTCAGGTTGAAAACAGAGGCATTTATTGTTGATGATTTGCCAAAGAAAGATCCAATTTATGAAGACCTTAAGTTTTTTGAAAAGAATTTCAGGGGGATTATGCCACTGGAAATCTTGGTTGATGCAGGAAAAAAGAATGGCATTGCTGGGTCGCGTTCACTAGGTGTATTCGAACAAGTTTCAAACTATAGCGCCTTCATTGCCGAAATGCCCGAAATGGCTCGTCCTCTTTCATTGGCAGAAGGATTAAAATTTGCCCGTCAAGGATTTTATGAAGGAGACAGCAATAGCTATTCCATGCCAAATGCCTTTGACGGCGCATTCATGGCTGATTATCTTAAGGCCAAGAAAGGGGTAAAAAAAGAGGAAGGTTCGCTTGAAAAATTGATGTCGGCCTTTATAGATAGCAACAAGCAAATAACCAGAATCAGTGTAAACATGGCAGATGTTGGCAGCAAGCGTATGCCAGAAATATTGGATACTCTTGAAAAAAATGCAGCAAATTATTTTGATACCAGCAAGACTAAAATTACGTTTACGGGAACAAGCATTACCTTTTTAGAAGGAAGCCGATTTATCATCCAAGGCCTAAAAGAAAGCATACTCTGGGCGTTTCTTTTGATATCACTTTGCATGTTATATTTATTTGCATCTTTTCGAGTCTTGGTTTGTTCATTAATACCAAACCTGATTCCTTTGGTTATGACTGCAGGATTGATGGGTTGGGTTGGGATAGCAATCAAGCCATCAACCGTGTTGGTTTTTAGTGTGGCGCTTGGCATTGCAATAGACATCACAATAAGGTTCTTGGTAAATTTCAAACAAGAGCTCCCGCATTTTTATGGGGATGTAAATAAAACGGTTATACAAACCATAAGGGAAACTGGCATAAGCATCATCTATACATCTCTTGTGTTGATAGCAGGATTTATCATATTTGTATTCAGCGGATTTGGCAGTACGCAAGCCTTGGGATGGCTGACATCCTTTACTTTGTTGATAGCAACATTGACCAATTTGGTTTTGTTGCCTGTTTTATTGGTTGCTGTAAGCAAGGAGACGTTGTTAAAGGCAAAAAAATAATCAAAAATCAATTTTTTTTTGTTGAACCCGAAAACGCATTTTATTCAAAAACATCAAACGCATTCAAGAAAATTCTAGAAAGAATTATTATATAATTAAATTACATCATACATAACAAACTGAATATCATACATATATATTAAAAAAAGGAATGACCACTTAAACGTCATTCCTTTTTTTTAACAAAAGTATATTGTAAAAAATTCGGTATTTTAAAATATTTAATTATTAACATAAAGTGCAAATTCATAATTTCGCAATTACAAAACCAACCATTTTAACATTTATAAACCAAGTCTTTACACAGCACAAGCTTAGTGTGGAAGTCATTAAATCAAAACTCAGAATTTATGAAAAAAAGTTTGCAGGGTTTGTTCCTATTTCTCGTCTTGGGGCTCAGTGCTTTAGCCCAAGACAGAACAATAACGGGAACAGTAGCCACAAAGGAAGATGGTTCAGCCATGGCTGGAGTATCTATTACGGTAAAAGGAACAACATTGGGAACTTTGTCTACCTCAGATGGTAAGTTCAGCATTAAAGTACCATCATCTGCCAAAGTATTGGTGTTCAAGTATGTAGGATACGGAAGCCAGGAACTTTCAATTTCTTCAGTAAGCCAAGTTAAGGTTGTGCTTGAATCTGATTCTAAAATTCTGAATGAAGTTGTGGTTGTAGGTTACGGAACTGGCAAGAAGATTTCTTCTGTTGTAGGTTCAGTTACTGTTGTTGCGGGAAAAACATTTGAGGACAGGCCAATTGCCAATGCATTTGATGCATTGCAAGGTAAAGTTGCCGGTCTTCAGGTTTTCACTTCTTCAGGAGAACCTTCCCAAACTTCTTCATTGAGGTTGCATGGAGTGGGTTCTTTGGGAGCCAGCTCTACACCCCTTTATCTGATGGATGGAATTCCAATTGATGGTGGTGCGGTAGTTTCTATGAACCCAAATGATATAGAAAACATTTCAGTGTTGAAAGACGCGTCAGCTACCTCAATTTATGGAGCACGTGCTGCAAATGGTGTAATCTATATAACCAGTAAAAAAGGTAAAATAGGCAGACCAGCTGAGATCAATGTAAGTACGCAGATTGGGTTCTCTGACCTAGCAAATGAGAAGTTCTTTAATCAGTTCATGAACACCAAGCAGATTTCAGATTTCTGGGTTGCAACTGCGTACAGAACACAAACTCAAATGGATGCATTGCTGGCGCAATATCCATTTGACACCAAATGGTACAAGTCTTATTACAAGAATGGTGCACCCACCAAACAAACAGATGTATCTGTTTCAGGCGGTGGTGGCAAGACCACCTACTATGTTTCAGGCAGTTACTTTTCCCAAGAAGGGTTAGCATACCGTTCTGGTTTCAAAAGATACACGTTGAGGTCAAACCTCACCACAGCTGTAAATGATTGGGTTTCTTTTGGATTGAATCTTTCTATGGGTGCTGATGACAGGGAAACAAACCCTTATGGATCTAACAGTACAAACCGTGGTTTGGCTTTGTTGGCAGCTCCTTTTTACTCTCCAGTTGACAAGAATGGTGTAGAATATCCAAACTTGATTCCAGGATGGGCAAGGTATAACCCCAAATACTTGGCAGACAATTTGCCGAGCAACAGCAACAACATCCAAGCTAACCCATCAGGTTACATTCAGGTTACTCCAATCAAAAACCTTACCATCAAATCTCAGGTAGGTATGGATGCATTTGATTTCAGGACATCTTCAAAGCAATTGCCTTCTTATGTTGGTTCTTTGAATAACGGAAGTGCGAGTGAATCTTTTTCAAGAGGTGTTACCAAAACAGTTACCAACACGGTTGAGTACAAGTTTAGCATCAAGGATTTACACAACATTACAGCCTTGGTTGGTAATGAGTATATAGACAATACATCTACAAATTTCTCAGGATCTTCAACAGGACAAACAGATGATCGTTTGACGCTGATTGGAGCTGGACCTAACAACAGAGATGCAAGTTCAGGAAAATCTGAATATGCTTATAAGTCTAAGTTTGGCAGGGTTGAATACAATTTCGATACCAAGTACTTTTTGGATTTATCAATTAGAGAAGATGAATCTTCTCGTTTCGGTAAAAACAACAGAACTGCACAGTTCTGGTCTGTTGGTGGAATGTGGAAAGCAAAAAAAGAAAAGATATTCAGTGACATCAAATGGTTGACAGACCTTACTGTTAAAGCAAGTACTGGAACATCTGGTAACTCATCAATTGGAGATTACCAAAGCCAGGCATTGGTTGGTACAACCCAGTTTGATGGTGGTTCAGGATGGTTTGTTAGTACACCAGGAAATGCATCCTTGGCATGGGAAACACAGCAGAATACTACAATAGGCGTAAGAACTTCATTATTTGACAGGGTAAGGCTTGAAGTTGAATATTACAAGAGGGATACTAGAAACATGTTGATTAGTGTTCCTTATGCATACACTTCAGGTTTCTCAAGCATCACTTCAAATGTTGGTACCTTAACAAATTCAGGTATTGATGTTACGTTTGATTTTGATTTATTGAGGATAGATGCTAAAAAGGCTTACATCACTCCATATTTAAACATCAACTACAACAAGAATAAAATCAATGAGCTTTTCCAAGGAAAAAACTATTGGATCATTCCTAACACTGGGGTAAGTTGGGCAGTTGGACAGCCAGTGTCGTATTTCTATCCAATCTTCAGTGGTGTAAATCCAGCAACAGGATTGCCTGAGTGGTACAAGCCAAACAGCATTGCAGACAAAATTGTAGAAACATTAAAAGATGGCAACAACGTAACTACAACATTCAACACCGCAGGATTGCAGCAGAATACAGGAATTCAACGCTATCCTTGGTTGAATGGTGGATTTGGATTGAGTGGTGGATTTCAAGGAATTTATGTACAAGCAGACTTTAGTTTTTCTAAAGGCAAATACATGATCAACAACGACAGGTATTTCTTTGAAAATCCTAACCAGTTCCCTGGCTTCAACCAAAGTGTAAGGGTTTTAGATTATTGGAAAAAACCGGGTGATATCGCATTATTCCCTAAATATGGTACACAGTTCACACAGTTTGATTCTAGGTTGATTGAAGATGCTTCTTTCATCAGGTTGAAAACGCTAAGTGTTGGTTATGTTGTTCCTGAATCTATCATCAAACCAACTAAGATGATTAAAGGAATGAAAGTTTATTACATAGCCCGTAACTTATTAACGTATACCCGTTATTTAGGCCCAGATCCAGAGGTAGATACCAATGTTACACTTGGTGTTAATCCAAACACGAAACAACATTCATTAGGTATCGACTTTAGGTTCTAATTAAATAACTGATATACCTCAAAAAATAATAAGGAAATGAAAAATTTAAGAATAGGTTTAATAGCCGCAGTGGTTCTAACGACCCTCTTTTCATCTTGCAAAAAATTGGATTTGTTTCCATACAATTCAATTGAACAATCGCAATCTTTTAAAACGGTAAAAGATGCAAAAACATGGAATGCTGGTTTATACGCAACCTTCAGAGGAAGACAATACGGATCTTACATGTTTATAACTGATGTTCAGGCTGATCAGCTTAATGCATCTTTAGATTTTGGAAACAGAAATGGCAACCCGCACCGTTGGGGAACGTCTTTTCTTGCAGATGATGGTACCATCAGAGATCAATGGGCTGCATATTATAGTGCGATTGCCAATATCAATGTAGCAATCAAAGGCTTGGAAGAGGTAAAACCACTTGATGCAGTTGAAACAGCAAGCCTAGATCGTTACAAAGGTGATGCGTATTTTGCAAGGGCATTTTATTATCACCAATTGGCATTGAGATGGTCTAAGGCTTATAGTCCAGCTAGCGCAGCAACTGACTTAAGTGTACCATTGATTACAGTTTATGATGTAAATGCACAACCTTCTAGGGCTACAGTAAAGCAAGTTTACGACCAAATTAACTCAGACATCACCCAGGCTAAGAAATTTCTTGGAGCTGTTGCTGGCGCGGTTGGAATCAAAACATTCAACATTGATGTTGTAACTGCTTTGGAAGCAAGGGTTAAACTATGCATGCAAGATTGGGCTGGTGCTTATACAGCAGCAAATTCATTGATTACTGCAAACAAATACAAGCTTACCACTACTGCTGCTACATTGAAGGCCTATTGGCATACAGATGGCAATCAAGAATCGATTTATGAGTGCTTTGTAAGCAAGCCCAATGAATTGGCAAATACAAATTCAATCTATCTTGGATTTATTCCAGCAACAGGAAGGTTTACCCCTGATTTCATTCCTTCTTCATGGGTATATAATGGGTATGATGCAGCTGATTTCCGTAAAGCTATTTACTTTGAGCCAAAAGCAGTGACGGTTTCAGGATTGTCATTCAACAACATCGTCTTGGTAAACAAATTTCCAGGAAACCCTGCCTTGTTTACAGGAGCAACCACCAACTATCAGCATGCTCCAAAGGTATTCAGGATTGCAGAAATGTACCTAATTGCAGCTGAAGCTTCTGCTGAAAGTGCTGGTACTGCAAATGCCTTAACAGCTTTAAATGCGCTTCGTGTATCAAGGGGATTGACTGCACTGAGTGGCATTTCTGGATCGGCACTTATTGCTGCTGTGAGGGATGAAAGAACAAAGGAATTGGCTTTTGAAGGATTCCGTTTGGATGACCTTAAGCGTTGGAACCTTGGATTTACAAGGTCTGGAGCTCAAGATGTTAACACCATTAATGTTGGTGCCAACTACAATACGTTAACGATACCAGCAAGTGATCCAAAATTCATTTGGGGATTGCCTGCTAATGATGTTACCATCAACAAGAACCTGGTTCAAAACCAAGGTTGGTAAAAAATAAAAACAACAATTGAAAAGCCGTCTCAGATATAAAATTCTGAGGCGGTTTTTTTTTGCGCACTTCCAATTTCACTATCGCCAACTCGAAGAAGATGATGCTTCATTTCCCCTTAGAAAGAAATGTAAGGCAAACAAAAGGGGGTACCACGTTTTGGCAACCCCTTTTCAATTATACTTCTAAACAATAATTACACTATTTCAAAAACTTAGCCAATGCTTGCTCTAAATCTGCACCTCTTAAGTCTTTCGCAACAATCATCCCTTTTGGATCGACTAAAACATTAAAGGGAATGCCTTCTATTTTGTAAAGCGGAACAACCTCGCTGTTCCAATATTTCAAATCACTTATATGCTGCCATAACAATTGATCGTTTTGAATGGCTTGGATCCATGATGATTTGTCTTTGTCTAATGAAACACCAAGTACCGTAAAATTTTTATCCTTAAACTTCATAAAAGCCTTCACGACATTGGGATTCTCCATTCTACATGGCTTGCACCAACTTGCCCAAAAGTCTACCAACACAAATTTTCCTCTCAGTGATTTTAAAGAAAAATTCTTCCCGTTGATATCAGGCAAATTGATTTCAGGCGCTTCAGATCCAACAAGTTCGCTTGGAGCAGCTTCGCTTGGGATTGCCTTAAAGGATGCTGATAATTTTTGTATACGTGGAGAGTTAGGGAATCGCTTGGCCATGCCATCAACCACAGGCATGATAATACTGTCGTTGATGTTGTTTCTACCCATAGCTATGGCATATACTGCAACAACAGGAACGCTTGTTGTACTAGCTACATTCATCAAATAACTGCCAGTACCATCAGCTAACTTCAGATAAGCTTTCTCAGCTGCAACCCTGCTGCTGTCCATCACATTTTCATATGACTGGATAACGTTTCGCAAATTACTCATTGAATCAAGCTTTGCATTAAACCCCAGCAACACAGCTTTCAATTCATTGCTTCCATTTGAATTAGTAGTATAGGATTTAAAGGATTTCAAATCTGCATTTAATTCAATCGCACTTTGATCGGGCACTACAAAAAGAGCTTGATTGTCTTGGCTAAAACGAACCCTGTACAATGCCTCTGGATCAATTTTGCCCCCTTTTAAATTGGCCACAATTGAAGTCTTTTCAATAGAAACTGAATCAATTATCACAGGTGCAGCACCCTCCATCTCAATGACTTCCAAAAAAACATTTTGCTTTGCGGGATTGTTAGTTAATTTAACTTGAACTTTTACGGCATTATCCTTGCTTTTACATGCTCCGTATGCAAAAGCAACACAGACGAGAGTGACAAAAATTGAATTTTTCATCCGATTTATTTATTGTTTAAAAATTGATTAAGTAGTTCAGTGGCAATTTTAGGGTCCGCCTTCCCTTTTGAAATCTTTTTTACTTCCCCTACAAAAAGTCCAATCAACCCCTTCTTTCCTTTTCTATATTCCATTACTTTTTCAGGCATGGCATTGACGACGGATTCAACCCAATCTTTGATTTCGTCTTGACCGGCATCTTGAATAAGGTCGTTCTCTTTGGCAATGAAAAGAGGATCTGCATCAATGTTTTCAAGCATTACAGGAAGAATTCGCTGAGCAGCAACGGAAAAAGAAATCTTTCCATCAGCCACCAACGACAGCAACTTATCCCAATTTTCCGGTGTTATTTGCAATGAATCCCAAGACAATCCAGCTGCATTGTTCCAAGAGCGAACTGGTCCAAGTAAAAAGTTGGCCAACTGTTTTTTGTGGTTGGTCTTCTCTGCAATGAGGTTGAATATATCGCTCAATATTTTTTCATCCACCAATTGCGCTGCATCGTATTCACTTAACCCATAAGCCTCAATGTAATGAAGCATTCTTTGTTCTGGTAATGAGGGAATAGTTTGTTTTATATCATCAATAAATTGATCCGTAAAGTGGAACGGGGCTAGATCCGGTTCAGGAAAATATCGATAATCGTCTGCATCTTCCTTGCTTCTGATGGCAAATGTAATGCCCTTGTCTGCATCATAACTCCTTGTTTGTTGAACAATGGTTTCTCCATTTTCAATCATGCGAGTGAGCCTCGAAATTTCGATTTCAATGGCATGTTTTACATGTTTGATGGAATTCAAGTTTTTTACTTCCACCCGTGTACCCAACGTTTTACTGGCTTTCAAACGAACGGAAACATTGGCATCACAACGCAGGCTTCCCTCTTCCATGTTCCCATCGCAAATCCCTATCCACCTCACCGTTTTCCTAATTGCAGTAACATACGCAGCCGCTTCTTCTGCAGAATGTATTACGGGCTCAGTTACAATCTCAATGAGGGGAACACCCGCCCTGTTATAATCCAACAAGGTCAATGTTTCATTTTGATCATGGATGCTTTTCCCGGCATCCTCCTCAAGATGTATTCTCGTTAGCTCAATATTTTTTTGCCCTTCTGAAGTCATTATGTTAACATATCCTCCTATACAGATGGGGGTTGTATGTTGTGAAATTTGGTACCCCTTTGGAAGGTCTGGATAGAAATAATTCTTGCGTGCAAAATAATTATACGTTGCAATCTCAGAATTGCATACAATACCCATTTTGATGGCATATTCGATGGCCTTTTTATTCATCTTGGGTAATGTTCCAGGGTGCCCCAATGTTATAGCACTCACATTGGAATTGGGTGATGAACCAAAAGAATTTGCATCTCCGGCGAATAATTTGCTTTTTGTATGAAGTTGTGCATGTACTTCTAGTCCAATAACTGCCTCATATTTCTGTGAATAGTCTTCCAACATCAACAATTAATTTACTGCAAATTACCCAAACAAATTGTAACCTGAAATGGAAAAGGCCCAATCTATTGACCAGGCCTTGTATTTAATTAAAATAATTGCTTAAATCGATGCTTTTTTCATTGGATGTGGCATTTTAAATTCTATTTTCTTTGGCTTTCCTTCTCTTATAATATCCATTGTGGAATTGCCTTTGATATCTTTCAATGCTTCTTTAACATCAGAGATGTTCTTTATTTTTTTTCCACTGATGGAAAGAATCAGGTCATCTTTTTTCAATCCTGCTTTTGCGGCTGACGAACCTTCTTCAACTTCCAACACTTTAACACCATTTTCATCTTCCGTCTCCTCTATTTCTGCACCAAGTTTTGGCTTCACAACCATTAGCTGATCAAAAATATCAAATGCATCAGCTAAGTTTGGGGAGGCGCCTTCCATATTATCAAAAGCGTCTGCCAACGAAGGGGGTGTCTTCCCTTCAATTATTCTTTTTTCTATCCTCTGACCCGGCACTGTGAACGACCTTCCTGTTGAAACGTTCTTTCCAGCACCAAGTTTAGCAGAAACTTGATTTAAAACACCATCACGGATGACCTGAATCGTTACACTATCACCTGGGTTTTTTGATTTAATTTGACTCACCACTTCTGTTGCACTGGATATTTTTTTCTCATCAACCGAAGCGATGATGTCATTCACTTTGATACCTGCTTTTTGAGCAGCAGAATTGGGCACAACTTCCTTAACCAAAGCACCCTTTTCATTGTCTTCCAGCAAGATTCCAAGTTGAGCACCTTGCCCAATTTCATTCATCTCGCCCATCGCATCCGCTATCATCAACTCAATTTCTTTTTCACCAATCGTGGAACCCTGACCAACATCTCCTTTGAAGATTCTAACATGAGGCTGACCACTTTGTTTTTCATCTATAATAATTTCAACATTATTTCCGTCAGTTGAATTTTTCCTTTTGATGATAAAGCTGTTTTTTTCATCCCCAGTAACCTCTTTCCCATTGACGGTTACTTTGTCGCCATTGACAACAACAATCATTTTCTTACTTGAATCAACGCCTTCGCGAATGATGATTTCCTTTTTTGCTTTTTTCTCAGGTTGTGCCATGGATGCTTGAACAGACAAAACAGCCATAATCACCAAAACAAAATTTAAGTGTCTATTTATCATTTGTTTAAATTTTATGCCACAAAATAGAAAGTATCCGCTACTCATCATTTAAAATTGGTGTTAAAAGTGATGAATGGTTTAAGAAAGGGCTTTCTTGATGGATTGAATGGCAAGTGGCAGTCCAGAAGGTTCTTGCCCACCCGCTGTCGCCAAAATTTTTTGTCCGCCTCCACCTCCTTTTATCAAAGGAGCAACCAAGGTTTTGATTAATTTTACGGCGTCCAAGTCATTTTCTGCAGAAAGGTTGTCTGAAATCCCGATAGCTAGGGAAGCTTTACCAGCTGTAGAAGCACCCAATACAACCACTGTATTTGAGTAGCTATTCCTCAAGTCGTTACACAATTTTTTTAACAACTCCGCAGAGGATATATCAACGACTTCCCCTATGAAGTTTATTCCCCTAATTTGTTCTGATTTGCCAATCAATTCTTTTTGAATGTATTTCAACAATTTACCCTCTGTTTGGTCAAGGAGTTTTTTTGTTGAAGTGTTCTCTTCGTTGATTTGATCGATTGACTTTACAATATCTCGTGGGCTTTTAAGGGCCTCTTGGATTAGGTTCAACAGTGCCCTATCGTCAATGTCCTTATTTTCTGCAGCCACACTGCACAATGCTTCAATTCTTCTAACACCAGCAGCAACACCAGATTCAGAAACAACGATACAATGACCAAGTTCTCCTGTATATCCAACATGAGTTCCTCCACAGAGTTCAACAGAATAGTTTGGATCTACAGTTACAACCCTAACCAAGTTGCCGTACTTCTCTCCAAACAATGCCATTGCGCCTAACTTAAGAGCTTCTTCCTTTTCCATTTCTCGAATGATAACGGGAATATTTTCACGGATTTTTTGGTTGACGATTTTCATCACTTTCTCTATTTCTTCATTTGTCATCTTGGCAAAATGAGAAAAATCGAAGCGCATTCCTTTGTCATTCACCAAAGAACCTTTTTGTGCTACATGACTACCCAACACTTGACGCAATGCGGCATGCAACAAATGAGTAAGCGTGTGATGCGCTGTAATTTCTTTTCTTCTGCTCTCATCAACACTTGCCTGAACTTGGATTGAAATCGTTTCTGGCAATTCCTTAACAACATGAACGATCAGGTCGTTTTCTTTTTTGGTATTGAGAACTTCAATTTGATGATCCCCCATTTGAATAGTGCCAGTATCCCCTACTTGCCCTCCACTCTCTGCATAGAACGGGGTATTCTCTAAAACCAATTGATACAATACCCCCGTTTTGGTGGTAACTTTTCTATACCGCATCAACCTCGTATCACATCTCAATTGATGGTATCCTACAAAGGCATTTGAGATTTCATCCGATTTGATTAATTCAGTCCAATCTTCAACTTCTGATGCAGAAGCAGCGCGGCTTCTGTTCTTTTGCGCCAACATTTCCCTTTCAAAGCCCGGTTCATCAACATGTTGACCGTGCTCTGATGAAATCAATCTTGTAAGGTCAATGGGGAAACCGTAGGTATCGTACAATTCGAAGGCTGCAGCGCCATCAATGATGCCATCAGCCTTTGATGATGCGATAATTTCATCTATCTTTTTTAGTCCCTTACCGAGGGTTCTCAGAAAAGTATCTTCTTCCTCTCTAACCACTTTTGAAACGAAACTTAGTTGAGCCTGCAATTCAGGAAAGACATCGCTGAACTGCTTTGCCAACCCCGGAATCAGTAAATGCAACATAGGTTCCTTCACCTCCAAATATGAATAGTAGTATCTGACCGCCCTTCTCAGGATCCTTCTGATTACATAGCCAGCTCCTGTATTTGAAGGCAATTGGCCATCTGCAATTGTAAATGAAATAGCCCTGATATGATCTGCGATGACCCTGAAAGCAACATCTTTTTTGGAATCACCTGCCGTATATTTTTGTCCTGATATTTTTTCAGTTTCCAAAATGGATCCCATGAAAATATCCGTATCATAGTTGGATGATTTCCCCTGTAGTACACGAACCAATCGTTCAAGTCCCATCCCCGTATCAACATGTGTTGAGGCCAATGGCTGCAAGCTTCCGTCTTTCAGCCTGTTGTATTGCATGAAAACATTATTCCAAATTTCAATCACCTGTGGATGGTCTTTGTTTACCAGCAGATGACCAGGAACAGCAGCTCTCTCTTCGTCTGACCTGCAATCAACATGAATTTCGCTACAAGGTCCACAGGGCCCTGTATCCCCCATTTCCCAAAAATTATCCTTCTTGTTGCCAAGTACAATATGGTTTTCTGGCAACAATGTTTTCCAAATATTGAGTGCAATGGTAGAAGGCGGAAGATTTTCTTTTTCATCGCCTTCAAAAACAGAGGCATAAAGCCTGTCTTTAGGAATGCCATAAACGTCGGTAAGCAGTTCCCAACTCCAGGTAATTGCCTCTTTTTTAAAATAATCACCGAAACTCCAATTCCCAAGCATTTCAAACATGGTATGGTGATAGGTATCAACCCCAACCTCTTCGAGGTCATTGTGTTTCCCACTAACCCTTAGGCATTTTTGTGTATCAACGACCCTTTTGTAAATGGCCTGCTTGTTCCCAAGAAAATAATCCTTGAACTGATTCATTCCCGCATTGGTAAACAGCAATGTTGGATCATCTTTTAACACAATCGGTGCTGATGCTACAATTTGGTGCCCTTTTTCTTCAAAAAAACGCAAAAACTTATTTCTGATTTCTGTTGCTGTCATTTATTGATACTTTTATTGTAACCGATGTAGCTTCAATTATTTATCTTTACACCAATTAGATGGTGCAAAAATACATCATTTGAAAGATGTTACCTCCCTTCTAAATAACTCGCTTGTTGACAAGGCATGAAGAAAATAAAATATTATTATAATACAAATACGTTGCGATACGAGAAACAGGTCGTTCCTCTAAGGGTCACCCTGTTGCGCATATTGGCATTTCTTTCAGCAGCAATTGTTACCGGATTGATTATTGTAGCTGTTGCGTTCCGGTTTTTAGATTCCCCAAAAGAAAAAATATTGAGGTTGCAACTTGAAAGAATTCAAGATCAAAACAATGTCTACGCCGAAAGGGTTACGGAAATCGATGAAAGATTGAAACAACTTGAGAAAAGGGACAATGAAGTTTACCGTTCAATATTTGAAGCCAGTCCAATACCCGATAGTGCAAGGGCTAAGCAAATAGAAACAAAGAAAGAGTTACAGCTTTTGGCGGGTTTGGACAATGCTGAATTGACCGATGGGATGTTCAAAACCCTTGGCACATTGTACAACAGGGTTAGGCACCAGGAGGTTTCCTACAAAGAAATTGAAGGAATGATACGCAACAAAGAAAAACTACTTGCCAGTACCCCTGCCATTCAGCCCATTAACAACAAGGATTTAAACAGACTTTCCTCAGGCTTTAGTTATAGAATTGATCCAATTTATAAAACGGTTAAATTCCATGCCGGGTTAGACTTTTCTGCCCCTTCAGGAACACCCATTTATGCCACAGCTCAAGGTGTTGTAAAAACTGCGGGGAATCTTGGAAATGGGTACGGTAACCATGTTGTGATAAACCATGGCTACCAGTACACAACTTTATATGGTCATATGTTTAGGATAAAAGTTAGGCCTGGACAAACCGTGAAGCGAGGAGAAGTGATAGGCTATGTGGGAAACACAGGCAAGTCGACTGGACCTCATCTTCACTATGAAGTAATGAAAGGTGGCAAGCATTTGGACCCCATTTACTTCTTCTACAATGACCTTACGCCAGAACAGTATCAACAAATCCTAAAAATTGCATCATCTAGGAATCAGTCGTTTGA
>JBILHX010000075.1:0-15633 GCA_044350285.1 Chitinophagaceae bacterium | reverse complement strand
CATTAAAAATAAACATCGAAAATTTTTATACATCATAAAGTCAAGAGGAATCAACAACTCCAAAAATGAATATGAACTTTTGATCGATTCAGATGGGATTAAAGTAACTCTAGTTGACGAAAAAGGATTAGAGTTAACTAATAATTTCATTTCATACCCTTAATAAAAAAGAAAGAAGTGAAACAATTTGTTTTTCAACTCTTTATTAATCCCGGTACAATAGACTCAACACATGCAGTCAAAAACTTTCAATTGTTTTGCGAAAAATACTTAAAAGGAATGTATGAGATTGAAGTTATTGACATTAAAGAGCATCCAGGCTGGGCAACGAAAGAAAATATTTTTGCATTGCCCTTGTTGATAAAAAAAATGCCTTTGCCAGAAGACCGTTTAATAGGGGATCTATCAGACACCAAAAAGATTCTGAAGATGCTTAGGGTAGAAAACTAGAAATCATTTACGATGGAAAACAATTATGATACAGAACTCGATTTTGTGCTGGAAGAACTTATTGTTGATTATGAGAATCAATTTAAGGGAATAAAATTTTATTCGGATGAATACAGAAAAAAAATGAGTGACGAAATAGGAGAAAAACTGAAAATCAGGTTTGGACTAAAAGACTGGGAAATTGATTTGCTGTATCACAACTTGTTTATGGATAAATACATTAAAAGTGTTGATTCGCTTTCGATTTCTTTGGATGGAATTGTATTCAGAAACAATGGGGGCTATACAGAAAGAAGGGTTCAACGTAACACGGAAAATTTACGGATTCAAAAATTAGAAAAAAGCACCCAAAAAAATGCATTGGGTTTGGTCATTTTTACAGCACTTCTTGCCATTGGAACGTTGATTTCCGCATGGTATTTTGGAATAGAAATATGGAGATATTATCATTCCACTTCAGTTCATTGATAATGAAGATCCAAATTGGACATAGTTTATCATTCCAACAGCCATAAAAAACATAAAAACCATTCAAATATGGATTTTGTGCACGTTGGTTTTACTAAAAGGGTTAAATTTAAAATGTAAAATGTAAAACCATATTTATGAAAAGCTTTATTCTTTCAATTGCCATCTTGTGTTCATCCGGATTCCTGTCAGCACAGGAGATTGGGCTTCAACTTTATTCCGTTAGAAATGAAGTTAAAACAGACCTGAAAGGAACCTTGGGCAAAGTCCGTGCCATGGGCATCAAGGAATTGGAAGGAGGAGAACTTTACGGGATGGATGTAACCACCTATAGAAAGATGCTAGACCAAATGGGCTATAAAATGGTCAGCATCGGAGTAGATTATGATGCGATGAAGGGAGACCTCAATAAAACCATCTCAGATGCAAAGGCACTTGGCGCTACTTATGTGGTTTGTTTTTGGATTGGACACAATGGGAATGAATTTGGGAGCAAAGAAATTGATGAAGCCGCTGCAAGGTTCAACCGTGCAGGAAAGATCCTGAAAGAAGCAGGTCTCAATTTCTGTTATCACCCACATGGATATGAATTCAGACCTTCTGTCAATGGTACATTGTTTGATGATCTTGTTGCCAAAACTGATGCTGCTTATGTGAACTTTGAACTTGATGTTTACTGGGCTAAACAAGGTTGTGCTGATCCTGTTTCTATTATCAAGAAATATCCTTCCCGCATGAAGATGTTGCACCTCAAGGACCGTGAACATGGAACCCAATGCAACGATACCGGCGGTGCCGATGAAGAAACAAATGTGGTATTGGGCAAAGGTGATGTAAATATCAAAGACGTCATGAAAGCAGCCAAAAAAGCCGGCGTGAAACATTACTTTATTGAAGATGAATCAACAAGGGTGATGACACAATTGCCGTTGAGCCTGCAATTTCTAAAAACATTGAAATAGTTTATCGAAGTTAAATTGTAACCTACTAGAATTGTGTTGGTTGGAAGTTGACTATAAACCAATTGAATCTATACTTACGCCAAGCAATTTCTGAACGATTCCATTTAATTGTTCTTTGTCTCCTTTTAAATGAATGGTTCTGTGAACGTGCGTGATTTTTTCACCAGGCTTCAATGCAGCTGCGGGTGAAGAACTTTCCAATTCATAAAATTTACCCATCTGCTTGCCTTCAATTGGACCGTCATTGTATGCATTTACAGCATCCCCTGAAAAAGGATTTTTTTGTTGCTCCCATAGTGAATTCACAAAATCATTTACTCCTTCGGTCAAACTGAACTGTGCAATAGTAAGCACATCATTTTTTGCATCATAGCTCAATGCCAATGGCAATGCACGTTTCGGAGAAATGCCAATCTTGCTTCTATGTTTTGCATCAGCCTTGAACAATATCAATCCATCTTTCACTTTCAATCTATCTGCCGGCACCTTACCAAAATAATCGTCGGTAACAACCTTGCCCAATATGGCAGAATCCCCTTTTTTATATGGAATGGCGATGGTCGTATTTTCATCTGCATTGAGCATGCTCAATACCCAAATCGACAGCAACCCCGTATTTTTATTCCAAGAATTTTTTCCAGTATTTGTAACAATGTTTTCAGACTGAAAACCTACTTTATTTATGCCATTGGGAATTGAACCAATCAACACCTCTATTGAAGAATCACTCAATAAACTGATATTTCTGTTCACCCTGAGGTCGAACTTGGTGCCCGTGTAGTTCTCCAAATGCATCTCCTTTTCAAATGTTGCTTCTGTCGAACTTGAAGATGTCAATGTGAAAGATTCTGTATCCAATTCCTTGGGGACGTACCAATTTTCGAACTTAAATTCAACCCCTTTTTTAAAGTAAATTGAAAATTGCCCACCCTCTGGTCCTAGCCAAAATCTTTCCTCACCGCCAAATGCGCTGAAGTGCTCGGAAAATTTCCCGGATGCGATTAACTCATGGTTCAACCACCCGAAACTCGCTCCTGCATTGCCTTCGGCCGTGCTGGTCATGATACGACCCTGGTATGCCGGCAAAATGATAATTTGTGCGCCACCGGTATCTTGGCCTAATACAACAAGGTCCTTGTGGTGTTTTTTTAAAAAATCAAGGTCATAACCAAACGTTCCTTTTGAAATTTGCCCAACATTTTTATTTTCTTCTTTGCTTACATTGTTGCAGGAAATAAACAAAATCAATAAAAAGATTGAAAACCAATGTTCGATGATTCCTTGTTGATTCTTCATTTTTCACTTTTTTTTATTCCCCAAACTTTTTCCTTCAGGCCATTAATTCTATTGGAAATATCAGATATTGGGGGAAGATTATTTGTTGGTTTATTCAAATAAAAATAAGCGGTTGATGACACATCATCACTTCTGTAAAAATTTCCACCAAAAACCTTCTCATCGAACGCGTGATCGTTCACCCCTGAAATATCATTTCTGTCAAGCAGTAAAATCTGTTCAGGGGGATTCCCTTTCAGGTTGAAAATATCACCTGAAGCGCCTTGCTTAAATACCCAAACAGGTTTGAGATTTACACCTTTTGCAAGCATTCCCCTTATTTGATTGATGCCGGTATTCCCAATTTGCTGCAATGTTACTTTGCAATTTTGATGAAAATAAACCGGGTCAGGAATATGATATCGGTAGAAGGCATAAATATCATTTTTTGAATCGGAAACCAATGATCCCTGATACCTGTTCTGATATACTCCTTGTCCCCACCCAGTTCCAATATAATCCTCAGTTCCCGTTCCAGCCAAGGTTGGATTGCTTTTATCTCCATCAAGATACATCTTCACTTCCCCTTCACCGAACCAAGTATTCCGATAGGCAGAATCTCCAATTACTCCCACATTCATCCCAATGAATCTTCCATTGCCTTTTACCGTTGGAAGCACTTCGTAATCTTCGCCAATGGTGGTTTTTTGAACTCGGTTCCAATAAGCATGAAAATACATGGCATCGCTGGGAATGCTTTGCACCGTTGTATAATTGATGTCGTACCATACCAATGCATGGGTTGATGATTCATTGGTAATCACAATTTTTGCTCCTGTTCGGTATGGCATCGGAATCGTAAAATTAAAAGACCGCGCTTCAGGATTGGAAAATAATTCATTTTCAAATGGCACAGAAAGTCCAAGACCCAATCCAAAAAAATCTCCTATTGGTGCAGAAACTGCAGGCTTGTCTTTTCGATCCCAATACATATCAATCCTTACCAACCTTCGCTGCTCCTCGCTTCTAGGTATGGTTCCACTCATCCACATGCGGTTTATTATACCGGCACCTTTCACATCCATCAGCACCAATTGTTCTCCTGCTTTTACGGTAAAGAAAGCACTCCCTTTTGCTCCTTTATTAGTAAGGCCTCCGGCGCCTTTTTTGCCGGACGGGTTTTCTGGACTTATCCACCGTGTTTGGGTGGATGGAGGTGCTGCTTGATATAATTCTTGCGCGTTCAACAAAGTGCTGAAGGTGATCAGCAATGAGAAAATTATGAGGAGTTTTTTTATCATGGCAAATAAATTATGCTTGTTCTTAATTAGCAACAACCCTCAGGGCCACAACCCATGTTTGTTTTTTTAATTGGAGAACCTTGGAGCAATTCTTCTTCGGTAGCGTCGCGTATTTCAATAATTTTTGCAGTAAAAAACAACGTTTTGCCAGCCAAAGGATGATTAGCGTCAACTATAATCTGATCCTCATTTTTCTGAATTACAACGGCATCTGTTCCATCAAACAGTTGAATGTATTCACCCTCATTGATTGAATCAGGATTTTCAAACTCCTCATTGGCTACTTCGATAATCAAGCTCTTCTCCCTTGGGCCATAGGCCTCCTCTTCATACACCACAACCTCAATAACTTGTTCAGCTTTCATTCCATCTAAAGCGCGTTCCAACCCTGGTATAATATTCTCTGCTCCATGCAAGTATTCTTCTTGCGTATATTCCTCATTGCTTTGAAGTGTTTTGCCTTCCTCATCTTTCAAAACATAATGGATGGTCACTACTTTATTGTTTTCAACAATCATTAATTTCAGATTAAAATGGTTAATGTTTGGTTTTCTTTTATGATAACTGAATTTGGAAATGATATTGTGCAATTTTCGCCCTGTTGCTGAATAGATGCGGGTATTTTTTTTCCATTTAACATGACAGAAAGGAGTTTTGCTTTATGCGAAGCATCCACACTGAATGATTTCAATGTTAAACTACCATACTTGATTTCCACGCTAGCCTTTAATTGTGTTGCATTTTTTTCTTGCTTATACGTTCCCCAACTTGAAGCAGCAGTAAAAGGTGACTTGAATTTTTCTGGATTGATCTTTGGTGAGAATCTCATAAATCCTTTTGGACCATGGTACTCAAAACCACATGCGGTTATAAATGTGCCGAAACTAGCCATGGCGCGAGCATAGTGATCACTGCATTCAATCTCATTAAAAGGATTCCTTTTTGCAGCGTGGTATCGGTCATGAATCATTCGCGTGATAACCAATGATTCCTCTACCATTCCCTCGGCCATCATGTGGGCTGCCACCTGGTGTTCAAAACCGCTCATGCATTCGTGAAAATATCCCAATTGCCAGGTTATATTTTCTCCATAAGGTTTCTCTTCATTCTTCGGATTGGTGTTCATGATAAGACCACCATCGCCAGGCAATGCATAAGGCCTGCCACCCAAATGAGTCTTGATGTATGGACCAACATCTGGAGTGAAATTGTATTTCCAGAGAGCCTTCAAAGCTGATACTGTTTTCTCTTTATCAAGCGTTCTTCCTATCCCTACCTGGTGTGCCCAGCTTTGTCCATACACTTGATCGATATGGCAGGTATTGTAGGATCCGAGCTTTTGTCGGCCTTTTATTTCATCTGGTTTATGAATAAAATATTCGCCATTGAATAATTTTTCTTCCATGTTCTTTCTGCCAGTTGAAACATAGGTTGAACACGTTGAAGCAAAAACTTCATCCTTCATTTCAATGGCCATCAGTTCTGCAGCCTTTACAGCGGCGATACACAATCCTACCAACCAAGCTATTTCACCATCCCAAACGGCATCTAAAGTATTTTCTATTGGAGTATCCTCCATGCCATCTTTGTTTCGATCCTGATTTATTACCCATTGCGTAGCAAGCCTAATTTTCTCCCAATTGTTTTTTAGGAAAGTATTGTCTGTGCTCATTTGATGCTCTCTGTATATCCGCAAAATGGTGCCTGCTTGTCCATCAATAGCAGGACCTTTTACCACCTCTCCGCGGTACCAAATCATTCCATCTTTTTGCAATGACAAGCCAAGGTCAATACGTTCTCTGGTATCCTTTTCTAAAGCAGGGAAAATCCTGCCCACTGCCTGCGCATATTGCCACACATGCGAGCAAGTACCTTCGCAACAACCAACACCTTCCCAGGCATAAAACCTGCCAGATTCAAAACGATGAGCCGTTGTTGTTGCCAAGGTTGAAATATTCATGAAAGTGCGTTCCATCAACCACCATGGCAATGTTGAATCATACCATGTATCTTTCCAACGCTTTGTTTCTGAAGATAATTTTTTGAAATGTTGATGTACATATTTCAACACATCGGAAGATGTTTTAAACCAATTGTTGTAGTAACGTCCAGTGTCTTGAATTTTTTTATTTAACACCAAGTTTTTAAAATGCCACGCTATCGCAAAATCAGCTTTTGCGGTTGCATTGGGTTTTATGATGCACGTTGTAGAAACAGCTGATACCAACTTTTCGTTGGCAGTTTTTTCAACATCGGCTTTGGATGATTTGCCAAAAGAACCTAAGTTGATGGGCAATGAAAAATTTGTTTGATGCTGCTGATTTGAGGTAAATGCAGCAATGCCCAATGTTCCAAAATCAGCCCTTGTTTTCAGCGTTTCATCATCGTTCTTCTTCATGCCACTTTCAATGCATGAAAAAGAATCTGATTGAATAATGCTATTGAGTCTCAAATCAGATTCCTTTGCAGAACGAATGCAGGACTTATTTTCAAGCCATCCGAGTATATCAACAGTTACAGAAGTTGTTGATTTGTTTTTTATGCTGAACGAATAAATCGTTGCTGGAATGGAAGAGTTTTTTTCATCCAACGCGATGAAAGGAGAATAAATTTCTACCGTGATTTCAACAGGAAGATCCTTGTCGATATAGTGCAATTTAGCCATGGGATAGGTGGCCTCAAAAACAATTTCATCCCAATCATCAGCTTCCATTTTTTTAACAATGGTTTTACCACCATGTATTATTTTGAATGCGAATCCTTGATCAAGAGGTCGAATGTCTTTCGCAGGTTGAACATAAGCAGAACCATCTTGTGACCTGATTTTTTTGCCTACATGCACATCAGAATGCCATTCAATAGTCTTGGGTTCAATTCCATTTTGGTTGGCATTAAAAATATCCCATAACCAAAGCCTTCCATCACCACCAAGATATACAGTACCCGTGTTGATTCCTCCCACTGGCATTCCGATAAATTGTAGCTCATTTTTTGACTTAAGGTATTTGGTTACAAAACCTCTTTGGGGCAACGACTTCAACCATTCAGGATCAAGTTTTTTATCTATGGGAATGTTATGGCCAAGTTCATTTGGTAAAAACGGACCTGCTATGGCGCGACCGTGCGACGCGTACATGCCTGCGGTAAAGATGGCTGATGATTTTAAAAAATTTCTGCGTAGCATGGTTGGTCTTTGAAAGAATAAGATACGGAAAATATCGAATAGCAATCAAAAACAAATAGTTTAAGTAGTATGAATTTCAAGATTTGGTACTACTTACATTAATAGTGGAGCAATTTTTCAATTGAAGCTTCCAGCCTTGCTTTTGCGAGATATTGGTTTTCAAGTTCTGGTGCAAATGGAATGGGTGTATCCAAACTTGCACATCGCATCACTGGGGCATCTAAGTACTGAAAACAATGCTCTGATATCCACGCAGATATCTCTGCGCCAATTCCCCCAGTTAGGTTGTCTTCATGAAGAACAAGCACACGGTTTGTTTTCATCACAGTATCCCTAATTGCATCAAAATCCAGCGGCATCAATGTTCTGAGGTCAATTATTTCAATCGAGCTTTCTTCATGTTGATCCCTATAATCTGTAGCCCAATGCACGCCAGCGCCATAGGTGATGATGCTCATTTCTTCTCCATACCGCACCGTTCTTGCCTTCCCGATTTCCACTTCAAAAGGTTCAATTTCAACCAAACCCGAAACACTTCTATACAGAGCCTTGTGTTCAAAATACATCACTGGATTGGGATCGTTAATTGCAGCAATCAACAAGCCTTTTGCATCTGAAGGATTTGATGGATACACTATTTTTAATCCTGGCACATGAAAGAACCAAGCCTCATTGCTTTGTGAATGAAAAGGCCCTGCGCCAACACCAGCACCTGTTGGCATTCGAATTACAACATCCGCTTGCTGTCCCCAGCGGTAATGAATTTTTGCCAAGTTGTTTACAATCTGGTTAAATCCTACCGAAACAAAATCAGCAAACTGCATTTCAACAACCGACTTAAATCCCTCCAAACTCAAGCCCAATGCAGCCCCTATAACCGCACTTTCGCAAAGTGGGGTGTTCCTAACCCGGTGTGTGCCATATTTTTCAGACAAGCCCTCTGTCACTTTAAATGCACCTCCATAGCCTGCTATGTCTTGTCCCATAATGACTAAATCATCGTGAAGTTCAAGCGATTGATCCAGCGCCTCTGTGATGGCATCAATGAAACGCAATGGCGTTGTTCGTTCAATTTTTTGCGTTGCTGGTTCGAGAGAATATATTGAGGCAGCAAACAAATCTCCAATTTCATCGTCCGTATTTACTTCGTTCTTTTCAAATTCCAATCCAATCCTTAATGACTCTTCGATTGTGGATTTTAATTCTTCATTTATTTTTCTTATCTCATCAACCGATGCAATATTTGCATCCAGCAGCCATTCTTCATAACACGCTACTGGGTCTTTTTTATTCCATTGTTCAAACAAAGCAGCTGGCACATATTTCACTCCACTGGATTCTTCGTGTCCACGCATCCTGAATGTCATGCACTCAATGAGATAGGGCTTTTGATTTTGAATGCAATAATCCCGAACCCCTTTGACCGTATCAAATACTTCGAGTATGTTGTTGCCATCAATTTTAATGCCTTCCATTCCGTACCCTTTGGCTTTATCAACCAATGAGCTACACCTGTATTGTTCTGAAGTGGGTGTACTCAATCCGTACCCATTGTTCTCTATGATGAAAATAACCGGAAGATCCCACACAGCAGCTAGGTTCAATGCTTCGTGAAAATCTCCTTCAGACGTTCCGCCATCTCCTGTAAAGGCAAGGGCAGCTTTTTTTTCTTCTCGTAATTTATACGCAAGTGCTGCACCAGTTGCCAGGGCAAGCTGTGGACCAAGGTGGGAAATCATTCCAGCGATGTGGTGTATTTTAGAACCGAAATGAAAACTGCGTTCACGTCCTTTGCTAAACCCATCTTTGCTTCCCTGCCATTGGAGAAAAAGTTTTTCGAGCGACATTCCTCTGCTGGTAAAAACACCTAAGTTTCTGTGAAGTGGCATGATCCATTCTGTGGAATCCATTGCCAAAGTTGCCCCAACTGAAATGGCTTCCTGCCCGATGCCGCTAAACCACTTTCCTACCTTTCCTTGCCGAAGCAATACAAGCATCTTCTCCTCAATCATCCTTGGGAAAAGAAGACTTCGGTATATACTGATGAGTTGTTCGTTGGAAAGTGCTTTTTTGTCAAACTGCATGGTGCTTTAAAGGTCGTTAAGTTTGGCGAAAAAAAGAATGAGGAATGAGATGGAATCCAAGAAAAAAATACTCCTTATTTATCTCTGTTATCCTTATTGTACTTCTTGTCCATTACTCCCAATAAAGAAACCGTGATAGAAACAATTAAACTAAAGACCAAGGCAGACCCAAATGAATCCACTTGAAATCCATCCACGAATTTATCGCCTATCATGACTATAAAAGCATTGATGATGAATAAAAAAAGTCCGAGTGTAAAAATTGTAAAAGGTATCGTTAATACAATCAAAACGGGTCTTATAAAGGCATTCAGCAAGGTCAACACTGTTGCGGTAACAAGTGCAGTGATGAAATCTGTCACATGCACTCCCGGAACCAAATAGGAGGCGATGATGACTGCCAGCCAAGTGAAAAATAGTTTAATTAGGAATTTCATATAAGTGAAAATTTAATAGCCCTGTTTACCACAAGAAATTCTTGACCGCTTAAACAACGGTTAATTCATAAAATTCCTCTGGATTCAAGTATTTCTTGGCGAGTTCTTTTAATTCTTCAGCACTGATGTTTTTGATGGTATCAACAGAATTATAAAAGAAAGAATCATCAAGTCCGTTTAGAATTAAATTCTTCCAGCGTCCAATAATTTGAAAAGGTCCGTCTAAATCGCCAAGCAATGTTCCTATCAAATAATTTTTTACCAGCAACAATTCCTCTTGGTCAATATCACCGTTCCTCAACTGTTCCATTTCATGATATACTTCATTGACCGTAGCTTCACAAACATCCCTTCCGGCTTCAGTACTGATCATCCATGCTCCTGCATGTACATGGTTCACTAGGAAACTATAAATTCCATAGGTATAGCCTTTATCTTCCCTGATGTTATTCATCAGCCGAGAACCAAAAAAGCCACCAAACAAGGCGTTAAGCACCTGTACCTTAGGAAAATCTGGATGCTGTCTAGTTGGGAAAGGACGGGCAATTCTGATTGCTCCTTGCACACCATTCTCATCGTTGATGACATTCCATTTTTTTTGTTCTGCAGCTTCAATATGGTGGATTTGCTTTTCTAAAACAGATTGATTCAATGGCAATGTGCCAAAGAATTGATTCAACAAATTTTCATAATTACTGGGCAGTATTCCCGCTGAGAATATGGTGCAATGGCCATTTCTATAAAATTCGTCGTAGTATTTCTTTACTTCATCTGTACCTATCGCATCATAATCAGCAAGCTCTGAATAAACACCATAGGGGTGCTTAATTCCAAACAACAATTCGTCAATTTTACGACCTGCAATAAAATCACATTTCTGCAAATTCACCGCCAAGCGTTGTTTCATGTTTTGTTTGTAAATGCTTAACTCACTTTCCGGGAATACGGCTTCCAGAAAAATTTCCTGAACAACAGGCAGAATTTTTTCCAGTTGTCTTGTTAAGCAATGGAGGGAGACAACTGCAGTTTCGTTGTAACAGGTGCGGTTTAAATAAGCACCATAAAAATCAACAAACTCGTTGATCTCGTAGGCATTTTTTTGCGCAGTGCCATTCTTTATCAAAAAATTTGTTGCAGATGAAATGTTCTTCTGTTTTTCATACCAATTGCCGGCCTTGAAAACCCATTCAATTTGAACCACCTCTTCTGTTCCGGCTTGAATTGAATATACTTCAACTCCATTATCCAGTTTAAAATGCGCTGGCTTTTTTAGTGATATTCCGTATTCCACCGCATCTTTGATATGCGGTGCCGTTTTTCTATCTGGCATGTTGTTGATTAATTCAAGTTAAAATTTAATTCTCTGCAAGATACCAAAGGGTATTGCTGTTTGTTGGCATCAAAACTTCATTGGCGATGCGGTAAAGGTCGTCTACACTGATGTCTTGATACTTTTTAAACTCACTGTTCATAAGTTCCCCATCACCCAACAATTCGTAATAAGCCAAGCTTCCTGCCCTGTTCATGACACTCATGTCTTCAAAAGCCATGACGCTTTCCGTTTTGTTCTGCACCTTCTGAAGTTCCCTTTCCTCTATTTTTTCTTTTTTGATTTTATCAAGCTCCTTTTCGATGGCATCCTCAGCAGTTTTCATGTCTACCCCTTTCACCAACTGACCTTCAATTGTAAACAGGCCACGATCCAAACTTCCGAAATGATAACAGCTAACATTGACAAACAATTGCTGCTCTTTTACCAAGGTTTGGTACAACCTGGATGAAGCACCACCTCCTAAAATATCAGCCAATAAATCTGTTGT
The DNA here is from genome assembly GCA_044350285.1 of Chitinophagaceae bacterium. Taxonomy (GTDB): domain Bacteria; phylum Bacteroidota; class Bacteroidia; order Chitinophagales; family Chitinophagaceae; genus Pollutibacter. Next base: position 3,652 of record JBILHX010000075.1, on the reverse strand, counting down.
GTAATAATCATTATCCCTTCTTGCACACATGTGCCAGGTCTTGTATATTGCGTCCATCGGCACTTTGCGATAAACGGTCATTCTCCTTTCTTCCAATTGAGGCGCTTCTTGAGGGAGATTTCTATTGTATTTTTCACCTGATGGTATGTCGCCAAACCATTTTTCTGCCAATGCTTTAACGTCATCTACGACAACATTTCCTGCAACAACAAGAATTGCATTCAAGGGTGTATAATGTTTGAAGAAAAAGTTTTTTACATCCTGCAATTCAGCGTTTTCAACATGTGCCAATTCTTTACCGATGGTCATCCATTTATACGGATGTTCCTTGTATGCCAACTCTCTCATGATATGCCATACATCCCCATACGGTTTGTTGATGTAGTGCTCTTTGAATTCTTCACAAACTACCTTTCGTTGAACATCCAAACTTTTTGCACTGAATGCTAAACTCAACATGCGGTCGCTCTCCAACCAAAACGCTGTTTCAATATTTTCCGCGGGGAGCTGACAATAATAATTTGTCAGGTCGTTTGTAGTATATGCATTGTTTTCTCCACCGGCATTCTGCAAGGGGTCGTCATAGTCTGGAATATTTACAGATCCACCAAACATCAAATGTTCAAATAAGTGGGCAAAACCTGTTTGGGCCGGATTTTCATCCCTTGCCCCAACATCATATAAAACATTCACCACCGCCATTGGTGTACTCCTATCCGGATGCACCAACACCTTAAGCCCATTTGAAAGAGTAAAGCGTTCGAAGTTTACCATGGTTCAAAGGTATGGAAGAAATCAAAGTGAATTGATAATGAAGCATTAAGAATGAAAAATGGCCTTCGACAAGCTCAGGCACCACTGAAAATTTATGATACTTTTTTGTTTTCAAATCAATGCCTCCCGTTGCTCAATTTTTTTCATCTTCGCTTAAAGAATGCTGATAGTCTTCATCGTAATCACCTCCGGTGTACCATCCCTTAAAATCAAAAAACGAATCTTTTGCAGTGATGACTGTATCACATTCTTATACGCCTGAATATTGTTGGTAAAATCATTGTTCACCGATAATATGACATCGCCTTTTTTAAACCCCGCCTTGTCTGCTGGTGAATTGATTACCACATCATCCACTTCTATTTTTTCATCTACATAATAAATCGACAAACCAGAATAGGCATAATCAAAAAGATCCCTAAAATGCGAATTCGGAATGATGTGGATTTCATGCTTGTGATAATTCAGTGTTACGTTAAACCTCCTCAATAAATCATTCCCAATGAGTCCACCCAAATATGGATATGATGTTACTTTGTTTTCATCTTTGAACAACAATGTTGGCACTTTTCGGAATCGATATGGTCCGATCCTAACTTCCTTTACTGTTGTTAGCCTCATGCTCATTCTTCCCCCCATACCTTCTGCCTGTGTATAAACTGGTTTTTTTCTTTTCTTCCCCAAAACGGCACTGTCTGCTATATACTCCTCGGACAACAAAAAATTCAATCCAGCACCTGTATCGAAATAGAATTTCTGTACAAACTTCCGACTGTCTTTAATCTGCAAGGTTTGTATTGGCAACGTTGTAAAAATGGGGTTGAGCAAATGGCCGCCCTTGGGATATACAAAGTCGCCGTTTGTATAAACATCGATTATTTGCTTGTCATAGTTGATTTGCACAAGATACCTGCTTAAAAAGCTATACCCAATAATTCCATCAATGTGCAATCCATAAGAGAAACTCAGGAGTTCATAATCATTCACATGAAAATCCAGGTTCTCCACTTCAAGTCCCGGCAAATGCAATGTTGCATCATATAAAAAAGAAACCTTCCTGATCCCGCCGATTCCTTTTATGGTTCTTTCTGAAGGAGTGATGGGAATCTTCATGGCAATCACCGTTGTTGAATCCAAGGAAATACCTCCACTGCCTGTATCCAAAATAAAATTCATGCTGTCGGCATAGCCGTTTACCGTTGCTTTCAAGAGGATAACCCCGCCTGACAATACTTTGAACGGAAAACTGGTGATTTTTTTTGAAGGTCCGTCAATAAATTGCTCCTGGCTCCAGCTGTTTTTTATGAGAAGCAGGGAGAAAATGAATATGGATGATATGATGATTGGCTTGTTCAGTTATTGACCGTTTAAAGTTTATTGTTGAATGTTGAAAATACCTCCGATTCTGAATGAATTTAATCCATTATCAACAGGTTTGATTGCGTTTTGGCAATTCTTCATTTGATAAAACTTTTCATGGTGTACATTTGTTGTATAGATGATGGAAAAAATGCACAATCTCAACAATTTATACGAAAAGGCCCTGAACCTAGAGTTTTTGCCTGCAGAAGAAGGACTCTTTTTATTCAAAGAAGCACCGCTAACAGAGCTCATGCATGTTGCAGACACGCTCAGAAAAAAGCAGGTACCCCATGGGAAAGTAAGTTGGCAGATTGACCGTAACGTGAATACCACCAACGTTTGCATCGCCAATTGCAAATTTTGTAATTTTTATAGGATACCCGGACATGCAGAGGCGTATATCACCACGATGGATACCTACAGGGAAAAGATCCGTGAAACGCTTAAGTGGGGCGGCGATCAATTACTGCTTCAAGGTGGACATCATCCTGAGCTTGGACTTAAATACTACACAGATACTTTTAGTGCCATCAAGGCAGAATTTCCAGAAATTAGGTTGCACACGCTAGGGCCACCTGAAGTTGCACATATTGCTAAGCTGGAAAAGATGACACATACTGATGTACTGAAAGCATTGAAGGAAGCAGGCATGAATTCCCTTCCAGGTGCTGGCGCAGAAATTCTCGTAGACCGTGTACGCAGGCTTGTAAGCAACGGAAAATGTGGCGCGCAAGAATGGCTGGATGTAATGGCAGCTGCACATCAGCTCAACATTACCACATCAGCCACCATGATGTTCGGACATGTAGAAACATTGGAAGAACGTTTTGATCACCTCATCAAGATCCGCGAGGTTCAATCCAGAAAGCCCGAATCTGCCAATGGTTTCTTGGCCTTTATTCCATGGACCTTCCAAGATGTTGATACCCTACTTACAAAAATCCGTGGTGTGCAAAACCTAACCACCGGAGAAGAGTATATCAGGATGATTGCGATTAGCAGGATCATGTTGCCCAACATTAAAAATATTCAGGCTTCGTGGTTAACAGTCGGAAAGAAAATTGCCCAAATCTGTTTGCATGCTGGTGCCAATGATTTCGGAAGCATCATGTTGGAAGAAAATGTGGTGAGCGCAGCTGGTGCACCACACCGTTTTACTTACAAATCTATGCAAGATGCCATCAGTGAAGCAGGATTCGAACCTCAACTCCGCAACCAGGAATACCAATGGCGCGAACTTCCTTCGAATATTGAGGAGCAAGTGATTGACTACTAGTAGTTTAAAAGTTTTTGGTTTAAAGTTTAGGTTTAAACATTAAACTAAAATCATTAAACCAAAAACTTTAAACCAAAGATGTCGCAACGCCTTTACTCAATCCACGACCAAGCCATCACCATTGAGTTCTCCCAGGAAATCATTGAAGAGGCAAATGAATGTGTGATTGCAATGCAACATGCAATAGAATCCAATCCCTTCAAGGGTTTCATCGAATGCGTTCCTGCTTATGGAAGTTTG
>JBILHX010000124.1:0-8811 GCA_044350285.1 Chitinophagaceae bacterium | reverse complement strand
CTCCGCAATATCTTTCAATGCCGTTGGTCTATTGTATTTTTTGAATTCATTCTTTTGTTTCTTGCCCTCATGCAAAAGGGTAAAATGATAATTGCAATCCTTGCAATAAAATCTTTGCTTGTCTCTGATAATTCCGGATTTGAGTATTCTCTCCGTTATCTGACATTTGGGGCATTTTACTCTCGGCATTTCAAAAATTTTATATCTATCGCAAACGATTGTGCAAACAATTTCGATAGTTATTATAGTAGATAGCTGTTGCAATATATTGTTAAATCAAGATTTGCAGCATATTTTGAATTGTTTTTTTAAGAATGATGTTAAATTTATCTATCTATCTATAATCCAAAAAGCAAAAATTCTTTTGGGTACAATATTGATTAAATAATGATGTGAAAAAGAATGAGTTGAGGTTTGCTGACTTACTTGAACTATGTTATTTCAAATAAAAGGATATAAAATATACTATATGATTTTGCATTTATTTAGACAATCCCTTCGACTTTTATTGTTCATTTCAATGCTAACCTTTTTCATCAAAGGGTTGCACGCTCAGCCATCTGGTACTGCATCAAAAAAGCTGATTTCAACTCATGAAATTTGGTTCAACAAACCTGCCTCAACTTGGCTTGAGGCCCTGCCCTTGGGCAATGGCACAATGGGAGCAATGGTATTTGGAGAACTTGGGAAGGAGCGAATCCAATTCAACGAGAATTCTCTTGTTACAGGCACCCCTGATGTTGTTGGGTTTTATCAACCTTTTGGAAACATTATGATGGATTTCGGTCATGAGAATGCAATAGATTACAAGAGGCGTCTCGATATCAGCAATGCCATCCATACCATCACATACCTGCACAACGCAATCTATTTCAAGCGGGAATATTTTGTGAGTCAGCCTGATCAATCGCTGGTCATGATGATCACGGCAGATAAAAAAGCCTCTGTCAACATGAACATCACTCTCAAAGATTTCAGGTCTACAGCGGTAAATACCACTTCTAATTCCCTTTCTTTCAAGGGAAAGCTCCCAGAGAATGGAATGGAATACATGGCCAAGGCACTTGTTAAAATCAAAGGAGGTAAGTTCAATAAATCAGATAGTTCCATTGCAGTGGTCAATGCAGATACTGTATTTGTTTATTTGTCAGCCATCACTTCTTTCAAAAAATTCAATGTCAGGGATGTGTTTGGTGAACTGCCCATTGAAATGCTCAATGCAAGATTGGGTTCTGTTTCAAAACAGCCTTACAACCTATTAAGAGCAAGGCATAGCAAGGATTTTAGTAAACTGTTTAGCAGGGTCAATCTTGATCTTGGTCCCCATGTGGTTCTTCCTACCGATCAACGCTTGTTGGCCTACAACAATGGGGCGAAAGACAATGGCATGGAATCGCTTCTTTTTCAGTACGGCAGGTACCTATTGATCAGTTCTTCAAGAAAGGGTGGACTGCCTGCCAATCTGCAAGGTTTGTGGAACAATGAGGTGAAGCCAGCATGGTATTCGCAATACACCACCAACATCAACATACAAATGAATTATTGGTCTGCTGAAGTGACCAACATCAGTGAAACACATTTGCCCATGTTGGATTGGATCGAAAACCTAGGAAAGGTTCAGCAAACAAGCACGGATTCAGTCTTGAAAACGAAGTCGGGCTGGGTAGCCTACAGTACCAACAACATCATGGGCGGACCAAGTCGCTGGCGTTTGCACCGCCCTGGTAGTGCTTGGTTGAGTCAACATTTCTGGGAACATTATGCATTTACCTTGGATACGGCTTTTTTGAGGAATCGCGCGTATCCTTTGCTGAAAGGACTTGTTGAGTATTGGGAAGGGCATCTGGTAGTTGGGAAAAGCGGCAAGCTCATCACACCAGATGGATGGTCTCCCGAGCATGGTCCTGCTAAGAATGAAGGAGATAAAAATCCATACCCAGGTGCATCCTATGATCAACAGATTATAGACGAATTGTTCACGAATTATATTGCGGCTGCCAAGGTGTTGGGGAAGGATGTTGATTACAGGATGAAGGTGGAGTCTATGCAAAAACAATTGCTCAAAGCACAGATAGGACGATGGGGACAGCTTCAAGAGTGGATGGAAGATTGGGACGATTCTACCGATCACCATCGCCATAATTCACACATGTTTGCGGTACATCCAGGCAAGCAGATCGATCCCCTTCATACACCCGAATTGTCGGCTGCGGCAAGAAGGTCTTTGGAGGCCAGGGGCAGCATCAGCACGGGTTGGAGTTCTGCTTGGAAAATCAATATTTGGGCGAGGTTGTTTGATGGAGACAAGGCACATGTTATGGTGCGTGGATTGCTCAAGCCAGTTAATCCCGGTTCAAAAAGTGGAGAAAAAGGGGGTATTAATCCCAATTTGTTTGGCTCCTATCCGCCTTTCCAAATGGATGCAAATTTCGGATTTACTGCGGGAGTTGCAGAAATGTTGCTGCAAAGTCACAATGATGTTATTCATTTGTTGCCCGCTTTGCCCACTGCATGGGACCATGGAGAAGTATCTGGTTTAAAAGCGAGAGGGAATGTATTGGTAGGGATGAAGTGGTCAGCTGGAAAGCTGACAAAGGTTGAACTTAGGTCAATCTATAGTGGAAATTTTAATATATTGTACAAGGATAAAAATATGATGTTGAGGATGGAAGCAGGAAAAACCTATGTATTGGATGGGAGCTTGTTGATGCAGTAAATATCATTGTTTATAACGTTAAAAAACACAGTTAAAACTTAATAGATGAACCGAACCGTTGCCACCAAATCCCAAAGGACATTGATGTTGGTTTTATCATGCCTTTTTTTTGAATTTTTAAGCAGCCCTGTTTGTGCCCAATCAGCAAAGCCAATTTCTATCAACGGTATTTATCCTTCGTTGGCTATGTACAATCAGGAGGGTGAATGTGGAACGGGTGCCGTTGTTCCCTGGGCGGGAAAGCTTTGGGTCATGACCTATGGGCCTCATTTGCCCTTCGGTTCTTCCGATAAATTATATGAAATCACACCCGATAAAAAAAGAATTGTTCGGGCTGAATCTGTTGGTGGAACCCATGCCAACAGAATGATTCACAAGGAAAGCAATCAGTTATTTATTGGTTCTTATGTTATAGATGCGTCGGGTAATGTGAGGGTTATCCCACCAAGTACAATGCCAGGGCGACTTACTGGTATCGCAAGAAGCACAACCGATCCTGATAATAAACTCGTTTTTGCCACAATGGAAGAAGGCTTTTATGAAGTGGATGTTCATACTCTTTCAGTTAAAGTATTGTACAAAGATGGCAATGTGATGAAACGCGAAGGCGCGAAAAGTCATGAAAGTGAATTGTTGATTGGTGTTCATGGCAAGGGCTTTTATTCAGGTCAAGGTGTATATGTTTATTCCAACAATGGTGAAGCAAGTGAAAGGGCAATGGTTGATCCCAAAATTGAAGCTGGGTCCTTGTCAGAATGGGATGGAAAGATGTGGACGTTAATCCGAAGAAATCAATTTACTGAAGTTACTGGACCGGGTGGCATTCAAGGCAATTCAAATCCTTCTACCGATCCTATTTGGTCTACTGGTTGGGACCATAAATCTGTAATTTTGGCTTCCCGCGATCATGGTAAATGGTCATTCTTCCGCCTTCCCAAGGCCTCAAATTCTTATGATGGTGCCCATGGTTGGAATACCGAATGGCCTCGCATTAGAAACATCGGCACCGGTCAAAAAAGCGATTACTTTATGACCATGCACGGCATGTTTTGGAGATTCCCTGCAACATTCAATTCGAAGGCCGCAAAAGGGATCAGGCCTCGATCATCCTATTTGAAGGTTATTGGTGATTTTTCACGGTGGAACGACCAGTTGGTTTTTGGCTGTGATGATGCTGCCAAGAGTGAGTTTCTCAACAAAAGAAAAGAAAAAGGGGGCATTCTCGGCCCAGGTCAATCCAATTCAAATCTTTGGTTTACATCCTTGGGAACACCCGATAGTCTCGGTTCAACGGCCGCCCAAGGATCTGTTTGGTACAATGAAAAAGTGTTGGCTGGTTCAATTTCTGAGCCTTTTCTGTTTGCAGGTTGGGAAAAACGGACAGCTTTGTTTAAAAACCACGGGAAAGAATCGGTATCTTTTGTGTTGGAAGTGGACAAGCTTGGAAATGGGAAATGGCAGCTGCTTCAAAAAATGATTGTTTCCGCAGGATCTTCTGTTGTTGTGCCTTTTGCAAAAGAAACCCAGGGTGAATGGATCAGGGTCAAATCATTGCAATCCTCAACCGTATCTGCATCTTTTGTTTATGGGGACAATAAAAATCGAATTCTCAAACCAGCTGCCATGTTCAATGGCCTCAGCAAGTCTGCCGACCAACAAAGCTTTGGGGGATTGTTGCTTTCATTGGGGGAAAATAAACGAACCTTGGGGATACTCTCAAATATATCAAGCTCCAATACCTCCGTTCAAACAGGATACTATGAAATGGACAGCACAATGAAGATTGTGATGAAAAATGATCCGGATGCTGCTGCCATGATAAAGGATAACGTAGCCATACCTTCTCAGGTTGTGCAGGTGGAGCCCTCATCCATTCTTTTGGTCGATGGTGCAGGCAGACGTTGGCGTTTACCGCATGGTGGTGAAGCATACAAGGGACTGATGGAAAATCAGTTGCTGCGCATTTGCAGAGAAGTGGCCACGGAGCGTGATATGTTCAATTGTGCTGGTACATTTTATGAGCTGCCATCTGAAAATGCAGATGGTTTTGCAAAAATAAAACCCATCGCCTCACATGGCTTGAGGATTAATGATTACGCATCATTCAGGGGTATGTTGATCATGACAGGTATCGATCCAACGGCCTTGGGAACCAATAAAAATATGGTTGCTTCTGAAGATAAGAAAGCAGCTGTTTGGGCAGGTGTGATCGATGATCTTTGGAAGATGGGTAAACCTGTGGGGCAGGGTGGCCCTTGGTTGAATGCCAATGCTCAATTGGGTATTCCATCAGACCCTTATCTCTTTGGAGGGTATGATTCACGCAGTGTAAAATTATCCCATCAATCTGCTAAAGCAATCAGTTTTACACTGCAGCTTGATGCAACAGGGGATGGTGTTTGGTTCGATTACAAAACCATAACAGTTCCTGCTGGGAAAACCATTTCCCTTGTATTTCCCCCAGAAGTACAATCTAAGTGGATTCGTCTGGTTTCCGACAATGACACGGTAGCAACGGCCCTATTTGACTACAACTAAATCAAGGCAAGATGCCGTATCTTGCTTTTTATAAAAGTGACGAAATGAATGTGAAAAGCGTTTTTATTGAACATTTTGGATATACCCCAGATCTACTGGCAAAATCACCTGGCAGGATCAATTTGATTGGTGAGCATACCGACTATAATTTGGGCTTTGTGTTGCCTGCTGCAATAGATTTAGGTGCTTATGTGGCAATTGCAAAGAGAAACGATTCCGTTATCAAGCTGTTTGCAAAGGACCTCGATGAGACACTCGAAGTTGATCTGCATTCTCTTGTTCCCATACAAAACCACTGGTCTACTTATGTTTTGGGTGTTGTGGATCAGTTGCTCAAAGCTGAAAAAACTTTGACAGGCTTTGATCTTGTGCTCACCTGCGATGTTCCCATCGGTGCAGGGATGTCATCTTCAGCAGCAGTTGAATGTGCCACTGCTTTTGCGCTGAACGAATTGTTTGGGTTGGGCATGGAACGACTGCATTTGGTTCGTTTGGCACAGAAAGCTGAAAATGAATTTGTAGGGGTGAAATGTGGCATCATGGACATGTTTGCCAGTGTCATGGGAAAAGATGCACATGCGATTCAGCTTGATTGCAGGGACCTTTCATTCCAATATTTCCCCTTGAATTTGGGCGAATACAAAATTGTACTTTTTGATACGGGAGTGAAACATTCCCTAGCCGGAGGCGAATACAATTTGCGCAGACAGCAGTGTGAACAAGGTGTTGCGGTGCTTCAACAACGTTTTCCTGAAGTAAAAAGCCTTAGAGACGCGCAACTTTCTATGTTGGATGATGATTTCAAAGCATCAGTGTCTGAAATTGTTTACAAGCGATGTCTTTATGTCATCGAAGAAAATATTCGTTTGGAGCAAGGTTGTTCCTTGCTGCTTCAAAATGACATCAATGGATTTGGTGAAAAAATGTATGGGTCGCACAAAGGCTTGAGTGAATTGTATGAAGTGAGTTGTGATGAACTGGATTTTTTGGTTACCCTTGCACAACAGGAGGAATCCATTGCTGGTGCAAGAATGATGGGTGGCGGATTTGGCGGATGTACCATCAATTTGATCAAATCAAACGACTTGGAAGAAATCTATGAGAGTTTCAGTCAGCAGTATCAAGCTGTCATGGGAAAGTCTCTTAAAATGTATGTGACCATGCCTTCACAAGGCACTCAATTGGTAAACCTTGGTTAATTGCAAAAAATGAAAAAGAATCCTTTGTTTTTGTTAATTTTATTGTTTAGCACCTCTGCACTTCAAGCCCAATTGATCTATGTCTCTCCGCAAGGTAATGACAAAAGTTCCGGAAGCAGAAAACAACCCATTGCAAGCTTTGCAAAGGCACAAGGAATTGTGAGAAAATCGAAGGAAGAAAACGCGAAAGTGGTTTTTTTACCCGGGACTTATTACCTTCCTGAAACAGTTCTGTTTACATCCCAAGACAACAAATCCTCCGTTGTTTACATGGCTGAAAAAGAAGGAACGGTGGTCATCAGCGGAGGTAAACTGCTGAACCTAACATGGCAGAAAACCAGCAAGGCATGGTTTACCGCCAACATTCCAGCTGGATCTGTAATCGATCAATTGTACATCAATGGCGAGCGACAAAGAATGGCACGTTTCCCAAATGCTGTTGGCGGAAAAAACGTATTTGATACATGGGATTTGAGCCATAGCATGAAGATTGATTCAGTTCGTGATCCATTGAAGTCGGAAAGAATTGCATCATGGAAAAATCCTGAGGGTGGATACATACATGCCATGCACACAGCACTGTGGGGCGACATGCATTGGAGAATCAATGGGAAGTCTCCCAATGGCGCATTGTTGGAAGAAGGCGGATGGCAGAACAATCGTCCTTCACCCAAACATCCTGCCTATCGCATGGTTGAAAATATTTTTGAAGAGTTAGATGCCCCCGGTGAGTGGTTTTACAACGCAAAAGAAGCCCTTTTGTATTATATCCCGACAGCAGGACTTGATTTGAGCAAAGCCACTGTGGAAATTGTTCGGCTAAAACACCTGATAGAATTCAATGGATCAGCATCTTCACCTGTCAGGAATATTGAATTGAAGGGCTTTGTGTTTAAGCACACTGCCAGAACTTTCATGGAAAACAAGGAGCCATTGCTTCGCTCAGATTGGACTGTCTACCGGGGAGGATCGGTTGTGTTCAATGGAGCAGAAAATTGCAAGATTACAGACAGTGAATTTGACCAGGTAGGAGGCAATGCGATTTTCATCAACAATTACAACAAAAAAATTGCAATCACAGGTTGCTATATTCATCATGCAGGTGCCAATGGCATTGCATTTGTAGGCGATCCTAACGCTGTGAGGAGTCCGCTGTTCCGCTATGCAAAACAAGATTTCAATAGTATCGATCGAACGCCCGGTCCTCAATCAAATAATTATCCATCCGATTGTATCGTGGATGATTGTTTGATTACCATGACCGGCAGGGATGAGAAACAAACATCTCCCGTGCATATTTCAATGTCGCACAAAATCACAGTACGTCATTGTTCCATTTACGATGTGCCAAGGGCAGGGATCAACATCAGTGAGGGCACTTTTGGAGGGCACCTCATTGAGCATTGTGATGTATTCAATACGGTGTTGGAAACAGGAGACCACGGCAGTTTCAATTCGTGGGGAAGGGACCGTTATTGGACACCCGAGATCAATGAATCTGTTCCAGAAGTGAACAACAATGCGCGATTTCCCTTTTTAGACATGTTGGATTCCAACACCATCCGTCATAACCGCTGGAGGTGCGATCATGGATGGGATATTGACCTTGACGATGGGTCTTCATGGTATAGGATTTATGACAATCTTTTGTTGAATGGAGGACTTAAAATGCGCGAGGGATATGATCGGGTGGCAACCAACAACATCATCATCAACAGCGGACTGCATCCCCATGTATGGTATCCAAACAGTGGCGATGTGTTTGCAAAAAATATAGTCTTCAAAGCATACAGTCCAGCCTTGATGAACAAGGGAATAGCAAATGATGGGAAATGGGGGAAAAAATTGGATTCGAATTTTTATGTAGCCAGTACTGCTGCGATGAAAAAATTTATTGTAAATGGATGTGACTCCAATTCCATTTCAGGAGATGCTGGTTTTATCAATCCAGCCATTGGGAATTATGGATTGAACAAGGACTCAAAAGTTTTTATGATGGGCTTTATTCCATTTTCGATGGATGATTTTGGTGTTGTAAAACCATCCTTAAAAGCAATAGCAAAAACACCTGTTTTCCCAGGAGTTAACAAAGTGGCAGATGTTGAAAAGATGATCAATGGGCGCAAGGTTTCTTATTGGTATAAATCTATGTTGTGGGCACCCAAGGGAGAGGAATTTTCTGCGTTCGGCATTGATTTTTCAAGCACAGGAGTAGCGATGGAAGGCATTGTAGAAAACAGTGAATTGTATCAAATGGGTTTCCGAAATGGTGATTTGATTCAATCGGTGAACAATGCCATTATCAAAAATATCAATGACCTGAGCAACTATTTGTTGAGCAGTAAAAGCAACAAGCAA
>JBILHX010000074.1:0-15713 GCA_044350285.1 Chitinophagaceae bacterium | reverse complement strand
GGGGAAATTATAAAATTGACAGCAGTGGAAACAACAAGGGAGTTTCTGATGGCAACGCCGTTGTAGATAAAATATCCGCAAAGCAATTGTTTGTTTTTTCACAAGTGGGATTGTCGCCTTTGAGTTTTCTGAGAATTCAGGCAGGATTCAGTGTCAATGCCTTTAATTATGACCTTGAACGGATTAAGGGACTGCCTTCAAACGGCAATGTTCCGGTTAATTTCAAAACACAATTTTTACCCAGGCTGGCGGTAATGGTTGATGTTTTACCCGCTTTAGGCATTTATGGTCAACTCTCAAAAGGTTATTCAGCACCTAGCATTGCAGAGGTTAGACCCTCTGCAGGAGGCTTCTACACCGGTTTACAGGCTGAATACGGTTGGAACAAAGAGGTGGGTTTCAAGATCAATGCGATGAGAAATCGTTTCGGTTGGACAGTCAGCTGGTTTGATTTTAGGCTAAAGGATGCCATTGTTCGTCAAACTAATTCAGCTGGAGCAGAATATTTTGTAAATGCTGGAAGCACCATTCAGCAAGGTATTGAGTCTGACCTTTCATTTTTGCTCATCAACAATGTTTCAAAAAAAGGCATTAATTATTTGAAGATTTCGCAATCCCTTACCAGCAATAGGTTCAGGTTTAATCAATACATGATTGGAACAACATCTTACTCAGGAAAAAAACTCACGGGTGTGCCAAATGAAGTTGTTGGTTTGGCGTTAGATGCCTCTTATTTGAATGGCTTTTATACCAGTATCAACTTAAATTATACCGGTAAAATTCCATTGAACGATGCCAATTCAGTTTCAGCAATGGATTATAGACTGTGGCAAACGAAGACAGGCTGGAAGAAATATTTCAATCGCTATCAACTTGATTTGTATGTGTTGATTGACAACCTGGGAAATGCCAGATACAGCTTGGGCAATGACTTAAACGCATTCGGCTCAAGGTTCTACAATGCTTCTCCCTGGAGAAATTTTACTGCTGGTTGCGTGATTGAATTCTAACCCTATTTTTTCCCTTTAAGTTTTTGTGCAAAAAGCCAGGACATCAACTGGGGTTCATTCATCGCATTTATCCAACTGTTGTGCCCAACCCCTGGATACTCCGTGTATTTCACATTTTTTGATCTGGCTTTTATCTGTGAATAGAGCAATCTTGAGTTAGAAACCGGTATGACAGGATCGCTGTCTCCATGAAATATCCATAACGGTAAATTGGGCTTAAATTCCTTTGACTTTTCAGGGTTTACAGCTCCACAAATGGGAAATGCAGCAGCAAAAAGGTCTGGGCGTCTCCACAGCAATTCAAGTGTGCCAAAGCCACCCATCGACAATCCGCCAATGTATATTCTTTTTGAATCAACTTGGTTTGAACCCTTGAGTGTATCAATGAAATCCATGACAAGCTTCAAGGATGGGAAGATTTTTTGTTCAGCTGGCCACTCATATCCTGTGCTGTCTGATGCGGAACTTTTGTTGTATTCTGACCATTTGCTGTTCTTGGGGCATTGAGGAAATACTACAATGGCAGGGTAATTGACTCGTGTAAGTGAATCAAGAAACGCATCAGCTCCCCAATTTAGTTGAGCCTCATTGTCATTCCCCCTTTCTCCGGCCCCATGCAGGAAAACGATAACAGGATATTTTTTACTGGCCTCAAAATTGATGGGTGAAAGAATGCGACAAAGCAAGGTGTCCTCGCCTGAAATGAACAGTTGTTTTTCAAACAAACTTTTGTCTTGGGCATAGCCCATGTTTATCACAAATGAAAGTATAATTAAGGCCAAGAATCTTTTTTTCATTGTATAGAATTGAGGTGTTTTATGATATTAAAAGTAAGGAAATTATTATTTTTACAACCTTCTTGTAATGATTGGAAGCATGTTGGCCTTCCAACTTGAAAAGTTTCCTTCGACAATTTGTTTGCGGGCTTCCGTTACCAGCCAAAGGTAAAACGCTAGATTCTGGACACTGGCTATGTTTAGGCCAAGCAATTCCTTGCTTTTCATCAAATGCCTCAAATAGGATTTTGAATAGTAGGAGGAAGTATCATTCTCAAGACCTTCGTCAATTGGACTATGGTCAAATTCCCATTTTTTATTGTCGATATTGATGATCCCTTGTGAGGTAAAAAGCATTGCATTTCTCCCATTTCTTGTTGGCATCACACAATCAAACATATCCACGCCCAATGAAATACATTCTAGAAGGTCTGCCGGAGTGCCGACACCCATCAAATAGCGGGGTTTGTTTTCAGGAAGATGCTCGCAGCAAAGCCCACAAAATTCATATATCATGGGCACCGGCTCCCCAACACTGAGTCCACCAATCGCATTCCCCACAGCATTTTTTGATGCAATGTATTCGCATGAAGCTTTTCGTAAATCTTTTTCTGTCCCGCCCTGAACGATGGGGAAGAGGTTTTGGGTGTACCCATAAAGAGGTTCGGTTTCTGAAAACTGCTTGAAACACCTGTCCAACCAACGGTGTGTGAGTTCCATGGAGGACTTTACATACTTATAATCGCTGGGGTAGGCGGGGCATTCATCAAAAGCCATGATGATATCTCCACCAATTACGCGTTGAATGTCCATGGCTTTTTCTGGTGTAAACAGGTGCTTGGACCCGTCTATATGGCTTTGGAAAACAACTCCTTCTTCATTGATTTTTCTATTAGCAGCAAGAGAAAAAACCTGGTATCCGCCACTATCCGTCAAAATGGGCCTGTCCCAATGATTGAATTGATGCAGCCCACCAGCCGATTTAAGCACTTCCAGTCCGGGTCTTAGATAAAGATGATAGGTATTCCCTAAGATGATTTGAGCCTGCACATCCTCCTTGAGTTGCTTTTGGGTAACGGCCTTAACGGTACCGGCCGTGCCAACAGGCATGAATATGGGCGTTTGGATGGTGCCATGGTCAGTAACGATGGTACCTGCACGTGCATTTGAATGTGTATCCTTTTTTTCAAGAGTGAATTGTAACGCAGACATGCCGCAAGTTAATTATAAAGAACGGATGTTTTTACAGTCACAAAAAATACCGGGAGAAATTTAAACTGTTGATAAACAGATGAATAATTTTAAAATAGATTTTTCAATTATGTCGCGGGCAACCACTAATTTTGACTCAAACTCATAAAAAAAATACATGCAAACAGGACTACTTCATCTTCATAATCTCTTGCGTTGGATCATTTTGGTGCTTCTTTTATTATCAATCCTGAAAAGTTATACTGGGATGACTACAAAAAAGGCTTTTGAGGCATCAGACAAGAAAATTTGGTTGTTTACCATGATAGCAGCTCATATTACGTTGTTGCTGGGTTTGTATCAGTGGATGTTGGGTAGGTATGGAATCTTCTCCTATGTTAAGCCGGAAGGCATTTCAATGATGAAGGATCCTTACCTAAGGTTTTTTCAAATGGAACATCCCGTATCAATGATATTGGCCATCTTGATGATAACCCTTGGATATGGCATGGCAAAGAAAAATGTTGATGATCAAACAAAATACAAAAAGGCGTTCAGGTATTTCATGCTTGCGTTGGTGTTGATTTTGGCAGCTGTGCCTTGGCCCTTCAGGGAATTGGTAGCTAGGCCTTTGTTTCCGGGAATGTAATATTTTCTTAGGCAGGGAGTCTTTTCAGTTCAATTACTTCCATGTCTTTGATATCAGCGCCATCTATGACAAAACGAAGCAGTGTTTGAACTTTATGCCATCCTGATTTACCGCAAGCCCCGGGGTTGAGGTGAAGGCAATCAAGTTCAGGAACATATTGGATAAGAAGAATATGGGAATGCCCACAGATGAAAATCTTTGGTTTGCATTCCCTTATTTTTTCTTTCACGCCGGGCGCGAATTTTGGAGGCCTTCCACCTATATGTGTCATAAGTACAGAAATAGATTCTGTCTTCCATTCAAGCCATTCTGGTAGTGTTTTATTGATTTTATGGTCGTCTATATTGCCGTACACTGCTCGAAGCGTAGCATGGTTTTTTAGTGTTTCTATGATCGTTGTATCGCCAATATCACCTGCATGCCATACTTCATCTGCGCCATTTAAGTATGGAATTATTCTTTTGTCAAAAAAAGCATGTGTGTCAGAAATAAGAACTATTCTTTTCATCTGGTTGAAAATCAATAATTTGATGTAAATTCGCAATCTGGTGCAATGTAGAAAGAAAAGAAGTTAACTAATGTTTTGTATTATTAAAAGTTATTTTCAAAAGAAATTTTCTAATTAAGAAGCTTTTCTTATCTTTGCGCACCCAAAAAGTATGGCGAAACAAGCTCTCATTAAACAGGACGGAATTATCATCGAGGCATTAAGCAACGCGATGTTCAAAGTGAAGTTAGAAAACGGACACGAGATATTGGCTACGATTTCGGGTAAGATGCGGATGCACTACATAAGAATCCTGCCAGGAGATAGGGTTGGAGTGGAAATGAGTCCGTATGATTTAACAAGAGGTAGAATCATTTTTAGGTATAAATAACCAATGCCCTAAGGGTTTAAACATGAATTATGAAAGTAAGAGCATCCATTAAAAAGCGCAGCACAGATTGCAAGATCGTTCGCAGAAAAGGTGTACTATTTGTTATCAACAAGAAAAATCCTCGTTTTAAACAACGTCAGGGTTAATTATTAAAAGAAATTAGTTTAAAGTAAAAATCAATAAACGCGTATGGCTCGTATTGCAGGTATAGATTTGCCGAAGAATAAAAGAGGAGAAATTGGACTCACTTACATCTTTGGCATCGGTAATTCCACTGCCCGTTACATTCTTGATAAGGCTGGAATAGACTTCAGTAAGAAAGTAAATCAGTGGAATGATGATGAGTTGAATGCCATCAGGACCATTATCACCAATGAGTTCAAAGTTGAAGGTCAACTTCGTTCTGAGGTGCAAATGTCTATCAAGCGTTTGCTTGATATCGCCTGTTATCGTGGTCTTCGTCATCGTAAAGGATTGCCTGTTAGAGGCCAACGTACAAAAACAAATGCACGTACGAGGAAGGGCAAGAGGAAGACTGTTGCAGGTAAGAAGAAGGCAGCTAAGAAATAAAATTAAATGAGATTCGGCTTGTCCGACTCTCATTTTTTATATGCACCAACAATGACTGTTCAGCGCCAGATACTGGGTGCAGGCTTAGGGTTGAGCAGGGTCTGTAAGGACTGTTATTTTTTTTGATTACCTTTTTTTATTATTATGGCAAAAGCACAACAAAACAACGCCAAGGCGGCTGCGAAAAAGAGGGTGGTAAAAGTTGAAAGTTTCGGAGATGCACACATCAGTGCAACTTTCAACAACATCATCATCAGTTTAACGAACAAGACAGGACAAGTTATTTCATGGAGTAGTGCCGGTAAAATGGGCTTCAGGGGTTCCAAAAAGAACACACCTTATGCTGCTCAGATGGCTGCATCAGACGCTGCTAAAGTTGCATTGGATGCAGGTTTAAAGCGTGTAGATGTTTATGTGAAGGGACCTGGTTCAGGAAGAGAAGGTGCCATTCGTGCACTTGCTAATTCTGGAATTGAAGTAGTAATGATCAAAGACGTTACTCCACTTCCTCACAACGGTTGTCGCCCTCCAAAAAAGCGTCGCGTTTAATTTTCTTATTTTAAAAGGCATGGGATTCAGTTTTATGATTTTTTAATAATCCCCTGTCATTCCTTAAAAAATCAAAATTTACATTATGGCACGTTACACTGGCCCCAAAACAAAAATCTGTAGGAAATTCGGTGAGCCGATCCTCGGAAACGGTAAGTATCTAGACAAGAACAGCAATCCTCCAGGACAGCATGGTGGCTCTAAAAAGCGCAAGGCTCCAGGAGAATATGCAATACAGTTGAAGGAAAAACAAAAGGCCAAGTACACTTATGGTGTTCTTGAGCGACAATTCAGAAAGACATTTGAAGAAGCTGCACGTTTGAAAGGTGTTACAGGTGAAAACTTGATCAAACTTTTGGAAGGCCGTTTGGATAATGTTGTATACCGCATGGGAATTTCCCCTTCTAGGCCTGCTGCTCGTCAGTTGGTTGCTCACAAGCACATCATGGTTAACGATCACGTTGTAAACATTCCATCTTATCAATTGAAAGCTGGTGATGTTATCTCTTTGAAAGATAAGAGTTTTGCAAACGCTAGCATTACTGGATTTGTTAGACCTAAAAATCCAAAAATTGGATGGGTTGATTTCAGCGAAACAGAAATGGCTGGTACATTCATCGCTTACCCAGAAAGAGAAAATGTTCCTGAAAATATCAGAGAGCAGCTTATTGTAGAATTGTATTCTAAGTAATCACCCTGATGCCCTATGGCATCAGTGGTTTTTTTTATATCACCCGTTTTCCCCGACAAGATCGGGATCAACAAGTAAAACTGAAATTTAAATATGGCCATTTTAAATTTCCAACAGCCGGACAAGATTGTTCTTCAAAAAGCGAACGATTTCGAAGCTCAGTTTGAGTTTCGCCCATTGGAACCAGGATATGGAGTAACTATCGGTAATGCTCTTCGCAGGGTATTGTTGAATTCTTTGGAAGGTTATGCCATAACTGGTATCGTAATTGAAGGAGCAGATCATGAGTTCGCAACGCTTAAGGGCGTAGTTGAAGATGTTACAGAAATCATTCTAAACTTGAAACAAATCAGGTTTAAAAAGATTCTGGACCATGATGTAATTACAGAGAAGCTTTCTATTAATATCAAGGGTAAATCTGATTTTACTGCTGGCATGATTGATGAAGTTACTGGAACTTTTCAGGTTATGAATCCTGAGTTGTTGATATGTACCATGGATCCTTCCGCTAAACTCAATATTGAACTTCATATTTCTAAAGGAAGAGGTTATATTCCTTCTGAAGACAACAGGGTAAAAGATGCAATCTTTGGATTTATTCCAATTGATTCTATTCATACCCCTATCAAAATGGTGAAATACGCTATTGAAAATACGCGTGTTGAACAGCGCACCGATTTCGAAAAATTGTTGCTTGATGTTGTAACAGACGGTACTATTCACCCTGAAGAAGCTGTAAAGCAAGCTTCAAGGATTCTGATTCAGCACTTGATGATCATAACTGATGAAAACATCACTTTCGACAACAAGGAAGAAAAGAAAGAAGATTTAGTTGATGAACAAACCCTTCAATTAAGAAAGGTTTTGAAAACTCCTTTGGAAGATCTTGATCTTTCAGTACGTGCTTTCAATTGCCTAAAAGCTGCTAAAATCAATAGCCTTAGCCAACTTGTTCAATACGAGCAGGAAGATTTGATGAAGTTCAGAAACTTCGGTCAAAAATCCCTATCAGAAATCGAACAAGTACTCAACGAAAGAGGTCTCCATTTCGGTATGGACCTTGCTAAGTTAGGTATTGATGTAGATGAATTTTAATTAACCCTTATACGGGATTTATAAACAAGGCTGTAATTCCTGACACGGTGCAGCTACAAAACAACAGGTCATGCGTCACGGAGATAAAATCAATAATTTAGGTCGTACAAAGTCACACAGGGTGGCTATGATGAGTAATATGGCTAGCCAGCTTATTACACACAAACGTATCGTAACAACACTTGCAAAAGCAAAGGCGTTGAGAACTTACGTTGAACCACTAATCACCAAAACCAAGAAGGATGCTTCTAAAGAACAAATCATGCACAACCATCGTTTGGTTTTTGCACATTTGAACGATAAAGCCGCTGTGAAAGAACTTTTCACTGTAATCGCCCCTAAGGTTGCTGGTCGTCCTGGTGGATATACACGCATTATCAAACTAGGCATACGTCTCGGTGATAACGCAGAAAGAGCCATGATTGAACTCGTTGATTTCAATGAAATCTACGGTAAAGGAATCGGTGAAGCTGCAGCACCTGCTAAAAAGACAAGAAGAAGTGGTGGTGCTAAGAAAAAGTCTGAATCAGCTCCTGCTGACGAAGCTTCTACTGGTACAACTGAGGCTTCCTCTGAAGAAACCGCCGCTGAATAAAAAAATGTTCATAAGTTATTCTATAAAAGGCAGGTCGTTTGATCCTGCCTTTTTTATTGTGCACTCAAACTAACATTCATGTCGAATAAAGAAGCAAATAGCGTACCCGCCGTATTGGTTTTGGCAGATGGCCAAGTTTTTCATGGCAAATCCTTCGGAAAAATAGGAACAGCCCATGGCGAACTGTGTTTTAATACAGGAATGACCGGTTATCAAGAAGTTTTTACAGATCCAAGTTATTTTGGACAGATACTGATCATGAACAACGTTCACACAGGAAACTATGGCGTAAAAACAGAAGATGTTGAAAGCAATACAGTTAAAATAAAGGGACTTATAGGAAGAAACCTTGAGGAACGTTATAGCAGAATCATGGCTACGGATTCATTGCAAAATTATCTTGTTGAGCAAAATGTAGTTTCAATTGCGGATGTTGACACAAGGGCCCTTGTTACCCAAGTCAGGGAAAAAGGTGCCATGAATTGTATCATCTCATCAGATAACCTGGATATCGAATCTCTCAAAGGAATCTTATCAGATGTTCCTTCAATGGACGGTCTTGAACTTGCTTCACTTGTTTCTACTAAAGAAGTCTATCACGTAGGCGATCCCAACGCAGAAATTCGTATTGCAGTGCTTGATTTTGGTGTAAAAAGAAATATCATTAAATGTCTCGCTGATCGTGGCGCTTATGTTCGCGTTCATCCAGCGAAAACCAGTTTTGATGAATTGTTGGCTTTTGATCCGCACGGTTTCTTCATCTCTAATGGTCCAGGTGATCCAGCCGCGATGGATTATGCAGTTGATACAGTAAAAAAAATATTGGATACAATGAAGCCAGTATTTGGTATTTGTCTCGGTCACCAGCTTCTTGCACTGGCAACTGGCATTCCAACATTTAAAATGCACCATGGTCACAGAGGATTAAACCATCCAGTAAAGAATCTAATAACTGGCGTGTGTGAAATCACTACCCAAAACCATGGATTTGCAGTTGATGCCCAAGCCATCAGGAATCAATCTAATACAGAGGTCACTCATATCAATTTGAATGATGATTCTATAGAAGGTTTCAGGTTGAAAGATAGACCGGCATTCTCCGTTCAATATCATCCAGAAGCCACTCCTGGTCCACACGACAGCCGTTATCTCTTTGATGATTTCATCAATTTGATAAAAGGGCAGTAAATATTAGTTTAGTTGTTTGGGCGTTTAGTTGTTGAGAAATTACACAAGATGCCTACGCACAAAACGATATAATAATTTTGTAATAAGAAAGTGAAAGAGAATGAAAAAGATTACAATTATCAATGGGCCTAACCTGAATCTCCTCGGAAAAAGAGAGCCTGGGGTTTATGGTAGTGAAGGTTTTGAATCCTTTCTTCTTAAATTAAAATCAGACCATCCTGATGTGATGCTTGACTATTACCAAAGCAATATAGAAGGTGAACTTGTTGATTTTATTCAGCAAGCTGGATTTTCATCTGATGGAATTGTACTCAATCCAGCTGCTTATACACATACATCTGTTGCAATAGGGGATGCCATTGCCGCAATTCCAGCTCCTGTAGTTGAAGTGCATATTTCTAATGTTCATGGAAGGGAAGAATTTCGTAAGATATCACATGTGTCGGCAAAAGCGAAGGGCACAATCTGCGGCTTGGGACTTGCGGGTTACTCTCTTGCTATAAATTATCTAAAAGGCCTAAAGCCTGAATAAGTGATGAAGAATGAAGAATGAAAAATGAAGAATAAAACAGCCTTTGAAACCCTGACTGTATGATTTTTCATTTTTCATTCTACATTTTTTATTTGAGTTTCCCCACAAACAAACTCCTTCCGTGGGTTCCTAGAATGATTTCATTTTCCCTCTCTTGTATCGCAATATCGTGAACAGGCAACGATGCTGGCAAGCCGTTTACGAATTGATTGAAATTTATCCCACCATCCGTACTTATATAAGCACCACCATCTGTTCCTACATACAATGTATTTTCAGATTTAGAATCTTCTCTAATAACATTGACTGATTCCATCGGCAAGTCTGCTCCCAATTTTTTCCAGGTGGCACCAAAATCATCACTGCAATATACATATGCATTGAAATGGTCGTCTCTATATCCATTTAACGTTACATAAACACGGCCTTCCTTGAATTTTGATGCAATTACACGACTTATATAAAGCCCCTGAGGAAGCCCGCCTAAACCTTTTTTATCTGGAACGCCAATTTTTGTCCAGGTATTGCCTCCATCTCTTGTCATTGAAACTACGCCATCATCGCTTCCTGTGTAAATCAATCCAAATTTTATAGGGGATTCACTGATTGTGGTTAACGTTCCAAAAGGTATGTCTCCTGCTTTTTTTCCATTGGTTAAATCCTGACTGATTTTTTCAAAAGTTTCACCCTTGTTCATGCTTCTAAACAACATGTTGGATCCCATGTACAGGATGTCTGGATTGTGTTTTGACAACAAAATGGGCGTTTGCCAATTCATCCTGTTTTTGGGTTCTTTCATCCCTGCTGATGGTAGCCTTAAATACTTGGACTCAGATTTTTGCTTGTTTATCCTGGCGTAGAATCCAAATTGAGAACCACTATATACAATGTTATGATCTCTCGGATCAACTTGAACTTGCATGCCATCTCCTCCATTCAAACTCTTATAAGCATATTGTCCATTGTCTATCCAATCTGTTGATTCCTTATTTGTTGATGGACCGTACCAAGATCCGTTGTCTTGTAAGCCTCCATAAACATTATAAGGTTTTTCATTATCCACGGCAATGGCATAGTATTGTCCAACCGCTGGCGTATTCGCTTTAAACCAATTCAGTCCAGCATCGTAGGTAATGTTACAGCCTCCGTCATTTCCAGCAATGATATGGTCATCTTTTGCAGGATTCATCCATATCGAATGCCAATCCGCATGGGTATTCCCTTTGTCCATCACCCTGAAAGTTTTTCCCCCGTCTATTGAAATATCCGCACTAAATCCCGTTATGGCTATCTTGTTTTCGTTTGTTGAAGACACAAAAATCTTCCCAAAATAATATCCATAGGTATTGTAAATTGTCAATGGTTTTTCGTGCGTTTTCTTCCAGGTTAGTCCAGCATCATTGCTTCTGTAAACCTCACAGCCATGGATTTGGTTGGCTGCTGGTCCTGCATTTTCATCGAACAGCATCGTGTATAATTCAGAAGGCGCAATTTTATTTTTTTCTACGGCCTCTTTCAAGGTGATGGAGGTGTAATCTCCTGAAAGTCCATTCATCCTGATAAACCGATCCAAGGCTACATTGCTGTATGCCAGCATCGATTCTTTGGTCATGTTTTTTAAGTCCTTTATTGCAATCCTTCCTGTATCTGCTTTCGCAGTATCGGGCTTAATGGTATAGTTATCTACAACAGCATAAACGATTGAAGGGTTTTTTGGAAATACGGCCACTCCGATTCTTCCGACTCCATCACCTTGTGGGAACCCAGAACTTGCGTTGGTGCTGAGTTTCCAAGTATCTCCCCCGTCAACGCTTTTGTAAATTCCTGAACCCAATCCACCTTCAATAAAATTCCAAGCCTTTCGCTCTTTCTGCCAAGTTGCGGCATACACTTCATTTGGATTCGTTGGGTTGATGTCCATTTCAACCGCACCGGTATTTTCGTTTACAAAAAGCGTCTGCTTCCAACTTTTTCCACCGTCAGTGGTTTTGAAAACGCCACGCTCTTTATTGGGTGTGTAAAGATGTCCGAGTGATGCTACCCAAACCGTTTTTGAATCTGTTGGGTGCAACAATATTTTTCCGATATGTTGTGTTTCTGGCAGTCCTACATATTCCCATGTTTTTCCATTGTCTGTACTCTTGTAAACACCCAACCCTGCATAAGACGATCGGCTGCTGTTCACTTCACCTGTTCCCACCCAAATGGTTCTGGATTTCCAATCAACGGCAATGTCTCCAATGCCAATAAAAGCCTCTTTGTCGAATATCGGTAAAAAACTTTGTCCATTGTTTGTTGTATGCCAAAGTCCACCTGTAGCATAAGCTACATAAAATTCTGTAGGATCAATTGGATTTACTTCGATGTCATCGACACGGCCACTCATGATGGCTGGACCAATGTTCCTAAAGGCTACGTCTTTTACCTGACTGCTTGCAGCCTTCATCATTTTGGTTTGCATGCTCTTTAGCCTTTCTTCCGCAATGCTGGCTTTGGGCTGTGAAAAAGAGCTGAAATGAAGGTTCGTTAGGATGACAAGAAAAAATATCTTGACGAATAAACAATTTTTAAGGATCTGTTTGGTGAACATGTTCTGTTAATTGAATAATTTTATGTATCCTGCAATTTAAGATTTCTAAACAAAAAAATCTACACATGACGCGTTTATATATATCCCTGATTATTTGTTTCTTGTTTTCAACGGCTCATAGTCAAGCCTGGCTTGATTATACACTGACACCCAATGGGGATACAATTAATAGGGTAGACAAACAAAAAAAGAAACAAGGTCCATGGGTGATTCGTTTGGAAGAGGTCCGTGGTGAACCTGGATACGAGGAGGAAGGATATTTTGTTGATGATAAAAAAGAAGGTGCGTGGAAGCGATTTAGTTTAATGGGAGACCTGATTGCGCGGGAGCTTTACAAATGGGGATACCGCGATGGTAAGCAAGAATATTTCACTACCATGGGGGATCTCATGAGGGAGGAAAGCTGGAAATCCGTGAACCCTATTAACCCCTATGATACCATCATGGTGCCTGATATCGACCATCCTGATGTTATGATTGAAAAAATCATCAAGCATGAGTCAGCTGAAATCAAGCATGGTACTTGGAATTTTTACAATACTTCAACCGGTACCATAGCAAGAACGGAGAAGTATTTTTTTGGCAAGTTAGACAAAGGTCAAAGTGACGTTAAGCCAGCTAGTCCCATTCCTCAAAAAAAGGAGGTGGCTCCTCCTCAGAAAGTTTTGCCCAAGGAAGTTCAGGCATGGGAGAAAAACAAAAAAACAAAGGGAAAAGGATAAAGCCTTTATTTTTCATTTTTTTGCATGATTTCAATTGATTTCAAACTTGCTTTTCTACTGAAAATATCTCAAGATTTCATTTGAAATGAGGCGATGTCCTTTTTCGTTTGGATGATTTATTTGTGACATATAATTTATAACAGGGTCGCCAGATGTTGCCTTTTCGTTGAACAATGCATAGCTGTCGATGAGTCCAACATTGAACGTGTTTGAAAGCAATTTAATTTGTTCCGCATGTTGATTCAACACGGTATTTGAATCAAGAATATCAACCCCCATGTCTGGTGATGGGGTTAACAGAATAACCTTGATGTTTTTTTTCAAGGCTGCTTTAATCATTTTTTCCCAGGCTTGTTTCGATTTCTCAAGCCCCACACCTCTGTCGTTTAGTGCATAGTCGATAAAAATAACATCAGGATTGTGGTTGAGAACATCCTTTTTAAATCTTTTTTCACCATTTATGGAGTTTTCACCTCCAATAGCTGTGTTAATCACATTGATAACTGCAAGTGGGTATAAGCCTTTTAATTGTTCCAATACTTGGTAAGGATAAGATTTAAGCGTGTTGACAACAGGGGTTTTAAAATATCCTGCGGGAACTGAATGACCATGAAAAACAAGGTTGATGGTCTTGTTTTTGGGCCATTCTTTTGTTAATTCAATTTTTATTTCGCTTAAATATTCTTTTGGATTTACTGAATTGTCGAACAAATAGGGTTGTTGCCAGGATATCAACAAAAAGAAAGGCAAAAGCAGTAAAATCTGTTTCATCTTATAATTTAGATTCAGTCTAACTCAATGTAACTTTATTTATTGAGATCTTATTATAGATTAATTGGAATACAAAAAAAAGGTCCTGAGAAAATCAGGACCTTTTTACAGTTAAGCGTTAAAATTATTCGACTTATTTTGAGTTAGCCCTGATTACATTCAATGCACCACCTGCCTTAAACCACTCAATCTGTTGCTCGTTGTAGCTATGAAGAGCAACAATGCTTTCCTTGGAGCCATCCTTGTGGTTTAAAACCACTTCAAGGTTTATTCCAGGAGTGAATGATTCCAAACCGATCACATCAATGCTGTCGTCTTCAAGGATTTTATCGTAGTCTTCCTTGTTGGCAAAGGTCAATGCAAGCATGCCTTGCTTTTTGAGGTTTGTTTCATGAATCCTTGCAAACGATTTAACCAAAACAACGCGTACTCCAAGATGACGGGGTTCCATGGCAGCGTGTTCTCTTGAAGAACCCTCACCATAATTTTCATCTCCAACTACCATACTTCCAACGCCAGCTGCCTTGTATGCACGTTGTGTATTCGGAACGGTTGCATATTCTCCAGTGAGTTGATTTTTTACGTGGTCAGTTTTTTCATTGTAAAAATTGATGGCACCAATCAACATGTTGTTGCTGATGTTGTCAAGATGTCCCCTGAATTTAAGCCATGGTCCTGCCATAGAAATATGGTCTG
Source organism: Chitinophagaceae bacterium (assembly GCA_044350285.1). Lineage (GTDB taxonomy): Bacteria > Bacteroidota > Bacteroidia > Chitinophagales > Chitinophagaceae > Pollutibacter. The sequence goes on along the minus strand of JBILHX010000074.1, from coordinate 1,210 downwards.
TTGTGCACTTTCCTTTTGCTTTGATAAGCAGTTTCAATCCCTTGAGGTCAACTCCTTCCCAAGCTGGAAAAGGATAAAGCAACTGAAGTCGCTTGCTGTCTTCCTTGACACTTATTTGAACAGTGCTTCCATCTTCTGCAGGTGCCTGATATCCGGCATCTTCCGCTTCGAAACCATTTGCCGGCAATTCATCTCCGGTAGGTGCATCCAACATGACAGCTTCACCTTTTTCGTTGATCAGTGTGTCTGTAAGTGGGTTGAAGGTTAGATCACCTGCAATGGCAAGGGCAGTTACGATTTCTGGACTGGCCACAAAGGCCATGGTATTGGGGTTGCCATCAGCTCTTTTGGCGAAATTTCTGTTGAATGAGTGAACGATGGTATTCCTTTCTTGTTTTTCAGCACCCATGCGCTCCCACATTCCTATACAAGGCCCACAAGCGTTGGCGAATACAGTAGCTCCGATTTGTGCGAAAGTGTCAAGGAAACCATCCCTGTCAATTGTATAGCGAACCAATTCACTACCTGGCGTGATGGTAAACTCGGCTTTTGTTTTGAGTCCTTTTTCCGCAACTTGTTTGGCCAAGCTAACGGCGCGACTGATGTCTTCATAAGAAGAGTTTGTGCAACTTCCTATCAAACCAACCTCAACCTTGGTCGGCCAATTGTTTTTGGCAGCAGCTTCTTTCATTTGAGAAATAGGCGTTGCAAGGTCTGGCGTAAATGGTCCGTTGATATGCGGTTCAAGTTCGCTCAGGTTTATCTCGATTACCTTGTCAAAATATTTTTCAGGGTTGGCATAAACTTCGTCATCACCGGTCAAATATGATTTAACGGCATCTGCTGCTTCTGCAACAGCTGTTCTTCCTGTTGCTTTTAGGTATCTGCTCATGCTTTCATCGTAACCAAATGTTGACGTGGTTGCTCCGATTTCAGCGCCCATGTTACAAATCGTTCCTTTACCGGTACAACTCATGCTCGTGGCTCCTTCGCCAAAATATTCTACAATGGCGTTGGTGCCTCCTTTAACGGTAAGAATACCAGCAACTTTCAAGATGACGTCTTTTGGAGAAGCCCATCCACTTAATTTGCCTGTAAGTTTGATGCCGATTAGTTTTGGCATGAGCAATTCCCAGCTTAGGCCTGCCATAACATCACATGCATCAGCACCGCCAACACCAATGGCCACCATGCCCAATCCACCTGCATT
>JBILHX010000007.1:0-50111 GCA_044350285.1 Chitinophagaceae bacterium | reverse complement strand
AAAACAACGATATCTCTGGTGGACTGCTTGAGGTAGGTGACCAGCGAAGGACCTTGCGTGTAAACGGACAATTCAAATCAGCGCTGGATTTAAAAAATGTTATTGTAAAAAATGTTTACGGATCTCCTTTTTACTTGCAAGACCTAGCCAACATTACAGACACTGTTAAAGAAAAGGAAAGCTATGCACGTTTGAATGGTAAAAATGTGGTAACACTGAGCATCATTAAACGTTCCGGCGAAAACCTCATCAATGCATCAGAAAAAATCAACAACATTGTTGATGAAATGAAGAAAGATGTATTTCCGAAGGACCTCAACATAAAAATCACAGGAGACCTAAGCATCAAAGCAGGAGCAGCTTTCAACGAATTGGTAAATTCAATTGTAATCGGATTTATCTTGGTGATGATCATCCTGATGTTCTTCATGGGAGTAACCAATTCATTCTTCGTGGCGCTCTCCGTTCCGCTCAGTATGTTCCTTGCATTCATCCTTTTACCTTCTGCTGATGTAATCATCGGATCAAACATCACCCTCAACTTCATCGTGCTATTTGCGCTGCTATTTGGACTAGGGATTGTAGTGGATGATGCCATTGTGGTGATAGAAAACACACACAGGATCTTCGCACAAGGCAACGGAAAAATCAGCGCGCCAGATGCTGCCAAATACGCAGCTGGAGAGGTTTTTGTTCCAGTACTTGCCGGAACACTTACCACACTTGCGCCATTTGTACCACTGTTGTTCTGGCCAGGAATCATCGGTAAATTCATGATCTACCTTCCGGTCATGCTCATCTTTACGCTAACGGCATCGCTCATCGTTGCCTACATCATGAATCCTGTTTTTGCGGCCGACTTCATGACACATGAACACAACGACAAGAAAAAGAAATCAGCCATTTTCAAAAACCCTGTATTCTGGGTTCTATTTGGTCTTGGATTGTTGATAGATGTACCAGGTTACATGAATGATGTTTCCTCATACAGATTTGTCGGAAATTTATTACTCTGTTTTGCGGGACTGATGATCTTGAATGCCTATGTGTTGACTGATGCAATCCGTGTTTTTCAAGACAAGTTACTTCCTGCGATGATGAACAGTTATGAGAAGTTGTTGCGTTGGACCACAAAAGGATGGAGACCAGTCAAAATGCTCATCGCAACATTTGCCTTACTCATCTTTTCCTTTGTATTTTTCGGCATGAGGAATGTGCCAGTTGTATTGTTCCCATCAGGAGATCCAAATACCATCTACGTATATATGAAGTTGCCAGCCGGTACTGATGTAAAATATACCGATTCAGTAACAAACTTGCTGGAAGGGAAAATCAACAGTGTATTAGGAATTGCGAACGGACAAATCAATCCATTGGTAGAAAGTGTAATTGCGAACGTAGCAGTTGGAGCAAGTGACCCGAACAGTGGTGACAGAAGTACCAGGCCAGAACTCGGAAGAATCCAAGTTTCCTTTGTTCCGTTTGAAGAAAGACATGGCAAAACTACGCTTCCATACCTTGACTCAATCCGATCTGTACTGAAAGGGATTCCATCAGCAGAAATCAGCATCGCACAAGAAAGCAATGGGCCACCAACCCAAGCTCCCATCAATATTGAAATTTCTGGTGATGATTTTGAATCACTCACAACCACTGCGATTAACATGAGAAATTATCTCAATGACAAAAGCATACCAGGAGTGGAAGAATTGAAAATTGACATCGATTTCTCGAACCCAGAAATTGGCATCAGTATCGACAGGGAAAGGGCATTGATGCAAGGTATTTCAACTGGACAAATAGGCATGGAAATAAGAACAGCCTTGTTTGGAAAAGAAATTTCCAAATTGAAAATAGGTGAAGAGGAATATAAAATCATCATCCGCAATGATGCAAAACAAAGAAAAACACTTTCAGAATTGCTCAACATGCGCATCACTTACCGTGATTTCACCAATGGGCAAATCAAACAAGTTCCAATAAGCTCTGTGGTAAAAGTTGACCTCAGCAATACCTATGGAAGCATCAAAAGGAAAAACCAAAAACGTGTAATAACCATCTTCTCAAATGTACTTGTTTCACAGGGCTTCACGCCAGCAGGTGTTAATACTGAAATCAAAAAGCAAATTGATGCATTCAAAGGCAAGCCTGAAGATATTGTGGTAGCGCAAACAGGTGAAGGTGAACAAATGGCGGAAACGGTTTCCTTCTTGCAAACGGCATTGTTTACAGCGATTGGATTGATCTTGCTAATCTTGATTTTACAGTTCAATTCATACAGCAAAACCATGATTGTGTTGTCTGAAATTTTCTTCAGTTTAATTGGTGTTCTTCTCGGATACGCCATAACACGTTCAACTTTTGCAGTGGTAACAACGGGCATTGGTATCATCGGGTTATCGGGAATCGTAGTGAAAAACGGTATCCTTGTCATTGAATTTGCCGATGAACTTCGTTCAAGAGGCATGAAGACAAGAGATGCCGTCATTGAAGCTGGCAAAACAAGAATTGTCCCTGTATTGCTCACAGCACTTGCAGCCATCCTTGCACTTATTCCATTGGCCATCGGATTCAACATCAATTTCATTACCTTATTCACTGAACTCAATCCACATATTTTCTTTGGTGGCGATAATGCAGTGTTCTGGAAACCATTGGCACTTACCATCATCTGGGGATTGATGTTTGCATTCTTCATGACATTGTTGGTTGTACCAGCCATGTACTTGATTGCAGAAAGATTAAAAAGACCAATGACAAAATTCTTCCACGGAAGATGGGTCTCTTTATTGGGATTGCTTGGTCCACTCTTTTTCATCTTAACCGGCATCATGTTCCTGGCAAGAAAAATTCAGGGCAAACCAGTGTGGAACGGAAAACAATAAAAAAAATGAAGAATGAAAAATGAAGAATGAAAAATAAACAGCCCTTAAATTGTTGAGGTGTTTAGTTGTTGAGCCAACATTCTTCATTCTTCATTCTTCATTCTTCATTCTTCATTCTTCATTCTTCATTCAACCCCATGCAACCAGTTGTTAAAAAAAATCATCTCAGAAAAACAAAAAAACTATATGGACCAATTCAGTACACGATCAAATCATGAAATAGACTACCGAATTATCGGGGAGGAAATGCAATATGTAGAAGTTGAATTAGACCCCAACGAAACTGCAGTTGCGGAAGCAGGCAGTTTTTTATTGATGGACGACGGCATTCAAATGCAGACTATTTTTGGTGATGGTTCAGCGCAAAACCAAAGTGTGATGGGCAAACTTTTTTCTGCAGGTAAAAGGTTGCTAACCGGAGAAAGTCTATTTATGACAGCCTTTACAAACATGTCTCACGGCAAAAAAAGGGTATCCTTTGCATCCCCATACCCTGGTAAAATCATTCCCCTTGATCTTCAACAATTAGACGGAAGAATAATATGCCAGAAAGATTCATTTTTATGTGCAGCAAAAGGAGTGAGCGTAGGCATTGAACTTCAGCGTAAACTGGGTACAGGTTTGTTTGGTGGAGAAGGTTTCATCATGCAAAAACTGGAAGGCGATGGCATGGCTTTTGTGCATGCAGGTGGTCATGTTTTTGAAAGGTACCTAACTCCCGGCGAAGTATTGAAAGTAGACACAGGTTGTGTTGTAGCCTATACGAGCTCAATCGATTTTGACATTCAATTTGTTGGAGGCATCAAGAATTCCATTTTTGGCGGAGAGGGCTTGTTCTTTGCGACCTTGCGCGGTCCTGGAAAAGTTTGGTTACAAACACTTCCGATAAGCCGGCTTGCCAGCAGAATCCTAACCTATGGTACTACCAGCAGAAGGGAAGAAGGCAGTATTCTTGGCGGATTAGGGAACTTGTTGGATGGAGATGGATACCGCTAGACACAACGTTATCAATAAAAAAAGACCTTCTCGAATTATCGGGAAGGTCTTTTTTTTGATGCATACTTTTTGTTCAGAAAGCTGCTTAATAGAAATAATGTTTCTTAGATTGATTTCTCCACCCCGCTTGGTTTTCGTATTGAACGAAAAATACTTTTACATCAGCCTGATTTTCATAATCCACAAAATAGATTTTCTTTTTTGACTGATTGGAATACTGTGTAAAAAACCACTTACCGTCATTCTCCCCTGCTTGATTCTCATACTTCACCTTAAAGACTTTCAGGTCAGCCTGATTCTCATACTTTACCACAAAAACTTTTACGTCTGCTTGATTTGAATAATCAACAGAAAAAACCTTTTGTGCTTTCGAACTGAAAACACAAAAGGTGAATAAAAATAAGGTCAAAAATATTTTCATACGTGCAGTTAAGAATGTTAGTCGCGTCGACCATAGAGATTACCCAACAAACGAAGGATCTCAACATAAAGCCATACCAAGGTTACTAGCAATCCAAATGCACAAAACCATTCCATGTACTTAGGGGCTCCCATGGCGGCACCTTGCTCAATCCTGTCAAAATCGAGGATTAAACTCATGGCGGCAACCACAACAATCACCAAGGAAATTCCAATGCTCATCCAACTTCCTTGGTGCATCATTGGTATTTCCACATCAAATAGGGAAAGAACAAATGTAATCAGATAAAACACCATGATTCCGCCCATTGCAGCAAAAAGAATTGATTTGAAACGTTCAGTTGCACGAATGACACCAAATTTATAGAGTGCAAACATGGCAATGGCCGTTCCGAAAGTAAGAACAACCGCCTGCATTACGATACCAGGTGCTATTTTTGCAAATGCGTTGTTGTAAACAGAAGATATACCACCTACAACCAATCCTTCCAACAAGGCATAAGCTGGTGCCAAATATTGCGCCCACTGTTGTTTGAAAATAAGCACCAAAGCCAATACAAATCCGCCAATTGCACCGCCCATGATGTAGCCCTGCACACTGTTCCCTACGCTGGCTTCATTCCACACATAAAAGGAAGAAGCCATAACCATTAAAAATAAAAAACCGAATCGATTCAACGTTCCTTTTACCGTCATGGTATCCATTCCAGGTATAGCCATTGACCTATTAAAGGATTTTTCTGTTAACGTTGGATTGCTTGAATTAAATAGCGACATGTTAAGTAATTTTGTACCTTAAAATTAATTAAAATCAGCGATTAACTAAGCCCATTTTACGTTAAAGACCTTAAAATTTCACAAAATTCTTTGCTGATTATTGCGATGAATTTACGAACTTCAAAAAGTACACAGGATAAATATATAATATGACACAGAGAAAAGAAGAATTACTGAATGATATTGTAATCAAATTTGCAGGTGACAGTGGAGATGGCATGCAACTTACCGGCAGCCAGTTTACGAATAATACAGCCCTTCTTGGAATAGACCTTGCCACATTCCCCGATTTTCCAGCCGAGATACGTGCACCTCAAGGCACCATTCCAGGGGTGAGTGGATACCAACTCAGGTTTTCAAGTGATGCCATCTATACCCCAGGTGACCTCTGCGACGTATTGGTTGCAATGAACGCTGCCGCGCTAAAGACGAACCTTAAAGCCATCAAAAAAGGGGGTAAAATCATCGCCAACGTAGATGGATTTGATTCGAGGAACCTCCGATTGGCGAATTATCCGGATGGCGTTAACCCGCTAGACGACAATTCCTTGGATGGATTTGAGCTAATCAAAATGGATGTTACCAAAATGACCCGCGAAGCCCTTAAAGAAATAACCCTTGGCACCAAAGAAAAAGACAGGGCCAAAAACATGTTCGTGCTGGGTTTCCTCTATTGGATGTACAACAGAGATATGGAAAGTACGTTAAGCTTCCTTAAAGAAAAATTTGGGAAGAAAGATGATATTTTAAACGCCAACTTGAAAGCACTTCAAGCAGGTTATAACTTTGGAGATACCACAGAAACCTTCACCACAAGATATACGGTAGAAAAGGCAAAAATGAAACCAGGAACGTACCGTTCCATCATGGGAAATCAAGCACTATCAATGGGTCTGGTTGCAGCAGCACAAAAAAGTGGTTTACCCCTCTTCCTTGGCTCCTACCCCATTACACCTGCTTCCGATATTTTACACGACCTGAGCAAACTCAAAAACTTCAATGTAAAAACATTCCAAGCAGAAGATGAAATTGCAGGCATCACCTCTGCCATCGGAGCCGCTTATGGAGGCTCGTTGGCAGTAACAACTACCTCTGGGCCAGGACTCGCATTGAAGGGTGAGGCAATCGGTTTAGCAGTAATGCTTGAAATCCCCTTGCTCATCATTGACGTTCAACGCGGTGGGCCATCAACTGGATTGCCTACCAAAACTGAACAAAGTGATTTATTAATGGCTTATTACGGCAGAAACGGCGAATGTCCCATGCCAGTAGTCTCAGCATCAACACCAAGCGACTGTTTTGATGCCGTTTACCAAGCAGCGCGCATTTCCCTTCAGCACATGGTTCCGGTGATGTTTTTGAGCGACGGATACATTGCCAACGGTGCAGAACCTTGGATGTTCCCTAAAGAAGAAGACCTTGCCCCTATTGAAGTGAAATTCAAATTGGGGTTGGCGGATGACGAAACCAAGTTTCAACCTTATAGAAGGGATGAAAAGCTAACAAGACCTTGGGCCGTACCAGGAACAAAAGGACTCGAACACAGAATTGGTGGTCTGGAAAAACAGGATATCACAGGCAATGTAAACTACGAGCCAGACAACCATGAGCACATGGTTAAAACAAGACAAGCCAAGGTTGATATGATTGCCAACTACATCCCTGATCAAACAATCGATAGTGGTGCAGACAAGGGTAAAGTACTTGTACTGGGCTGGGGAAGCACATTTGGATCTATCAAGAGTGCTGTGATAGACATGATCAACGAAGGGCATCAAGTGTCTCATGCGCACATCCGTTACCTAAGGCCTTTCCCTAAAAATCTTGGAGAAATGCTTTCAAATTTCGATACCATTTTAATCCCTGAAATAAACAACGGACAACTGATTAAAATTATCAGGGATGTCTATTTTGTTGATGCAAAAGGATTCAATAAAATCAAGGGAAATCCAATTACAAAAGGAGAATTGATACTAGAGATAAGGAAATATCTTTAAATGAAGAATGAAAAATGAAGAATGAAAAATGAAAAATAGAACAGCCGCGTGAAATTTTATTGGGGATGGAGTCAGCAGATGGAATCAATCTTCGGTCTGCCTTCAAAAAATAAATAATTCAGTTGTGGTTTTCACACATTTGCAACAGAAAAATCTGTTCCAAATGTGCTTATTTTCACGTGTCTATAAAATTGAAGAAGTTGATCTTTGTTTGAAAAATATTCTTTCATCCAAGATCAACATGGAAAAAATTACAAAAGAATTAATTCTAAATTTCATTGATAATCATCATATAGAATATCGCTCATCGCAAATAAAGATGTCTTTACCCATCATAAGGCGGCTTTACAAAAAAATGAAAATTGGAATTAAATTTGCCGAAATAAAAATTGACAATGGATTGATTTGTGATGGACACCACCGATATCTCGCTTCTTTATTGGCAGATGTTCATGTTCCAATAACGAAATCTTTTCGAACAACAGCATCGCAGGAAATTTCCTGGAATTCAATAGATTTTGATGAAAATGACTGGGATTCAACAACCAAAATCAACTTACTCAATCAACAGGATGCATTTTTCAATAATATTTCTGTTGAATCACTTTTGGCAATTATGAAATAAGCAATAATTTTAGGAAACTATGTTAATTTTTTTGGATATTGATGGAGTAATGGTTCCTGCTAAAAGTTGGAAAACCCCAGATCTGCTGGATGATGGATTTCCTGCATTCAGCAAAGTTGCATGCGTCACGCTTCAGCGAATAATTTCTGAAAATGACACTGTTATACTTACTACATCCCACAAATCGAATTACACCATTCAGGAATGGAAAAACATTTTCAAACATCGGGGAATTGAAATTTCAGCATTGAAAGCCTTGCCTGAAAACAGCTGCAGAATGAGCCGCAAGGATGAAATCCTGAAATGGTTCAACCATAACAAGATTGATGAAGCTTTTATAATTATTGATGATGACAGTTCCCTAAATGACCTGCCTCTAGACCTGAAAAAACACCTAATTCAACCAAGTCCTTATATTGGGTTGTCTGAAAATCATTTGAAAGAAATTTTATTTTGAGATACCCATCAAAATTCAATAGCCTGGGGTTTAAACCCAGGCTATTGATGAATATATGATAATGTTCATCACCGTTGCATTATTTAACTACCTTTTCAACAATCTTACCAGAAATCTTCTCTTTTAAAATTAATTTCTTCTCGCCATAATGGGTCATTTCCTCTTTGATGAGATAGTGATCAGCATCATATTCAACCAAAGTACTTGGTTTGGTTAGTCCAACCTGACCGCGCCAATCTTCCAATTGAACAGGCTCCCATTGCTTAGATTTGGAACTGCGGTAAGCAGCATCCAATACTGAGTTTACCACATACCCATCATAAAATATCTCTCTTGGCTTAGTGCCCTTTTCAAAGGCATCAAACATATCAAAAAACATGTGGTTATAACCAAGTTCATTTAGCTCATCCCCTACTGGAAACAACCAACCTGAATTGGATTCAGCTTTTTCGGCAACATAATCAGCACCCTTTCCTGTAGTAAACATTTCGAATCCTGTTCTCAAAAAGCTGTTCACCCAAATGGTTCCTTCAGTGCCCATTACCTCATCCCGTAAATCCAATCCACCCCTGAAAGTCCAACTTACTTCAAACTGCCCGATGGCGCCATTCTCATATTTTACCAAACCAATGGCATGGTCTTCTGCCTCAATGGGTTTTACCTGTGTATCAGACCAACACATAACCTCTATTGGCTTGATATCCTTGCCTATATAACTTCTTGTAATCTCCACGCAGTGGCAACCTAAATCGAGTATACAACCGCCGCCAGCCTGTTCCAAGTCCCAAAACCATTCACTGTGCGGGCCAGGATGTGTTTCACGGGATTTGGCCCAAAGGATTCTTCCTAATGCGCCACTCTGAACACTTGCATGTGCCTTAATAAACTTGGGTGTGTAAACAAGGTCTTCCAGATACCCATTGAAAATACCGGCCTTCTCCACTGCTTCCAGCATGCGCTTGGCTTCCATTGCATTTCTTCCGAGGGGCTTGGTCGTAATGACAGCCTTTTTGTGCTTGCAACAAAGCATCACAGCCTCTTCGTGTAAGTTATTTGGTAGAGAGATGCAGACCATATCAACATCAGGATTCGAAATGGCCGCTTCCATGTCTGTCGTATATTGATCGCACCCGTAATCATCGGCAAACTTTTTGGCCTGCGACTCTCTTCTTGAATAAATGGATACAATCTTGTCCTTGCTCCTAAGACCTTGAATTGAATCTGCATAAAACCTTCCAATGAATCCCGATCCGAGCATAGCTAGTTTTACCATAAAAGGAGTTTAGTTGTTTAGATATTTAGTTATTGATGATGGATAGCAAAAAATTAAACTTGTTTGGCTTTTTGATCTTTGAAAAAAAGCATGAATAATATTAGAATGACAGCCGCAATGCCTGCAGGAACTGACCATACATTCAACCAATTGGTTACATCAACACCAGCAGCATTTTTTGCAGTATACATGTCCTTTACTTTACCAGCAATGATGGATCCAATAAACATCCCCAATCCATACGTAGCAAGGCTTATCAAGCCCTGTGCTTGAGATTTTATTTTATCACCTGCTTTGTTGTCTGTATAAATCATGCCGCTGACAAAAAAGAAATCATAACAAACACCATGCAACAATATTGCAGCATAGAGCATCCACTCACCAGCCCCGGCATTGCCATATCCAAAGAATGCAAATCGAATCATCCACGCCAAGAGGCCAACAATCAGAATTTTCTTCACCCCAAATCGGCCATACGCTAGAGGCAACAACAACATGAACAACACCTCAGAAACTTGTCCAAGCGACATCTTGTTTTCTATTTTAAAAGAAGCGGGATTTCCACTTGGGAATGCAATTTTATATGCATCAGTAAGTGAAGGATTGGCCCATGTATAATAAAATGAAAGTGGAATACAAATCAGTATAGAAGAGATGAAAAACAACAAGAATGAGCGATCCTTGAAAAGAACAAAGGCATCCTTACCAATAATCTGTGCGAAAGTAGTTTTGCCTGTAGAAGTTGGTGGCATGGAAGGCAATAGAAATGCTGTTAATCCAAGAAAAGCGGCAGACACCATAGCAATCTGAAAAATCATCACCTTATCACCAACTCCCATAAATCCCACCAGGTTTACAACCGCAATCCATGCAATTGTTCCAAATACCCTGATGGCAGGAAACTCTTTCTCAGGATTGGACATCAATCTCATGGAAATTGAACTTGTCAATGCAATGGTTGGTGCAAAGGTCAAGCAATAAAGAAGCATTACCCAGTAAAAGGAATTGGGATCAGTTACTTTCGTCAACCAAAATAAAATTGCTGCTCCCAACAAATTCAATACACCCAACACTTTTTGAGCTTGAAAAAAACGATCAGCCAACATACCGACGAAGAAAGGAGCAACAATCATGGCAATGGAAAATGCTGCATAAGCACTTCCTACTTGCTCTCCAGATGCACCTAGCTTATCCGTCATGTATTTGCTCATTTGTCCATACCATGACCCCCATACAAAAAACTGCATGAACATCATTGCCGATAGCTGAATCTTGGTTATCAATTTCATAAAATGATTTGTGACTCAAGATAGCAATATAAATGAGAAAAGGCAAAAAGTCATTTGTCAAAAAGAGTAAAGGAAATTTATTTAGTTGACTGTTGCTTCTTAAAAAACAAACACAGGCTGGTTAATCCACATTCAGTGCACTTAGGACTTCTTGCTAAACAAGTATACCTACCATGCAAAATCAACCAATGATGTGCCTTGTGAACTAGTTCTGTAGGAATGTTGCGGATCAACTGCTTTTCTGCTGCCAGTGGGGTCTTTGCAGCCCGGGTTAATCCAAGCCTTGCGGAAACCCTGAATACATGCGTATCCACTGCCATGTTGGGCTGTTGATCAATTACGGAGGTGATTACATTGGCTGTTTTTCTGCCAACACCGGGCAATTTAACCAACTCATCAACGGTCATAGGTACTTCACCATTAAAATCGGCCATGAGCATTTTGGCCATTCCAATAAGATGCTTTGTTTTGTTGTTAGGATATGAAATGCTGCGTATCAACGGAAACAGGTTGTCGAAATCTGTTTCAGCCATTTCAGCCGGACCAGGGAAATGTTGAAAAATGGCAGGTGTTGTTAAGTTAACGCGCTTATCTGTACACTGCGCTGAAAGAATCACAGCCACAAGCAACTGAAAAGGATTGTCATACAACAACTCTGTTTCTGCTTCAGGAATATTTTTTTGAAAATGATCAATAACAATGTCGTAACGTTCTTTCCTTTTCATAGCATGTCTATGGGGCGGAAGTTACAACGATTTTGTGTCTATTGCATTGACAAACCATCAATTGAAGCGTAAGAAATAATTTTATCTATATTCTTTTTTTTGGGCGAATAAGAAATTGAAGACAAACACTCCATCCCTTCTCTCATTAACACAAACTGTTGCATTGAAGAGGGATTGTTTTCCAAGAAAAACCAAAAATGTTTACTTTCTTCGGCAGACATTTCATTGTAAAGGTAACGTAACATAGATTCTGTTATTAATGAGTTCATAATCAACTATTTAACAAGTTTGTAAAGTGTTGGATAGTTGGATTTAATGTTCATCAACAGGATAATAGGATGGTTTGGTATTGCTTGCGAAAAACAATGATGCAAGTAATAGGAGGTAAAAACGGCAACACTGTTCATTTATTGTATGAGGTATTAAAAAATATCAATCTTCTTTAATTACGAAAATGTCTTCTCCTTCTCTCTTCATTAAATATTTCTCTCTTGCAATTTTTTCAGTCCACAAAGGACTTGTTTTAATGAGTTCAATTTCCTTTTTCGTCTTTTCGATTTGCTCTTTGTAATATTTTTTATTGTCTGTCAACGTCTTCAATTCACTCCGATACTGGCGATTTTGAAAAAAACTGTTGTGGTCAAAAAACAGGACCCACAACACAAAAAAAATTGTTGCAAGCAAAAATTTATTGCGCAAAACCTTGAAGAGTGTAGGAAGGAATTTCATTGTAAATGGTTATGATTCAAAGTTATTGAAAATTTGTGAAGTGATGCATCCCTTGATTGAACACCTATGTGTCATCAGTTAAATTAACTAACTTGCACCAGTTATGGAAAAATCGAATTTTGTTGATCAAATCAGGGTGTTTTGCAAAAGTGGGCACGGCGGAGCAGGCAGCAAGCACTTTATGCGCACTAAATTTAACGCAATGGCTGGTCCAGACGGTGGCGATGGCGGTAGAGGTGCACACATCATACTCAGGGGAAATAAACATCTGTGGACGTTGCTGCACCTTAGATACTACAAAAATGTTATTGCCGAAGACGGACAAGGTGGCAATAAAAACAACATGACAGGAAGGGATGGAAAAGACATTATTATTGAAGTTCCGTTGGGTACCATCGCCAAAAATGAGGAAACTGACACGATAGATGGTGAAATATTGGAAGATGGCCAGGAATTTGTTTGGGTAAAAGGTGGTAGAGGCGGTCTCGGCAACAAGAATTTCGCAACATCAACTAACCAAGCACCTGATTATGCCCAACCAGGAGAGGGTGGATCTGAAGGGTGGAAGGTATTAGAACTGAAAGTTCTAGCAGACGTGGGATTGGTAGGATTTCCAAATGCAGGAAAATCAACATTGCTTTCTTCCATTACAGCAGCTACCCCTAAAATAGCCGATTACGCGTTTACAACACTCACCCCGCAACTTGGCATGGTTGAATACCGCGAGGGGAGGTCGTTCTGCATGGCAGATCTTCCTGGTATCATTGAAGGAGCAGCGGAAGGGCGCGGATTAGGGCATCGTTTCCTACGCCATATTGAAAGAAATCCGGTATTGCTATTTTTGGTGCCGGCAGACAGCATGGACCATAAAAAAGAATTGAATATATTATTCAACGAACTAGAAAAATATGACCCGGAACTGTTGGATAAAAAATTCATCATTGCCATAAGCAAAAGCGACATGCTTGATGATGAGCTAAAAGTGGCTATAGAAAAGGAACTCCCCACAAAAATTCCGCACATTTTCATTTCTTCTGTATCTGGCATGGGACTTCAAAAGTTAAAAGATATTCTTTGGAAAGAACTTCAGCCTGAATAAAACCAAATATGGATTTATGAAAATAGAGGTGACATTAAAATTTGTAATTTTAGTTAACAAATTCTTTATGTGATCCGCAGAATAAACAAACTTTTACAAAGACTGGCAATCCTGCTTCAGGTTATCTGGGTGTTTTTCCCGGGCATCCTTTTTTTGGCAATCAGTTACGTTTTCTTCACTGACTTCATACAGGGGAAAGACATCTTAATTACAGGACTTCGATCAAGGCAGACGGGATTGTTCTTTATAATCGGGTTGCTTTTTTGGGTTTTAATTACTTGGTATACATCACGGTTGATTGCATACAACAACGACAACCTTTTTCATAAGGCAAAAGACGAATTATACAAAACCCCAAGAATTTTGGGATTCTTTTGTTTCACCATTATCATCATTGCATTATCCATCATTAAATTCAACCAAAATACACCAATCATACACCTTGGTATCATTATCGCTTCAGTAATCCTGTTTATTACGTTACACCCATTTTTGGAAAAACTAAAAAATCACAAAGACAGAAATCAGCTAATAAGGTACAGAAAAATAATTTGGGTTGCTTATGCTTTAATAATTGGAATTATGGTTGCCATCAACTCAATTAACACCTACATAATCCTCTTGCCTATCATACAAATAGGCTATCTTTTTGTAGTGGTTACCAGGCGAAAAATTAGTCAAACCAACATCACCAGAAACAAACTACCAACGCAAGAACTGTTAAACAAAGCCAGGCAGCAATACAGAAATTTTATCCTTTGGATTTTTACTGATAAGGCAAGAAGAAAGGATCCACTCAAAATGGAAATCTTAGTTCAGACTGAAAAGAATATATTCTTTTTATTCGCAAGCTTTTCGCTATTAGGATTGATTGTTTACGTATCTGCCATTTTCTCTTTATCGTTTTCACGATACATCACTTCTCTTCCCATCATCTTATTGTCATTTGGAATTTTACTTGGAGCAGGAAATATACTTGCCTTGTTCTCCAATAAACAGAAAATAAATTTTCACTTCATTTTCATAGCGGCACTCATCATCGGCGGATACTTCACCGAACCGCATCGTGTGTTGCTATCAAAATCCAATACGGACAAAGAAGTTTATCAAAGCAGGCAACAGCTGAAAGCCTACTTTAAAGATTGGATTTCAGAAAGGAGCTTGCAGCTCGAAGACGAAACGAGAAAAGAATACCCCATCTACTTTGTATTGGCAGATGGCGGTGCATCCAGATCTGCCTATTGGACAGCCTCAGTATTGAGTAGGTTGGAAAAAGAAACCAAGGGGATATTCTCAGAAAATTTGTTTTGCCTTTCAGGAGCGTCGGGAGGAAGTCTTGGGAACATGGCTTTTTATGCCGCCTATAATGACAACAACAGGGATTCCTTGCTACACGAAGTACAGAATTATCTTTCAAATGATTTTCTGAGCTTTCCCTTGGTTCGATTAATGGGTCCAGATATTTTATTGCCATTGCTCCCAGTACAAATTGTACGTGACAGAGCGGTAGCACTAGAGCAAGCCATGAAATATGTACCTCATGAAAATTCAATAAGTCGCTTCATGAAAAAAGACTTTTCTGAATTGCTCAACAAGGATGTTAATGAGAGAAAAAAACCCATCATTTGCATCAATTGCACAAGAATGCAGGATGGTTCACCTGCCGTTGTAAGCAACATTGAAATCAACAAGGAAGTCTTTGGAAGCAGGATTGATGTGCTGAAATTATTAAACAAGGGCGAAGATATTTCAGTGGCAACTTCAGTAGTGTTGGGTGCTAGATTTCCTTATTTTAGTCCAGCAGGTAGCATTAAAAACCAATACTTTGTTGATGGTGGATATTTCGACAATTCAGGTGCCGGCGTTGTTCATGAAATGATTTTAGAGCTTCAGAAAATAATTATTGATTCTCTACTGACAAACCCTAATCACCCATACAAAAAAATAAGGTTTCATGTCATACACATTGCCAACCAGCCTTCAGTAGATATAAAAATTCAGAAAATACATCCATTGATAAACGACTTGGCTGCTCCCATAAAAACCATCATTGGTTCCTATGCCAGCCAGACCAACATCAATGATTTGAGGTTGTATAAAAATCTCATTGAGATTTATAAAGGCGATACCACTTACCAAAAAATAAATTTATATAAACCGAGCGATTCAGACTCATACCCAATGAATTGGTCTATCTCAGACCAGTCATTGAATAGGATGAACAATAGGTTGTTCATGCATGAAGATTTGGATAAACTAATATTAAGCATTATCAAAGCTCATTAGCTGTCTTTCCAGCGCCACAAGTGCAAACAAGCATAAGTTCTATACGGTGTCCAACTTGACGCTATGTGCTTCATTTTTTCCTTGAGCATTTTTTTATTGTCTGCCTCAATTTGATATAACTTTATCATCGCTTGCTGAATCCCCAAATCATCAATGGGAAATACATCTTCCCTTTGCATGGCAAACATCAACAACATTTCTACTGTCCATGCTCCAATGCCCTTAATTTTTGTTAGAAATTCAACAACCTCATCATCAGTCATCGAATTAAGCAACGGAAATTGGGTCTTATTTTCAATCGAGAATGCCGCTAAATTTTTAATGTAGCCTGCTTTTGACTGCGACAAACCTATCGAGCGCATCGTTTCAATGTCAAGCTCAATAATTTGATCCGCCAAGTTTTTTTGTTCGTCAATCAAGGAAAAAAAACGATTTCGAATTACAGCAGCAACTTTGGTTGAGAGCTGCTGACCAATGATGGAAGAACACAAATATGCTACAAAATCCTTCTCCGCTTTCAAAGAGATTGGCTGCTGGTTTAATAGCACCTGTTTTAGTTTTTCATCTTTTTGAAGGTGTGAAAAATACGGCATTAACAATAAATTTTTGATAACAAGTACAAAAGATGGGATTTGCGTTAAGTGCTAAAAACTAAACAAATTCCCAACTTACCGCTCCATTTTTTTCATCTTTTAGTTGGATTCCAGCAGCAAGCAATTGATTCCTGATTTTATCAGAGGTGGCAAAATCTTTCTTGGCACGTGCATCCTTTCTAATATCTGCAATCAACTCCAATACACTGGAAAGCTTTTGATCATCTTGCTTTTTCTCATCTTTCAGTCCAAAAATATCCACCAGATAAACACTGAACTTATCCTTCATCATCAGCATGGTAGCTGCACTGATGGCATTGTATTTTACATGGCCATCTTTCATTGAATTGATGATTGGAACAAGCTCGAACAATCCTGCCAATACTTTTGCAGTATTCAAATCATCATTCATGTGATCATCCAATGCATTCAAAATATCAACACAATGCTTGTCTAGGTTACTGTCCATGGCAACATCAGTAACGTTTTCAGGCACCTCAAATTTATTCAGCAACTGAAAGGCATCCCAAATTCTTCTTAGTCCTTTTTCCGAGGCCTGCAGCGCTTCATTGCCAAAATCAAGGGTACTTCTGTAATGTGTTTGCAAGATGAAGAACCTCACTGTCATGGGTGAATATGCCTGGGTAAGTATTTCGTGTTTGCCAGAAAAAAGTTCGCTCAACTTAATCACATTGTTATAGCTCTTTCCCATCTTTCTTCCGTTGATGGTGATCATGTTGTTGTGCAACCAAAATTTAGCAGGAATCTTGTGATTGCAAACGGCACTCTGTGCGATTTCACATTCATGGTGTGGAAACTGAAGGTCCATCCCTCCCCCATGTATATCAAACTCTTTTCCCAGGTATTTGGTGCTCATAGCAGAACATTCTATGTGCCATCCTGGGAAACCCATTCCCCATGGACTTTGCCATTGCATGATGTGTTCAGGAGCTGCATTTTTCCACAAGGCAAAGTCAAACTTGTGGCGCTTTTCTTCCTGAGAATCAAGTACTCTGGTAGTCTCCAATTGGTCTTCAAGGACCCTGCCGCTTAAAATGCCGTACTGCATGCCCTTGGCGCCAAAATCCTTGTGGTATTTTTCAACATCAAAATATACTGAACCATTTACTTCATAAGCATACCCATCAGCGATGATCTTTTGAATCATGACAATCTGCTCAACAATATGTCCAGTAGCTGTTGGTTCGATGCTAGGCTCCAAATTATTGAATTCCTTCATCGCCCAATGGAATAGGTTTGTATATTTCTGGACCAATTCCATCGGTTCCATTTTCTCGAGAATGGCCTTGGTTGAAATCTTGTCTTCACTTACCCTCCCTTCTTCTTCAAAATGACCCGCATCGGTGATGTTTCTCACATACCTCACATGATACCCTAAATGTTTCAAGTACCTGAAAACAATGTCAAACGTGATGAAGGGCCGGGCATGACCGAGGTGACTTTCGCCACTCACTGTAGGGCCGCAGACATACATCCCAACCCTATTGGGTGTGATGGACTGAAACGCTTCTTTCTTTCTTGTAAGTGAATTATAAAAACTAAGTGTAGACATATTGGCATTTGTGGATACAAAGATAAACATTGAAATTCAGAACACTTAACCTTTAAGACAATCCATCAATTACTGCTTGGTGGTGAAATCAGAAATCAAGAAGGCATGATCTGATATTTTTTTACCTCCTTTCAGAAACTGAGTACTTGTAATTGTAGGATCCGCAAAAATATAGTCAATTCTCAACGTTGGCAAATGGCGCAAAATCGAAGAGGTAGCACTTGTAAATGTGGCTCCAATACCAGAACCCTTTTCCAAAAAAACATCGTTGAGATCCCCTTTCAGTGTCGAATATGCATAAGAATTAGGAACATCATTGAAATCACCAGTTAACACTACAGGGTGTGGAGATTTATCCATCATGCTTTTCATGAAATCTGCCTGCACACCATGCCAATAGAAAGTATTCTTCATCCTCCGCAACACGTGTTTGGATTCGCCAACATCTATCTTTGATTCATGACGGAGGTCATTTATGGCTTTATATTCTCGGTCTCCAAACCGAAATGATTGTAAATGAATCGAGTACAATCGTATGGTATCTTCCTTGTATTTTAAATCTACATAAACAGTATTTTCTGGCTTATTTTCAGGAGATTCTGAATACTCAATGACGCCTGACCCGACCAATGGTATTTTGGAAAATATTGCAATACCAGACCTTTGTTCAGTCTTGAATATTTCATCACCGGCAAACTTAACATACTTATATCCAAGCTCATTCTTTAAAATAAGGAATGGATCAAACTCTCCTAGCCATGGTATCGAAAGGAATTCTTGAAAACTAATCACATCAGGTTGGTATTTTTTTATCTGCTCGAAGATCAATTGATGGTGTTCTTTTAAACTGGGAATGAATTCCGTTTCATCAAAAGGGATAAAGTTCCTGACATTCCACGTCATAACCCTTAGCTCACTGCCCCTTTCCACAGAAAATGAATCCTGACTTTTGAATGAGACGTGCGATGAAAGTGGGATGATGCCAATTAGCAATACAATAGCGGGAATCAATGCCCATTTAGGACGTACAAACAACCAACCTACTAAAAAAAAGAGCATTAAAAGAAAAAGGTAGGGAAAAAACAAACCGAAAAATCCTGTAAACCACCATTCCCGAGGATCCAAATAGGGGGCAAAACAACACGCGATAAACAATATAGCAAGCAGTATATTCAGCATCAATAAAAATGCTGTTGTGGCGGATTTGAGGAACTTAAACATGTGAAAATGTCGCTAGAATTTCAAACACGCTGAAAATAGCAATCAGTAAAATCGGCACTTGATATTGGATTTTATTCATTTGATTGGTTTCTTTTCATTGTTAAATAATGTCTTATATGTCCTCTTTGCTTGCACGGTTTAATATCTTTTTTTCTTCATCCGTCAACTTCTCATAACCTTGCTGGTTAATTTTGTCAAGTATATTGTCAATCCGCTGTTGGGTTAAATTAACTTTTTTAGTAAATGGTTCCTTCTTCCCTTGATCATAAAAGGCAGTATGCTTGATTGAGTTTTCTTGCTTCTTTTTAGGGATAAATAAGGCCGTTATATTTCTTGCCAATTTATTCATCCAAGCGCCTAAATCAACCCCTTTGTTCAACAACTTGACAAAGGTAAAGCCCATCAACCCAGCCGCTGCGTGGGGAATCAATAACACTGGATTTCTTGCCATCGAAGAAACATCAACCAACAAATAAACCAAGCTGATAATCCAAAGAGGAATCCCCCCTCCTATCATTGGAAAAAACCTGTATTGAGGAGCTATGAAAGCAGCGGCAACTGCCAATCCTAGAACTGCGGCGGCAACACCTGTAAAATAAACTTCAGAAACCTGGCTTCCGTAAACCAGATTGGCTGTGATAAAAAATACCAATGCAGATACAGTTCCACAATACAAATAAAGCGGAATCAGTTTATCTCCGCCAACCAAATCCTGTACCAGATAGGCAAATGTCCACAACCAGAAAAGATTACTGATTGCAACAAATAACTTCACTTCACTAAACTGCATGGTTAACAATGTCCATGGCCGCGAAAGGAATGTAATAGGGTCTGCGGGCATGGCAAATAAACGATAGATATCCTGATAAAACAAGGCTTCCGTAAGTGACGAAAAGGTATAAATGCTTTTCAGAAAATTCAATAATATAAACACCATGGCATTCAGAATAATCAACATCACCAATGGATTTGATGTATTCCACATAGTTGAACCTGAGCTGGTCTTATAATCTCTATACCCCATAGCGAAATTTGAATTAAATCAATAAAAACGATTCCTGTCCTTCTTGTTCCATATCATCACAATAATTATGCCAATAGCGGCTCCCCCCAAATGGGCGAAATGCGCTATTCCAGTTGACTCGCTCGATACGCCTCCAATTAAATCCATCACAGCCAATCCGAGCAATGCCCATTTTGCTTTTATTGGAAATGGAATGGGCAATATCAACATTTGACTATTGGGAAAAGTAAATGCAAAAGCAGCAAATATCCCCATTACGGCACCGGATGCACCAAGCGTTGGGATATTCGACAACATGATTAAATCCTGCGCACTGATTTGCCCTGCATTAAACATTGCCGTGTATTGGGAAATGTCGTACGTAAGCGCAAATGCCTGAGCTATTCCTGCACCGACTCCACATGCCAAATAAAACAACAAAAACCTTCCTGCACCCCAAAGATTTTCCAAGGTTGAACCAAACATCCACAATGCAAACATATTAAACAATATGTGGAAGAACGAACTGGAGGAATGCAGGAACATGTATGTTACAAATTGCCAAAGTCCATAGTGTTCAGAACTGAAATGGTGCAAGGCAAAAAGGTCTTCTACAGACAACAAATCCCGTCCAATGGTCATTTGGGCAAGCCAAACCAAAGAATTGATGATAATGAGGTTTTTAATAACTACGGGGAGTACCTGGAAGCTGCCCGGTCTAATTTCTGATTGCATATGGTGCTTTGAATTACAAAAATAACAAACCTTAAGCAATGATGTTCGATTGATCCTTTAATCTCAACTGAACAACATTTTCTATATGATGTGTATGGGGAAACATATCCACCGGCTGAATGGCAGTAACCTCATATTTCACAGAAAGTAATTGAAGGTCCCTTGCCTGTGTTGCCGGATTACAACTCACATAAACCACAACAGGTGCCTCCATCATCAAAATTTGGTTTACCAATTTCTCATGCATGCCGGCCCTTGGAGGATCTGTTATGATAACATCAGGCCTGCCATGTTGTTCAAAAAAAACATCATTGCATACAGCAGCCACATCACCTGCAAAAAATACGGCATTGTTGATGTTATTTAACCTTGCATTTTCATGGGCATCGTCTACTGCTTCTTCCACAACCTCTACTCCCACAATTTTTTGTGCCTTATCACTTAAAAATATGCCAATGCTGCCTGTGCCACAATATAAATCATACACTATTTCATTTCCCTCGAGGTCTGCAAAATCCTTTGTAATCTGATACAAACGCTCAGCTTGCTTCGTATTCGTTTGGAAAAATGACTTCGGGCTGACCTTGAACTTTAAATTTCCCAATTGCTCAATCGCAAAAGGATTTCCATCATATAGAATGGGCGTTTGGTCTTGCAAGCTGTCGTTCATCTTTCTATTGATCGTGTAATACAAGGATGTGATTTGAGGAAACTGCTGCTTGATTGCATCGAGTAAATCAAGCCTTACCTGCTCGTGATCTTCCCCAAAAACAAGGTTGACCATCAGATCTCCCGTTGTGCACAAACGCACCATCAGGTTCCTAAGCAATCCAGTGTGGTTTCGGATATCATAAAACGACACGCCTTTCCCCAATGAATAAGTGCGAATAAAATTTCTTATCTCATTGGTTGGAGAGGATTGCAAAAAACATTCATCGATATCAATCACTTTATCGAAAGAACCGGGCACGTGAAAACCCAAGGCGGGGATGGATGGAAGACCACGAGGACCATCCTCAGGCATCGGGATTGCATCCATTTCAGCTTGGGTGAAATATTTTTTTGAACTAAACGTAAATTCAAGTTTATTGCGATAATATACGGTTTCTGAGGACCCCGCTATTGGAAGCATTTCCGGCAGGTCGACCTTGCCAATGCGTTTCATCTGATCTGCCACTTCCTGTTGCTTATACTGAAGCTGCTTTTCATAAGGAAGCATCTGCCATTTACACCCACCACAAACACCAAAATGCTTGCAAAAAGGAACCGTTCTGTCCTGCGACAAACTTTCAAATCGTATGGCCTTACCTTCAGCCCAATCTTTCTTGTTTTTCGACAACCTTACATCAACCACGTCTCCAGGCACAGCACCTTCTATAAAAACTACTTTACCCTCTAATTTAGCAATTGATTTGCCCCCAGCAGCATATCCGGTCACCTCAAGGTTTTTCAAAACTTTATTTTTGATTTTACTCATCTACTTTTATTGAAATGCAAAGCTATGGAAAGCAGCATAGAGCAACCCTTGTTTAATAAAAAAGTAAAAAAGATAATTCTGTATTTTCTCAATATGTTAAATTTACAGTCACCAAAGTTGCAACCTACTTGCATATTCTACCATAATTGATAATTTTGTATAAATAACACGCCATGCGCTTCATATTTACCACTTGTTTAGTTGCTTTCAATTTATTCAACCTTGTAGCCCAAAGCACAACGACATTGCCTAAAAAAGCTACAACTAATCCACAAACAACACAAGTAGCAAAAAAATCAAACGGGTTTTCTATCAAAGCCAATATCAAACCCTTCAACAAAGGATATTTGTACCTGGCCTATCATTTTGGAAGCAAACAGTACCTAATTGATTCGGCGAAAATTTCTCCCACTGGAATGGCAGAATTTACTGGTCCCAAAAAATTACAAGGCGGTGTTTACATGATTGTATTCCCTGAAAAAAATGGTTGGATAGAATGCATTATGGATCAACAACAAGAATTCAGCGTAAGCGCTGACACTTCAAATATTGTTAAAAGTGTTGTGTTTAGCGGATCTACAGACAATACCGTTTTTAATGACTATCAAAAAAAGTCATATGATATTGGCAATCAAGTTGCCCAATTGAGAAAAGGGATGACTGAAAATGCCAATGACCAAGCCTCCATTTCAAACAAGGAAAAAATAAATGCACTGGGTAAGGAAATGCAAGCCTACCGTGATGACCTTCAGAAGAAAAACCCAAAACTTTTGCTCACAGCCATTTTCAACATACTAAAAGAACCAACAATTCCTCCTGCAAGCGAACATCCTGGAGGAAAATATGATAGTACATTTGCCTATCAATACTATAAGAATCATTATTGGGATGGCATTTCATTCACAGACGACAGGTTGATCAGAACACCTGTTTTACAAGGTAGGTTTGACAAGTATTATGATGAAATCCTCCCTCAAGTACCCGACTCTATCAACATCTATTCTGACAAGATGCTCGCAGCTGCTAAGCCAAACGAGGAAATGTTCAAATATGTATTGTCGAGCCTTGCTGAAAAATACGTCAATCCAAAATTCATGGGGCAGGATGCCATATTTGTTCATCTTTTTGAAAAATATTTCTTGTCTGGACAAGCAGACAGTTGGATGAATGAAAAATACAAGAAGTTCATTTTCGACAGGGGATATAATTTGATGTCGAATGTAATTGGCATGAAAGCTGCCGAACTTCCCATGATTGACACACTCGGGAAAAAGTTCTCCTTGTATGAAACCCAAGCTCCATTTACCGTTATTTGCTTTTGGGATCCAACATGCGGACATTGCAAGGAAGAAGTACCAAGGATAGACTCCATCTACCAAAATAAATGGAAGAAGGAAGGCATTAAACTTGTTGGTGTTATGACGGATGGCGGAAAAGACAATTGGTTAAAATACATCAGGGAAAACAAGCTGAAAGGCTGGATCCATATATATCAGACCGATCAAACGAAGGATGCCATTTACAAAGACAATAAACCCGGCTATCGCCAACTGTATGACATCTATCAAACACCAATGATTTATTTGTTGGACAAAGACAAAAATATCGTTGCAAAAAAACTGACTTATTTACAAGTTGATGATTTTATAGAGTTCAAGAAAAAATCAACTAAACAACCATAAGACCTTGAAAATATTTCTACCCATATTGTTGTTTTGCTTCCTTAAAACACCCGTTGAGGCACAAACGATTTTTTCTTATGGAAATAAAAAAGTATCCAAACAAGAGTTCTTAAATTCATTCCAAAAGAACAACTTAGACACAACAGACAAGAGACTGGCTGTTGAAAATTATTTGAATCTATACATTCGATTCAAACTGAAAGTGCAAGCAGCTTATGACATGAAGTTAGACACACTTCAAAGAATGAAGTCAGAATTGAAAGAATACAAGGATCAGATCCAAGCCAATTATTTAATGGATCAGGACACGTTAAATAAACTTATTCTTGAAGCACACAAAAGAATGCAAGAAGACCTTGAGGTGCAGCATATTTTCATTGCGTATAGGAAAGACCCTAGCATGGAATTGAGTGTTCCTGTTTCTGAGAAAGAAAAAAACTTGGCGAATGAAATAGCAACAGAAATCTCAGCTAAACTCTTGCTGGGAGAAGATTTCGAAGCTTTGGCAATTAAGTATTCAGATGCTGTTGAAGTTAATCAAAACAGGGGATATCTCGGTTTTATTACTGCATTTACACTACCCTATTCATTTGAGAACACACTGTATTCATTAAAAGACCAGCAAACATCTGGTGCAATAAAAAGCGATGCTGGCATTCATTTTTTCAAACGAAAAAGCAGCAGAAATGCCTTTGGAAAAATGCATGCTGCTCAAATTTTAATATCCATACCGGAAAATGCAACAAATGAAGAAATGCGCAGCAGAAAACTGCTCGCAGATGAAATTCATTCCTTGATTATGCAAGGCGCCAATTTCGACTCTTTGGTATTAATCCATTCTGATGATGCGAGTTCAGCAAATAGTGGCGGCGTAATGCAAGACATAGAAGTAGGAAAATTTAATCAGATTTTTGAAATCAATGTCTTCGGTTTGAAAAAAGACAACGAGGTATCTGAAGTATTTAGAACAGATTATGGTTTTCACATTGTGAAGCGACTTTCTGCAATACCCCCTGAAAAAGAGTTGAAACTGGCGGAAATGTCCATTAAGGAAAAGATCCTGTTGGACAATAGAAAAGAGCTTGCGGTTTCGGCATTTAAAGAAAATGCGTACAAAATCGCCATTTCAAAACGAATCAATACAAAAGAAAAGAACTTTATTGAAACCCACCTTGCTGAATTAAATCCTTCGTTTGCAGAACAGCTCAAAGATTTCAAAGAAGGAAATTTGCTATTTGAAATAATGGACAAAAAAATTTGGCGCAAGTCAGCCAATGATTTAACCGGATTAAAGCAATTCTATCAAGCCAATAAAAATAAATACAATTGGAAACAATCGGCACAAGCAATCATCATAACTGTTCCTGATAATGCAACAGCAGAAAAAATCCGCAACGAATATTTGATTGATCAATCATTTGACAATATCAAAAAAAATTACAGTGAGATTGCATTGATTGATACAGGACGTTTTGAAGCAAGTGAATTGATGGGAGTAGGAAGCCAAAACGCCCAACCGGGTTTTGTTTCAGGCATTTCCCTAAATGAAAGTGACAAATCATCTACGTTTGTTATTGTAGTAAAAACGCATAAGGATCCCTCAATAAAATCATTCGATCAAGCAAAGGGAATGATGGTAAATGACTACCAACTTGAGCTTGAAAACAAGTGGATAGAATCATTGAAGATGAAATACCCAGTTGTCATCAATCAACAAACACTAAGCACGATTCTTGCAGAAATGAATTAAAAAATCTGCCCTACTGCATTGTATATAATTTTGGGCTTGCCGAGGGTATAATAGTGCAATACAGGCACACCCGCTTTTTTGAGCTCTTTCGATTGTGCTATTAACCATTCTTGTCCAACCATTTCACAATCTTCATCTGTCTTGGCCTTGGTCATTTCATTCAACAAATCACTTGGTATATCAACATGGAATATACGTGGGATCATTGTCAACTGCTTCTTATTTGTGATAGGCTTTAGTCCTGGTATGATGGGTATATCAATTCCATTTTCTCTGCATTTTGCAACAAACTCAAAGTATTTGGCATTGTCGAAAAACATCTGGGTAACAATATATTCTGCACCTGCATCTACCTTGTCTTTCAGGTATTTCATGTCAATTTCTAAATTCGGTGCTTCGAAATGCTTTTCTGGATATCCTGCAACACCTATACAGAAATGAGTTCTGAACCCGTCACGGATATCTTCCTCCAAATAAATTCCGTTGTTCAAACTATCAACCTGTTTTAGGAGATCAATGGCATATTTGTTGCCATTGGGTTCTGGCTCAAACGTACTTTCGTTCTTGGTGGCGTCTCCACGTAAAACCAAAACATTGTCTATACCCAAGAAGTTGAGGTCAATTAAGGCATCTTCTGTTTCTCTTTTGGTGAAGCCTCCGCAAATTAAGTGAGGGACTGCATCAATTTTATAATGGTTCATGATGGCTGCACAAATTCCAACAGTACCTGGGCGCTTCCTTACCTCAACTTTTTCAAAGGTGCCATCGGTTTTTTTCTTGAATATTTGTTCACTGCGGTGATAGGTAACATTGATGAAAGAAGGCTTAAATTCCATCAAAGGGTCCAAATGTTGATACAACGAATTGATGGTTTTCCCTTTCAAAGGAGGCAAAACTTCAAATGAAACCAACGTGTCTTTCGCCTGATTGATGTGCTCTATTACTTTCATGTTGCTATGTTACATTTTAATAATGTGCAAAAATACACAATCTCTTTACTAATCTTACATGATGTTACATGTAGATATAAATTAGCAGAGGTGTCAACTGATGAATTTTAGTTAAATTGCAACTTCGACATACCAATAACATTAAACAAAAAAAATAGTTGTGTCAATTTATCCCAAATGAGTATGAATTTAACAATCCAAACCAGAAATCTAATCAAGCGATACCATAACAGGACTGTTGTAAATCAAGTTTCCATTGAAGTGAAGCAAGGGGAAATTGTTGGATTATTAGGACCGAATGGAGCGGGGAAAACGACTTCATTTTACATGGTGGTTGGATTAATCAAACCAGATGAGGGAGAAGTATATTTGAATGACATCAACATCACCAAGCTCCCGATGTATAAAAGGGCAAAGATGGGGATTGGCTATCTTCCGCAAGAAGCCTCTGTTTTCAGAAAACTCACTGTTGAAGACAATATCACAGCAGTTCTTGAAATGACCAATCTTTCAAAAAAAGAAAGAAAAGACAAGCTAGAAGATTTGCTGAATGAATTTAGGTTGACTCATGTTAGAAAAAACAACGGAGACTCCTTGAGTGGCGGTGAAAGAAGAAGAACTGAAATAGCGAGGGCGCTAGCGGTTGACCCAAAATTTATCCTTCTCGATGAACCATTTGCGGGCGTAGATCCTATTGCTGTAGAAGACATACAAACGGTTGTAGCGAAATTAAAACATAAAAATATCGGTATACTAATCACAGACCACAATGTAAATGAAACACTTTCCATTTGTGACAGGGCTTATTTGTTGATTGAGGGCAAGATATTCAAACACGGCACAGCAGAAGAGCTTGCTGAAGATGAACATGTAAGGAGACTTTATCTAGGCCGAAATTTTGAACTCAAAAGAAAAGACTATCTTCATGAAGAGGCACGTCAAGAAGCACTATTTGGCGACAGATGATTGTAAATCAACACAATGAAATTTCTTAGTCCAGCCATATCAACCTTAGCTCGGTTACGCTCTTGGCGCATAGAAGCCTGGATGCAGAATCCGATTTCTGCACAACGTGAGGTTTTGCAAGACTTGGTGACGACGGCTCAATACACAGAATTTGGGAGGCAATATGAATTTTCAAAACTGTTCACAACCAAAAATTTCAAGCAAGCAGTCCCGATACATGAATACAACGAGCTAAAGCCTTATGTAGAAAGGATTATGGGTGGAGAACAAAACCTGTTGTGGAATACCCCCATCAATTGGTTTGCAAAAAGCAGTGGCACTACATCAGACAAAAGTAAATTTATTCCTGTAAGCCAAGAGAGCTTAGTTGATGGGCATTTCAAAGCAGCCAAAGATGTTCTCTCTCTTTATTACATGTTCAATCCAGATTCAGACCTTCTCACAGGAAAGGGCTTAATGGTTGGGGGCAGTCATGCCATCAGCAGCCTGCATGAAGAGGCACATTATGGTGATTTAAGCGCCGTTTTAATGCAGAATACACCGTTTTGGGGACAGTGGATAAGAACTCCAGACCTGAAAATAGCGTTGATGGATGAGTGGGAGAGCAAGCTTGAGATGTTAGCAGAAACAACAGTCAACGAAAATGTAACCTCTGTTTCAGGAGTTCCTACTTGGACACTCCTTTTATTTCAAAGGATCCTAGAGATAACAGGGAAAAGCAACATGAAGGAAGTTTGGCCTTCACTAGAGCTGTATTTTCATGGAGGTGTTTCATTTCATCCATACAAAGATCAATTCAAAAAACTCATAGGCAACGACATTCACTACCTAGAAATGTACAATGCAAGTGAAGGATTTTTTGCAGCTCAAGACATTCCTGGATCCGACGGCATGTTACTCTTTTTGGACCATGGCATTTTTTATGAATTTATGCCAACGGAAGAATATGGGAAAGATGATCCTAAAACAATCGGTTTAAAAGAGGTTGAATTAGGACAACACTATGCCCCTGTTATCACAACAAATGGTGGATTGTGGCGGTATTTGATAGGAGACACCATACAATTTACCAGTTTGAATCCATTTAGAATAAAGGTAAGTGGCCGATTGAAACTATTTATCAATGCTTTTGGGGAAGAACTCATCATAGACAATGCAGACAGGGCAATTGCATCTGCCTGCAAAGAATGTGACGCTATTATAAGTGATTACACAGCGGGGCCTATCTATTTTAGTGAGGAAGGTAATGGAGCACATGAATGGTTGATTGAATTTGAAAAAGAACCCAAAGAAATAAAAGAATTTACGTGTTTGCTTGATGAACATTTGAAAAAGCTAAACAGTGATTATGAAGCAAAAAGGCATAAGAACATAGCGTTACGAGAGCCCGTTGTAAGGTCATTGCCCCGCGGTCAATTTAACAAATGGTTGAAATTCAAAAACAAGTTAGGCGGGCAACACAAAATTCCACGATTAAGCAATGACAGGGTTATAATAGAGGAAGTGTTGAGTTGTTCTTTTTTATGATTGACTTTCACGTAATTTTTATTGGTTCAAAAATTCAAAGAGTAAAAAATTCGAAAAAGTTCTAAATTGCATCCCACAACCTAACAAATACAATGAAACTTCTAGAAAATAAAATCGCTATTGTTACAGGAGCTGCCCGCGGAATTGGTGAAGCCATTGCTTTAAAACTTGCTGAACATGGTGCTCATATAGCTTTTAGTTATGTAAGCGACAGCAGTGCAGATAAAGCCGCTGCTCTCGTGAGCAAGTTGGAAGCGTTGGGTGTTAAAGCAAAAGCATGGCAGAGCAATGCAGGTGATTTTGCACAATCTGAGCAATTTGTAAATGATGTTGTAAAAGAATTTGGAAGCATCGATGTTTGCGTTAACAACGCAGGCATCTCTAAAGATAATCTACTCTTGCGCATGACACCAGAGCAATGGGATGATGTGATGAATATCAACTTGAAAAGTGTTTTCAACATGACCAAACAAGTAATCAGGCCCATGATGAAAGCAAAAAAAGGCTCCATCATCAACATGAGCTCAATCATTGGAATACGAGGAAATGCAGGCCAGTCAAGCTACGCAGCCAGTAAAGCAGGCATCATAGGATTTACAAAATCAATCGCCCTTGAGCTCGGAAGTCGCAATGTTAGGGTGAATGCCATCGCCCCGGGTTTCATTGAAACAGATATGACACATTATTTAAAAGAAGGTGAGGCATCAAAAGCATTCCTTGCCAAAATCCCGTTGGGTAGGTTTGGTACAGCCGAAGAAATTGGCAACACCACCCTGTTTTTAGCATCCGATATGAGCAGTTATATCACAGGACAAGTTATTAGCACTTGTGGTGGACTGAATATCTAAAAAATTTACAATTAGATTACCAAAGTTTTAATTCAACAGAGCATCTATCTCTGTATTTTTACCACAGATGGCAAAAACACTTCTTACATACATGCTTTTGCTGATTATATCATTTCAGCTTTTTCCTGTTAAGGAGCTATCGCTTTCTGTTTCCCCGAACAACTCATACGAAGATTTGGAAGAATTTTCTGCTGAAAAAAAGGATACTGAAAAAGGTGAAGATGAATTTAAAGAAAAAAAAATTGAATGGCTGGGTTCATCATACTTAGAAAGCCTATTTTTTTTTCAACTTAACAAACAGATACACGTTATTTTAAACTTTGTTTTTTTCTCGCGCAATTTTGATGATATCCCAACGCCTCCGCCGCTATCCGGATTCTGATTGATGTAGAATTACTTATTGTTTCCTCAGAACCCGCTTAATTTTATATGAAAAAATACATAAAAAATCTACAATCAGATTTTCCAGCATCTTTAGTGGTTTTTCTGGTTGCACTACCCCTTTGTCTAGGCATTGCGCTAGGATCTAAGGTACCTTTGTTTTCCGGTATCATAGCAGGTGTTGTTGGAGGCATCGTCATTGGCGTTTTGAGCGGATCACCCCTTAGCGTGAGTGGACCAGCAGCTGGCTTAACAGCCATTGTTGCAGCTGCCATTCTAAAACTGCCAACATTCGAAACATTCTTATTAGCAGTTGTAATCGCTGGCGTTATTCAGTTGGTACTGGGATTTCTGAAAGCTGGTATTCTTGGCGACTATGTGCCAAACTCAGTAATAAAAGGCATGCTTGCCGCAATTGGCATCATTCTCATCCTGAAACAACTGCCACACCTTGTGGGATTCGACAAAGACTTCTTAGGAGATGAAACCTTTTCTCAAGCAGATAATGAAAATACCTTTTCGGAGATATTTAAAGCAATCGGATTTATAACCCCTGGAGCGGCACTCATTGGAATTATTTCTATTGCAATTCTTGTGCTATTTGAAAATAAAAAAATCAAACGAAACAGCATTGTAAAACAAATCCCTGCCCCCCTGCTTGTTGTAGCAATAGGCTTAATCGTCAATGAAGTCTTAAAAGTCAACAATTCACCTTTGGCAATCCAAGCAGAACACCTCGTAAACCTTCCTGTTGCTAAAAATATGAGTGACTTTATTGGGCTGTTCAGCAAACCTGATTTTTCACAGCTGAATAATTCAACGATGTGGACTGTTGCCATTACTTTGGCGATTGTAGCAAGCTTAGAAACTCTTTTAAGCATTGAAGCAATCGATAAAATCGATCCTTACAAAAGGGTTACACCAACAAACAGAGAACTGAAAGCCCAAGGCATTGGAAACATAATTTCAGGACTTTTGGGTGGACTTCCTGTTACATCGGTGATTGTACGCAGTTCGGCCAATGTAAACGCTGGAGGAATTTCCAAAATATCAGCCATCACACATGGTTTCCTCTTGTTCGCATCTGTTTTATTGATCCCTGATATATTGAATAAAATTCCTTTGTCGGCTCTGGCTGCTATCCTCATTTTTACAGGATATAAATTGGCAAAAATTCCAATGATTAAAGAATTCTATTACAAAGGATGGGGCCAATTCATTCCTTTCATAGTAACGGTTATTGCCATCCTTTTGAGCGACCTTTTAATAGGTATATTAATAGGAGGAGTTGTGGCCCTATTTTTTATGATTAGGAGTAATTTCAAATCAAGTATTTTAGTTGTTAATGACAAAAATAACTATCTACTTAGACTGAGAAAAGATGTTTCCTTTTTAAATAAACCAATCATCAAAAGTAAACTAGAGGCAATCCCAGCTAATTCATACGTCATAATAGACTCATCGAGGGCAGATTTCATCGATAAAGACATTGTAGATGTAATCAATGAATATAAGGAGCATGCTAACTTAAAAAATATAACCGTTGAAATTAAGAAAAACGATTTCAACGAAATGCAAGATTCACTTTAAAAAAACTAATTCAAATGAAATCATACGAAAAATTATTATTAGAGAACAAGGCCTGGGCCGCTGAACGTGTAGCCGATGATCCTACATTTTTTACAAGGTTATCAAAATTACAAACACCTGAATACCTGTGGATAGGATGCAGCGACAGCCGGGTACCAGCAAATGAAATTACTGGAACTCAACCAGGTGAAATTTTTGTACACAGAAATATTGCAAACTTAGTTGTAAACACTGATTTAAATATGCTATCAGTATTACAATATGCAGTTGAAGTATTGAAGGTAAAACACATCATCGTTTGCGGACACTATGGTTGCGGAGGTGTTAAAGCAGCCATGACCAACAACTCAATTGGGATCATAGATAAATGGTTGAGAAACATCAAGGATGTACATAGATTCAACCGTCAAGAAGTAGATTCTATCGAAAATGAAGACGAAAGAGTTGACAAAATGATTGAGTTGAACGTTAAGGAGCAAGTGATGAACCTTGCCAAAACATCCATAGTGCAAAAAGCTTGGAAGAACTCAAATACCCCACACATTCATGGTTGGGTATATGGACTCAAAGACGGATTGATTAAACCCATCTTTGAGATGCCTGCTGGAACCCACATCGACCCAATTTATGAATACGATAACTTATAACCCTTAATTAAGCCCTGGCATCTATCTCAGCACATAAACTTGCAAAAATCACATCGATATCTCCAAGTCCATTCAACGTTATCACTTTGTCAAACGTTGCATAGTGCTCTGCTACTGCCAGGGTTTCATTTTTATAGACAGCTATCCTGTTTTTCTGAACATTTTCATCAGCATCATCGCTCCTACCAGAAGTCTTGGCACGGTTGATCATCCTTACCACCAACTCATCTTCAGGAACATCAAGCGCCAATACCAAATTTATTGAAGTATCATGAGTTCCCAACAACTCATCTAGTGCAATGGCTTGTGCTTTTGTCCTCGGAAATCCATCAAACAAAAATCCATTCACCCCTTTGTTCGCACTGATGGCAGCATCTACCATGCCAATTACTACTGCATCAGGAACAAGCTGGCCATTGTCCATAAACGACTTGGCTTCCAATCCTAATTTTGTCTGATTCTTGATTTCGGAACGAAGCAAATCACCCGTTGATAGGTGTTTGAAGCCATATGTTAAAATTAGCTTTTCAGATTGGGTTCCTTTTCCACTGCCAGGCGGTCCAAATAAAATTAAGTTGAACATGAACAATTCTTGTTAATAGATGTATAAAGTAAAGTGAATAGCAATTTTAACTGCATTCCAAGTTTCAAATATACTTAGATTTGTTTTGAAAAATAACACGAGATGATTATAAGAACCACCTTCTTTTTACTGGCCGCCTTTGTTAATATCAACTGCAGCTTTTCTCAAGAAAAAAATAAAAAAGAAAATACTAAAATGACCGAATCAGAAAAAACAAACCCGGCCTTTTCCAGAAACAGTTCGGAAAAAGTAGAAATGAAAGAAGATGATTGGAAAAAGGCGTTGACGCCAGAGCAGTTTTACATAGCCCGTCAAAAGGGGACTGAAAGACCGTGGACCAGCAAGTTTGAAAAATTTGACGAAAAAGGGACTTTCTACTGTGCTGCTTGTGGAAATACGCTGTTTAAGAGCAACGCTAAGTATGAAAGTGGATGCGGCTGGCCAAGTTTCTTTGAACCTGTATCTAAGACGAGCATCATTTATTTGCCAGACAATACCTTAGGTATGAAAAGAACAGAGGTTGAATGCGGTAGGTGTAAAGCACATTTAGGTCATGTTTTTGAAGACGGTCCACCACCAACAGGTTTGAGATATTGCATTAATGGGGTGATTTTGGGATTCGAAAAAAACAAGTAACTCTTTAGTTTAAAAGTTTAAGGTTTAAAGTTTAGGGCTTTATGTGCAAACCCCAAACTTTAAACCTTAAACTTTTAAACTTATTTCGCTTGATTCAACTCAACATTAACAACAATATCAACATTGTTGCCTACTGCAAGTCCACCTGCCTTCAACATTCCACCAAAGTTTACACCAAATTGAGTACGGTCGATGGTGGTTTTTGCCTTGAAACCAGATTTGAAACCACCTTGATCGGTTTGGATTTTACCACCATAAGTAACATCAAAGTCAACAGTTTTGGTAACATCTCTCATTGTCATGTCGCCAGTCAACTTGTACTTGTTTCCACCCAATGATTTCATTGACTTTCCTACAAAAGTGATTTTTGGAAATTTCTCAGCATTGAAAAAATCATCACTGCGAAGGTGCTTGTCCCTACTTTCATTGTCGGTATTCACCGAAGCAACATCAATAGAAAAATTAATTACTGCATCAGAAAAATTGTCTTTTGATGCAACTAAACTTCCTTCAAACATCTTAAAATTACCTTCAACTTCTGAAACAACCATGTGAGCTACGCTGAACTTCACATTAGAATGTGTTCTGTCAACATTCCACTTCGTTTGAGCAACAATACCTGAAGAAAATAAGAGTGCCACTACGCACAGCTGAAACATAAATACTTGCTTTTTCATTTTTTTAAAATTTGATGTTTAAACACTAAATTATGTGATTTTGAATTCTCCCCCAAATTTTTGTTCACTACAACAGCATAAACACAGGTTTTTTTGCCGTCTAGCAAAACAAAATTTTATAAGGATTATTTTAATCCATAATTTACAAAAAATATTTCAAACATGAAAATACATAAGGTATTGTATGCTTGTTTAGGATTGGGAACCTTATTTTTTGCATCCCCAAGCCTTGCACAAAAAAATACATTAAACCAGTTTAGCAATTGGAAACCAAGGAATATCGGTCCAGCAGGAATGAGCGGTCGTATTACAACAATCGACGCCGTTGTGGCAGATCCAAATACAATATACATAGGCGCCGCCTCAGGAGGTGTTTGGAAAACATTGAATGCAGGGGCAAGTTGGACACCGGTTTTCGAAGATCAACCAATATTAAATATAGGATCGATAGCCATCCAGCAATCCAACCCATCCACCGTTTGGGTAGGAACAGGTGAAGGAAATCCAAGAAATTCTGTGAGCTTGGGAGAAGGTATTTACAAAACCATCGATGCCGGCAAAACATGGAAGCGTATGGGCTTGGAAAAAACCAGAAACATCCACAGGATCATCGTTGACCCAACAAACCCAAATACAGTTTATGCAGGTGCCATTGGCAATCCTTACGCAGAACATCCTGAAAGGGGTGTTTTCAAAACCACCGATGGCGGAGAAACATGGAATAAGATCCTATTCACCAACGATACATCTGGTGTAGCTGATATGATCATGGATCCAAGCAACCCAAACAAGATATTTGCAGCCATGTGGCAACACAGAAGAACACCTTGGAGCCTCAGCAGCGGTGGTGTAGGAAGTGGATTATACATGACATACGACGGAGGTAAGAACTGGAAAAAATTAGGTGCTAAAGAGGGATTGCCAGAAGGAAATTATGGAAGAATTGGGTTGGCAATTTCTAGGAGCAATCCAAACCGCGTTTATGCATTGGTTGAAGCAACAAAGAATGGTTTGTATAAAAGTGATGATGGTGGACAGAGTTGGACAATCATGAACAGCAACCCTGAATTTGTATCTACAAGACCTTTCTACTTTCAAGAAATAGTATGTGATCCTGAAAATGAAAACAGACTTTGGCTTATTTACCAAATGATATCCAAGAGCGAAGATGCCGGTAAGAACTTTGAAGTGGTAATTCCATACAATGGAATCCACCCAGATCACCATGCATTTTGGATTCATCCAACCAACCCGAATTTCATCATAGATGGAAATGATGGAGGAATAGGCATTACCCGTGATAAAGGCAAAACCTGGTTGTTTGATGAGAAGTTGCCTGTAGGACAGTTTTACCACATCAATGTAGACAATGAAACTCCTTACCACGTGATGGGAGGAATGCAAGACAATGGAAGCTGGCATGGTCCGGCCTATACTTGGACCAGTGGAGGCATCAAAAATTACTATTGGGAAAGCCTTTGGGGTGGAGATGGATTTGATGTGATGGCAGACCCAGATGATGCATCATGGGTATATGCGATGAGTCAGGGCGGATCCGTTGGAAAATACAATGTAAAAACAGGTGAAAGCTGGTACATCAAACCAACACCACCAGACCTTAAAACAACCCTTCGATTCAATTGGAATGCTGCAATGGCCCAAGATCCATTGAGCACCAGCACAATATACTATGGAAGTCAGTACCTCCATAAATCCACGAACAAAGGAGCTTCTTGGGAAATCATTTCTCCAGATCTATCCACCAATGACAGTGTTAAAATAGACCAAACAAGCAATGGTGGTATTTCAATAGACATTACGGGTGCTGAGAATTATTGCACTATTATGGCAATTGCACCATCATCAAAAGACAAGAACGTAATTTGGGTAGGTACTGATGACGGCAATGTACAACTGACCAAGGATGGTGGAAAAACCTGGACAAATTTCAGGGGAAAGATACCAGGAATGCCAATCGGTGCATGGATTCCACAAGTTCAAGCTTCTAGATACAATGCTGCCGAAGCTTTTGTGGTAGCCAATGATTACAGAAGAGGTGATTTCAAACCTTACATATTCAGGACTACAGATTTTGGGAAAACTTGGACTAAACTAGTTGATGATAAAAAAGTGGTTGGTTATGCATTGTGTGTGTTGCAAGATCCTACAGAACCCAATTTGATTTTTGCAGGAACTGAGCAAGGATTATGGGTAAGTTTGGACAATGGCGCAACCTTCCAACAATGGAAAAACGGTTACCCAAGTGTTTCAACATACGACATGACCATCCAAGAGCGTGAAGCGGATCTAGTGATAGCCACCTTTGGAAGGGCATTGTGGGTGTTGGATGATATCAGACCACTCAGAAAATTAGCTTCAGAGAAAGGCAGTTTCAGCAAACCATTTACCGTGTTTGGATCACGCCAAGTAGTTCAAGCTCAATTTAAAAATGCGCCAGGATATGAATGGAGCACTTGGGGAATTTGGGACGCTGAAAATAGGGCAGATGGAGCACCAATTTCTTACTTCGTCAAAGCATCTACAGACACAAGCGCGAAATCCAAAAAAGATTCTGTTGCTGTTAAAATCTTCAACGATAAAAATGAAGTAATCAGAAACTTGAAATGGACAGCAGATTCGGGCTTTAACAGACGCACTTGGGGTATGGAACAAAAAGGCTTCAAACAACCTGGCATGGGTGGTGGAAGGAGAGGTGGCGGAGGACGTTCTGGCGAAGCTGAGCCAGGCGGACAACAAGCACTTCCAGGAACATACAAAGTAGTACTTACGTACAAAGGCAGCAGTGACTCAACCATGATAACATTGCTAGATGATCCAAGGCTGGGAAATAGAAACAATGTGAAGATGGCACAACAAGAACTCCGTTTAGAATTGAAAAAAAGTGGAGATCAACTAATCAGTGCATTGGAAATTCTTACAGAAGCTGATGAAGCAAGCAAGAAAATGGAAACCTTCATCAAAGACATGAAAGGAAATGATGCAGATTCATTGAAAAAAACAACCAAGAAAATCCAGGATGAAGTAAAGAGGTTAAGAGAATACATCAATGGGAAAACACAAACAAAGCAAGGCTATGGCCAAGTACCTCAAATTACTGTAATGAGCGAGTTTCAACAGGCCAATTCGTCTATCTCCTCCAAACCAATTGTTCCTGGAGCACAAGAAAAGGCTTTGGTAGTTAGGGCAGCTGGTTTAGTTGATGAGGCTGTTAAAAAAATCAACTCCTTCAAAGATGGTATGTTGAAAGAATACAAGGACCAAGTGAGCAAAGCGAAGTTGGATCCATTTGGGAAATAGAAAACAGATACCACATGCCAGTAATAGCCAAAACATTCAATAACAATTGTTTTGGTAGTTACTGGCATTTTTATGTTGATAAAAACCAAGGGAGATACGTGATTGAAAATCGGGAATTGTGAGATTGTAGAAACTGAAATCTAATTGCAATTGATTAAAAACTCAAATGGTTTTTTCTTGTTCGATTTTACAGCAAGAGAAAGGAGATGCGCTTTTTTGATGATTTTGAATTTGTTCAAGTCAATCAATTCAAAAGAATCACAAAAATGAGTTGAAGATTCAACAGCCTGAAGCAAAAAGTTCAAAGAAGCGACTTCTTGCTCAATGCTTTGTTGATTCGGCAATGCTTCCTTGCGGAGAATAATCAGGTCCCTATTTTGACGATTCATCATATATTTAATAACCGACCAACCCCTTCTTTGTTGGACATCCACAATTGTTTTTTTTCATGGATGTGCAAGAAAACAAGGAGATACTCATTAAAATTAAAAAAACAGAATAAATTACGATTGATAGTTTTTTCATAGAAATTGATAAGTAAATTACATTTTTATAAATTAATCAGACTTAGTTTTTGAAAAATTTATGAACACTTTTTGAAAAAACTACTAAACCCCACCTAATTATAAAAAAGAAAAATTCAATTTTAATTGCCCCGTTGGACTGGGGGCTAGGGCATGCAACGCGTTGCATACCTATCATTGAACATCTTTTAGAAAAAGGATACGAAATTACAATCGCAGGAAATGAAGCAACGAAGGCCCTTCTCAAAAAAGAGTTCCCGGCTGTAGCGTTCATCTACATCAAAGGATACAACGTCAAATATCCAAACCAAGGTCAATTTTTTGTTTGGAAGATGATGCTCCAATTACCCAAAATATGGTGGGCCATTCAGCGTGAACACTTCTGGCTGTCAAAACAATTAAAAAAAAGAAACTGGGATCTGGTTATTAGCGACAACAGGTATGGATTACATTCTACAAAAGTTCGAACGGTATTCATCACCCACCAACTGCGGGTACAATCAGGATCTGGAAAACTGGCAGATGATATCATCCAATTTTTTCTCTATCGTATGATCAATAAATTCAACATTTGTTGGGTTCCTGATGAAGCATCAAGTATATTGAACATCGGGGGGATTTTATCTCACCCGAAAACAAAACCACTTCGTTGTGAATATATCGGTCCATTATCCAGGCTAAACAACAACACCCCAAAACAAGGAAATTCAATCCTGGTCATACTTTCAGGACCGGAGCCACAAAGAACCCTTCTAGAAAACATTCTATTGGAACAACTCAACAATACAACTGAAAAAATAATTTTTCTAAGGGGGCTCCCCTTGGCATCAAGCGAAATTCCTCCTCAAAAAAACATTCACTTTAAAAACTACATGCACAGTGCTGAAGTGGAAACGGCAATGAAAGAAGCTGAAATAGTTGTTTGTCGCGCTGGATATTCATCCATCATGGACTTGCTGAAACTGAACAAAAGGGCCGTCATTATACCAACTCCAGGCCAAACTGAGCAGGAGTATCTAGCAACACACTTGCAGCAATTGAATTTGTTTGCATTTCAATCACAAAAAAACATTTTACTAACCCGGGCTTTTGATTTGTTGAGAATGCGTTCTCCTGAATATATTTCATTTAATTTTGAGGGGTATAAAAAAGCTTTTGAGGAATTGGGCATCTAAACAAAAAATACTCATTTCATTCGCTTTTTATCGCCCAATTCTTTTTTAGTTTAACTTGAATTACAATAACCGAAACTTTCAAAACATGAGAAAAATTTGTTTAGCCATCCTGTTGGGATGCATCCAGATGACAGTTTTCTCGCAACCGACCTTCCCAGTTAATGGAGTAGGAGACGAGCGGGAGACAACCTATGCTTTTACACATGCAAGCATTGTAAAAGATCCTCAGACAACCATGACAGATGCCACCATGCTGGTAAAAAATGGAAAAATCATTGCATTGGGAACGGTCAGCGTTATTCCTGCTGATGCCATCGTAATTGATTGCCATGGTAAATTCATCTACCCTTCATTTATTGATATCTATGCAGATTATGGCATAAATGCTCCTCAACAGACCATGGGAATGGGACGTGGTTTTGGTGTAGCACAGCTTACTTCCAACCAAAAAGGTGCATTCGGATGGAATCAGGCCATTAAATCGGATGTAAATTCAGCCAGTATTTTTTCTGTGGATGAGGCAAAAGCCAAAAGTCTTCGCGAAATCGGATTTGGAGCAGTCCTGTCACACCAAAAAGACGGCATTGCACGTGGAACAGGATCACTTATTTCATTGGCATCTATGAAAGAGAACCTCGTTATTCTCAAGGAAAAAGCATCAGCACATTATTCTTTCTCCAAAGGATCATCATCACAATCATATCCGTCTTCCATGATGGGTTCAATAGCTTTGTTGAGACAAACTTACTTGGATGCCAAATGGTATAAAAAAAATA
Organism: Chitinophagaceae bacterium; assembly: GCA_044350285.1. Taxonomy (GTDB): domain Bacteria; phylum Bacteroidota; class Bacteroidia; order Chitinophagales; family Chitinophagaceae; genus Pollutibacter. The sequence continues at coordinate 9,921 of JBILHX010000007.1, read as the reverse complement.
CGGAGAAAGAAGGCGTTAACTTAACCCTCGGCGCATGGAACAACAACCAAAATCTACCGCAAATTTTCGAAGCAAACGACAAATGGAATGCCTTGCGTGCAGACCGAATAGGTGATGAATTTGGAGTTCAATACATTCTAAAAACAAGTGGAAACGAATACCAGCGTGTTCAAGAAATAGCAGCCACCAACGCTACATTGATTGTTCCATTGAATTATCCAATGGCGATGGATGTTGAAGATCCCAATGATGCACGTTTCGTTTCTCTTTCAGACATGAAAAATTGGGAATTGGCTCCAACCAATGCCGGTTCACTTGAAAAAGCTGGCATTGCGTTTTGTTTAACTACAGCAGACCTAAAGAGTGCAGGTAGTTTTATGGCGAACTTAAGAAAAGCAATAGATAATGGACTTTCAGAATCAAAAGCACTCGAGGCATTAACCATCACTCCAGCCAAAACATTGGGAGTTTCAGAGATGATTGGCAGCCTGGAAATTGGCAAAATGGCAAATTTCTTGATCACCACAGGAAATGTTTTCAATGAAAAAACAGCCATCATAGAAAACTGGATTCAAGGAAATAAGTATGCAGTAAAAGCTGAAAAATGGATTGAAGTAGCAGGAAGCTATACCCTGAATATTCAATCTGAAAAAGGACCTAAAACTTTTTCGTTGAGTGTAAAATCAAACAACAGTGCAAGCATCATTGCCGCTGATACAATCACTACCAAATTTACACATGATGGATCTCAGGTGAAAATCAATTTTGCACCTGAAAAAAAATCAAAAAACAACTATAGACTGAGTGGGTTTAACAATGGCGGTACTTGGAATGGCTATGGTGAAGATGCTGAAGGAAATAAATTGACTTGGACAGCTACCCAGAAGCAAGCAACGACAGCAGCTGAAGCGAAGGCTGATACAGCTAGCAAAAAAGGTCCAAAAACAATGGGAAGGGTAACCTATCCTTTCACAGCTTTTGGATGGACTGATGCCCCGAAGCAGGAAGTGCTGTTGATTAAGAATGCCACTGTTTGGACCAACGAACAAGAAGGTAAATTAGAAGGAACCGATGTTTTAATCAAAGATGGCAAGATTGCACAAATAGGAAAAGGATTGCAAGATGTCACTGCCAAAATAATTGATGGCACAGGAAAGCACCTTTCTGCTGGAATCATTGATGAACACTCTCATATTGCAGCTTCTTCAATTAATGAAGGAGGACAATCGGTCACTTCAGAAGTTAGAATCGCAGACAATTTGAATCCTGATGATGTTAATATTTACCGCCAATTGAGTGGCGGGGTTACAACTTCACACATCCTTCATGGAAGTGCCAATACAATAGGTGGACAAACACAGCTCATCAAATTGCGTTGGGGCGCCAATGATGATCAATTGAAGTTTCAAGGATCTGATGGATTTATCAAATTCGCGCTAGGCGAAAATGTAAAAAGATCATCTTCTAGTCAAGGCAATACAAGATTCCCAGATACACGCATGGGTGTTGAGCAAGTGCTTACAGATGCTTTTACAAGAGCGAAAGATTATGAAAAAGCCATTGCAGCAGCCTCAGTATCAAATTCCCCAGTTGTAAAAGGCAAAAAAACAGTTACTTCTGCAGTAGATCCATATCTAACAGTACGCAGAGATCTAGAGCTTGAAGCACTAGTTGAAATTTTGAACAAGAAAAGATTCATTACCTGTCACTCTTACGTTCAAAGTGAAATCAATGCAGCCATGAAAGTGGGAGAAAGCCTTGGTTTCCGTTTCAACACCTTTACCCATATCTTGGAAGGTTATAAAGTAGCTGATAAAATGAAAGAACATGGTGCTGCAGCATCCACCTTCTCTGATTGGTGGAACTACAAAATGGAAGTTGTGGATGCCATTCCTTACAATGCTACAATCATGTCTAAAGTTGGTATGAACGTTGCCATCAATTCTGATGATGCAGAGATGGCCCGTCGTTTAAACCAGGAAGCAGCGAAAAGCATCAAATGGGGTGGAATGTCTGAAGAAGATGCATTGAAAATGGTTACGTTGAATCCAGCCAAAATGTTGCATGTAGACAATAAAGTAGGCAGTATCAAAGCGGGCAAAGATGCTGATTTGGTATTGTGGAGCGACAATCCGTTGAGTATTTATGCCAAGGCTGAAAAAACCATCGTTGATGGCATCGTTTATTTCGATAGAGAGAAAGATGCTGCTATCAGAAAAATGCAAACAGCAGAACGCAGCAGGTTGATTCAAAAAATGAATGGCGAAAAAAGATCAGGTGGGCCAGTAGCTGCACCGATGCCAAGCTATTCAGTTTTATTGAACTGCGGAGACCACGACCACAGCCATGGTTTGCTTACAATTGATCAAGATTAAAACATGCAATTAAGAAAAATGACAATCATGAAAAAAATATTATTCAGCATGCTGCTCATTGCTTCAAGCAATTTGATTCATGCGCAAGACAATGTATATCCTGCAAAAAAACAGGAAGGAGCTATTTTCATTAAAAACGGAACCATCCACGTTGGTAATGGTCAGGTTCTAACCAATACCTCAGTGGAAGTAAAAGAAGGAAAAATAGTAAATATTGGTAACAACATCACGCCATCATCAGGTGCTACAACAGTAGATGCAAGTGGGCAACATGTTTATCCGGGGTTAATATTATCAATGTCAAACTTAGGTTTAATTGAAGTTAGCACTGTTCGCGCAACAGTAGATGCCACAGAAATTGGGGAGTACAACCCATCTGTCCGTTCATTGGTGGCCTATAATACTGATTCCAAGGTAATCAATACATTAAGGACTACAGGGATCACCTTGGCCAATATTGTACCACAAGGTGGAACCATCAGTGGTTCTTCTTCTGTTGTTCAACTTGATGCTTGGAACTGGGAAGATGCAGCTTATGCAACAGATAACGCCATCCACATCAACATCCCAAATTTGTACAATCGCCCAACCCGCTTTGGTGGTTTCATGGGCATGCAGGGTGCTCAAAGTGATCCAATCAAAAAAGGTTTGGAGCAGATTGAAGAAGTTAAACAATTCTTCCGTGAAGCGAAATCTTATGGATTGCAAACCCAGCACCAGCAAACCAATTTGAAATTACAGGCAGTACAAGGACTTTTCAGCAAAAAACAGAAGCTGTTTATCCATTGTGATGTGGTGAGAGAAATCCTTGTTGCCATAGATTTCAAGAAAGAATTTGACTTTGACGTTGTGTTGGTTGGCGCTAGTGAATGTTATCAAGTAGCCGATTTACTCAAACAACACAACATTCCTGTTGTTATAGGCCAAATGCATTCATTGCCAACTGCAGAAGATGATGGTGTAGACCAGCCTTACAAAACACCTTTTCAACTTCAGAAAGCAGGTGTATTGTTTGCAATTAATGATGAGGATGGTCAACAACGTGGCAAGAACCTGCCTTTCAATGCAGGAACAGCAGCTGCCTACGGTTTATCTAAAGAAGAAGCTTTGTCTGCAATCACCTTAAATGCAGCTAAAATTCTCGGTATAGCCGACAAAACAGGTTCTGTAGAAACGGGCAAAGATGCCAATATTGTCATCAGCGATGGGGATATCCTCGATATGCGCAGCAATAAGATCACTCTTGTGATGATTCAAGGTCGTATTGTTAACCTTACAGACAAGCACAAGCAGTTGTATGAAAGGTATAAGGTGAAGTATGGGTTGAAATAGTTTAAGGTTGAAAGTTTAAAGTTTCTGAAACTTTAAACTTTCAACCTCAAACTAATACCCTCTCACATCCTTGCCTTCCATAAAATTCATGAAGGCTTTGTTCACAACACGGTTTCCACCAGGTGTGGGGTAATTACCCGTGAAGTACCAATCCCCAAGGTTGCTCGGACAAGCGGCATGCAGGTCTTCGATGGTTTGATAAATCACTTCTACAGGTATAGTTACTTCAGGAGGTGTTATCAGTTGTGCAATTTTTGCGGAAATTTCAATTGGCGTAAATGAAGCGTATAATTGTTTTACGACATTCTCAGTATGAAGTTCATCGCTGTTCTTAAGCGCTTTGCATCGCTCATACAAAACATCCAGCAATCCACTATTCCCCCGATCTTCCAGCAAGGCAAGGGCTGCTTTGAAGGCTATGAAATCCCCGATTTTACTCATGTCAATTCCATAACAATCTGGGTATCTAATTTGAGGTGCAGATGAAACAATGATTACTTTCTTGGGTTCGAGCCTAGACAACATCCTGATGATGCTTTCTTTTAAGGTTGTTCCCCTTACGATAGAATCATCTATCATGATTAGTGTATCTACGCCTTTTTGAACGGTGCCATACGTAATATCATAAACATGCTGAACCATCTCAGCCCTGTTAGAATCTTCTGTGATAAATGTCCTCATCTTGACATCCTTAATGGCAATCTTTTCAACACGTATTTTACGGTTGATCATCTCTGCCATCTTCTCTTCATCATAATCCTTGTCCCAAGACATGATTCGTTGAATCTTTATCTTATTGAGATAATCTTCCATCCCTTTGAGAAGTCCATAGAAAGCAACTTCAGCCGTATTGGGTATAAATGAGAATATAGAATGCTTTAGGTTGTTGTCGATAGATTTAAGTACGTTAGTACTTAATTTATAACCCAATGCTATCCTTTCTCGGTATATTTTTTCGTCGCTTCCTCTAGAAAAATAAATTCTTTCAAAACTACATGCCTTTCGTTCTTTTGGTTCCAACACTTGCTCGATAGCATAGGATCCATCATTTTTAACAATGAGTGCACAACCTGGCATGAGTTCCTTCACTTCATTTTCACCAACGTGGAATGAAGTTCTGATGGCAGATCTTTCAGATGCGGCAACAATAACTTCATCATTGATATAGTAATATGAGGGGCGGATTCCGTATGGATCACGAATGACAAAAGAATCTCCATTGCCTAGTAAGCCGGAGACGTTATAACCGCCATCGAAAAGACTGAATGATTTCTTGAGCACTGAAGACAGAGACATTGAATCTGGATTTGCCTCATCTTCCTTAACGATGAAATGATGCACCACTTCCATCATAGCAGCCAAGTCACTTTGCTTTTGAAAAGCACCAGGCTCAATGTTAACCAAGGAAAAGAGTTCATCTGTATTGACAAGGTTGAAATTTCCTGCCAATGCCAAGTTTCGTACTGGTAGAATATCCCTTTTGATGAAAGGGTGACAAAAATCAACATTGTTTTTGCCTTGGGTGCCATACCTCAAATGACCTAGCAACAATTCTCCCATGAAATTCAGGTGACCTTTCATCAATCCCGGATGTTTCCTGATTTCTGGTTGATATTTCTCCAACTCACTGATTTCTTTTCCCACTTGGGCAAAAACATCTGCAATGGCTTGGGTAGCAATGCTCCTGAGCCTATGCATAAAAGGATATCCTGGCTCTGCATTCAGTTTTACAGCAGCAATACCGGCACCATCTTGGCCACGGTTGTGCTGCTTCTCCATCAGCAGATACAGTTTATTAAGCCCATAGAGGGCCGTACCTTTTTTCTTTTGATAATAGGAAAATGGCTTTAGAAGCCTAATGTAGGCTAGTCCGCACTCGTGTTTAATCGCATCACTCATAATATTCTCTGAGAGGCGCTAAATTACACCGATTTTTACAATAAAGGGAAATATAATCCAGAAGCCTTGTTCTCTATTTACTAACAAAGTTGGGGAACTGTCTGCGAACCTCTTCACATTGCTGATAATCCTTGTCAACCATGATATAATAAGTTGGCAATTTAGAAAGAAACCATTTTTCGATGGTCTTGTCTTTCTTTTCGGCAATAGCTCTTTGTGAAACCCTGTCATAATCGTCTCTAAGATTTTCGCGGTGAGGTGCCGTTTTGCTTTGTAAAAAGACCAAACGAACTCCTTGTTTTTCTTGCTCGTCTTTGTATGTAAGAGGCTGTGAAAATTCGCCAATCTTTAGTTTACCAAGATCTGCTACCAAACTTTTATCAAGTTCGTCAATCGTTACAAAATTTCCACCTTGTCCTGTTATGATTCCACCTGTAAACTTGCTGTTTTGATCGTCGCTGTACTTGTCAACAGCTTCGCCGAAAGTGATGGTTCCTGCAATGAGCTTGGAACGTATGGTGTCTAGCCTTTGCTTTGCTTCAACAATATCTTCTTCCAATACCTGCGGCATTCTGAGGATATGTCTTACCACTGCATCATCACCATTTCTGCTAACCATTTGAATGATATGATACCCAAATTTTGATTTAACAACGGAAGAAATTTGACCTTCCTTCAATCGGAAAGCGGCATTTTTGAAATCAGGATCAGTTTGTTTGTCTGTTTTGTTCAACTCAAAACGCCCACCAACTTGTTTACTGCCCGGATCTTCTGAATAAAGCCTGGCCATTGTTTCAAAAGATTTTTGTCCAGACTCAACCTGTTTTTTATAATCAGTCAACTCATCCTGAACGAACTTTTCCAATTCCCTACCTGCTTTTGGATGAAGCACAATTTGTCCTATCACCAATTCAGTTTCATAGAAAGGAAGGCTGTCCTTGGGGATTTTTTCGTAATAATCTTTTACCTCGTTGGGGGTAATTTTCACGTACTCAACAATTTTGTCGCGCATTGATTTTGCCAAACGACCTTCTTTGATTGATTTTCTGAAATCCTCTTTAACTTGGTATACTGTTCTTCCTGCAATTTGTTCAAAAGCTTCTTTACCACCATATTGCATGATGAAATAACGAACACGTTGGTCAAGTTCAGCTTCAACTTCTTCATCGCCGATAGGCAAAGAATCTTTTTCAGCTTGCAAAATCAGGGCTTTATCCTGCATCATCTTATCAAGTAAAATGCATTCAGCATCGACAGGTACTTCATTGCCTTGGCGTTTCATATCATCGATATAATTCACCAAATCGCTCTTCAATACAATCTTGTCGCCTACAATTGCGATGATTTTATCGGCTAACACCCTTGCTGACTGTGCTTTTGAAGCAAAAGAAAGCAATGAAAAAACTAAAATTGCAAAATATCTTTTCATTCCTGTTTACTCGTTTTGAGATGCACATGCATCTATGGTTCAAATTTGGGTGAAATCAGCGGCTTAATCACAAAAACATCCCTAAAGTTTTCTTAATTTAAATTAGAGTGTCCTTTTTACTTCCGTTTCTTCAAACGCTTCAATAACGTCACCGACCCTGATATCATTATAATTCTTAATTGTCAATCCACACTCCATACCAGCTGAAACATCTTTTGCATCGTCTTTGTAGCGTTTCAAGCTGCCCAACTCTGCACTTTGACCCTCTCCTCTCGGATATTCAACAATACCGTCACGAATGATTCGAATCTTGCTGTTTCTGGAGATCTTACCGTCAAGTACTTGACAACCGGCAACCGTTGCCTTGTCGAATTTATACACCTCACGGATTTCAACATTGGCAACAATTTTCTCTTCAATTTTGGGTTCAAGCATCCCTTCCATTGCGCTCTTGATTTCCTCAATTGCGTTGTAAATGATAGAGTAAAGCTTGATCTGAACACCTTCGTTTTCGGCAATTTTATTTGCTTGCAGAGAAGGCCTCACATTGAAACCTACAATGATGGCATCTGATGCAGTTGCCAACAATACATCACTTTCAGTAATTTGTCCCACAGCCTTGTGAACCACTTTAATGGCAACTTCCTGGGTAGAGAGTTTTTGTAAAGAGTCACTCAATGCTTCTACAGATCCATCCACATCACCTTTGATGATGATGTTAAGTTCTTTAAAGTTACCCAATGCAAGACGACGTCCAATCTCATCCAATGTGATGTGTTTCTTGGTTCTGATACCTTGCTCACGCAATATTTGTGCACGTCTACCTGCTACTTCTTTTGCTTCAGACTCATCTTGATAAACCTTGAATTTCTCACCAGCCTGAGGAGCTCCATTGAGTCCCAAAATCAAAACAGGTGTCGCCGGAGGTACAGATTCAACTTTTTTGTTGCGCTCGTTCACCATGGCTTTCACCCTACCAAAATGCTGACCACTCACCACTAGATCTCCCAACTTCAGCGTTCCGTTTTGAACAAGAATGGTAGCAACATAGCCCCTACCCTTGTCGAGGGTTGCTTCAATAACTGTTCCAATCGCATCTTTCTCTGGATTGGATTTAAGTTCTAGCAATTCTGCTTCTAACAATATTTTTTCTAACAGTTTATCTACGTTCAAGCCTTGCTTTGCAGAAAGCTCTTGACTTTGGAATTTTCCACCCCATTCTTCAACGAGGATGTTCATGCCAGCAAGTTGCTCGTATATTTTCTGAGGATTTGCTCCGTCCTTATCTATTTTATTGATGGCAAATATCATTGGAACATTTGCAGCTTGTGCGTGGCTGATGGCTTCCTTGGTTTGTGGCATTACGGCATCGTCAGCAGCAATCACAATAATTGCCAAATCGGTTACTTTTGCTCCACGTGCACGCATGGCTGTGAAGGCTTCGTGACCAGGTGTATCTAGGAAGGTGATTGATTTTCCAGTTGGTAAATCCACATGATACGCACCGATGTGCTGTGTGATACCACCAGCTTCACCTGCCACTACGTTTGCATTTCTGATATAATCCAGCAGTGATGTTTTACCATGGTCAACGTGTCCCATGATGGTAACAATCGGTGCCCTTGGTATTGTATCTGCTGCTTGGTCTTGGTCTTCTTGCTCTTCCATCTCCATCTGCTTCTCCATGTCTATGAATTCAACTTCATAGCCAAACTCACCAGCAACAAGTTCAATAACTTCAGCATCAAGGCGTTGGTTGATGGACACCATGATACCAAGACTCATACATTTCCCAATGATGTCAGCAAAGTTTACATCCAACAGGTTAGCCAATTCACTAACACTGATGAACTCAGTAAGTTGGATTTTGCTTTCTTCCCCTTCTGAACCAGCCTCCATTTCTTCGCGCTTTAAGCGACGCATTTTGGATTTGGTGATTTTTGCTTTAGATCCACCGCCACCCGAAAGTTTGGCCTGTGTTTCTCTTATCTTGTTTTGGATTTCCTTTTCGTCGATTTCCTTAACATCTTTGTCCTTTCTAATGGCCATTCTTGGACCACCAGTGCGGGGAGCAGTTGGTTTTTGAATGCCACCATGAGGTTTTGCACCGCCACCTGCATCTTTTTGAAGCATCGGCTTCTGCCTTTCTGCTTCTTTTTTCTCTATTGGAATACGCTTGCGTTTTCTCTTCTCATCAGCCCCTCTACTTCTGTCATCATTTTCTGGGGTTAACACAATTCTCCCTACAATTTTTGGTCCTTCCAATTCAGGAGCCACAATTTTCACCCTGTCTGGGACAGGAGCAGCCGCTGGTGCTTGTGCAGTTGGTTGTGGAACTACAGGCTTTGCAGGCACAACTGGAGCTGGCGTACTTTTGGCAGTCCCCGGTTCAACGGGAGTGGGAGCCGTCCTTTGTACAGGAACGTCTTTGGGCTTTTTGATTGTTGCACCACGCTTAGGGCGGGTTGATGAATCTATTGCGTCTAGGTCAATTTTGTGTAAAAACTTTGGACCATCAAGCTCAGGAGCCTCAATTTTCAGATAATCAATTTCTGCTGGCCCTTTAGAAGGTTCGGGCTCCGGTACCACCTCTGGAATGGATTCTTGAACAGGTTCTGCAACCGGCTCTTCTATTGCCACAACTACAGGCTCAGGCTCTGGAAGAGGTTCTGGAACTATAGGTTCTAGTTCTGGTTCTGGTTCTGGAACGGGTTCAGGTATTGGCTCGTAAACCGGTTCTGGAATAGGTTCCGGAATAGGCTCTTCAATTGGAACAGGAATCGGAACAGGTTCTGGAGCAGGGGCTTCAACTTCTGCTTTTTTCTTTGTATCCTTTTTGAATACAATTTCCTCTTCGTCTCTTTTCTTTTTTGCTTCTCCTGAACT
>JBILHX010000073.1:0-15750 GCA_044350285.1 Chitinophagaceae bacterium | reverse complement strand
CTGATCCTTTGATCAGGGTTTTTTTTTGCACTTTATTTACTTCGGATTTAAAACATAACTTCAAACTAGAATGTACATTCAAATAATTAATTCTAGTATTCTCAGTTTATCCGTATTTTTTCTTGCTATTCTTTTTTATTCCATGTTTCTTCTTTATTTTATATAGTTTAAGCAACACACATCTGCCTTCTTTTTATTACTTTTGCATCCTAAATTAAGCCCCTTTTATGGCAGGTCAATTAAAAGAAGTCAGAAATCGTATTAAGTCTGTTCAATCAACTCAACAGATTACAAAAGCAATGAAAATGGTAAGCGCTGCCAAATTGCGTAGAGCTCAAGATGCCATCATTCAAATGCGCCCCTATGCTAATAAGCTTCAAGAGATGCTTAGTAATATCGTTACTAATGAAGACGGTTCAGGTTCAAGTATCTCACTTGCCGAAATACGTCCTATTCAAAAAGTGCTTCTAATTGTTATCACAAGCGACAGGGGTTTATGTGGTGCGTATAATGCAAATATCCAAAAACTTGCTTTGTCTACAATTAATGACAAGTATGCCAATATTTTAGAGAATGGAGGTGTATCTATTTGGGCCATTGGTAAAAAAGGGGCAGAATTCTTTATTAAAAAGGGTTTCAATGTTAATGCTACTTTCAGAGATACTTTCTTGCAACTTTCATTTCAAAAAGTACAAGAATGCGCTCAAGCAGCTGTATTAGCATATACTCAAAAAGAATTTGATGTCATTGAAGTTGTTTACAGTGAATTTAAAAATGCTGCAACACAACGTTTTGCTGTTGAAAGATTTTTACCAATTTCCAAAACAGAGACTGTTGTCGGTTCAAAGAATTCAAGGGCTGATTTTATTTTTGAACCTGCTAAAGATGAACTTATCGCTGAGTTGATGCCGAAAATTTTAAACACCCAACTTTTTAAAGCAGTTTTAGACTGTAATGCTTCTGAGCATGGTGCTAGAATGACAGCAATGGATAAGGCTTCAGAAAATGCTAACGAATTACTGAAATCTTTGAAAATTTCATATAATAGAGCAAGACAGGCTGCAATTACAACTGAACTTACTGAAATTGTAAGTGGTGCAGCCGCTTTGCAAGGTTAAGTAAATAAAGAGGTTGAATGTTTAAATATTCTTTTACACGCCTTATATACTACTTGATTATTTTATTATGAATATTTCAAACTTAATAACCCATACTGAAGCGCTCATTTTTGCGAGTGAAAAACCACTTACTTCTATTGAAATAGTAGAACTCATAAACAATGCTTTTGGTTTTCTCGATGATAAAATTATTATCGATCAAATTGAAACTTCAATTAATGGAATCAAAGAAAAGTACAGTGCTGATTTTTATCCTTTTGAACTTCGACAAAGTGGTGGAGGTTGGCAATTTTTAACTAAAAAGGATTTTCATCGTACTATCGCACAACTTAATGGCGATAAATTTCTAAAGAGATTGTCTAATGCTGCAATGGAATCATTAGCAATCATTGCTTATAAACAGCCTATTACTAAGTCTGAAATAGAATCCATTAGAGGGGTTAATTCTGATTATAGCATTCAAAAACTTTTGGAAAAAGAATTGGTTGTTATAACAGGCAGAAATGAGAACATGGTTGGTAAACCTTTGGTTTATGGCACCTCTAAACATTTCATGGATTATTTTGGTATCAACAGCGCCACAGAGCTTCCTAAAATCAGTGAAGTTCTTGCTGAACAAATTGTTGAGCCTACTTTGGTTAACGCTGATCATTTCAATGTTGAAGACCTTACAAATGACAAAGAGATAAATAACACATCGAATGATGACATATCTCAAGCTAATCAGAACGATGATTTATAAAGATTAAATTTATAATTTAAGATACTCATGGTACCAGTTGTTAAAAATGAATTATTGCTACAAGCAGCAAGCATGTATGGTACTCCTCTCTATGTATACGATGTTAGTTGTATTCAACACCAATTCAAAAAAGTACAATCTACTTTTGAAAGAAATGATGCTAAAATATTTTATGCGTGTAAAGCCTTGACAAACATCAATGTTTTACGCGTAATTCAGAAGTTGGGTGGGGGTATTGACTGCGTAAGTATCAATGAAGTCAAGCTCGCACTTATGGCAGGATTCAATTCAGAGAAAATTATATTTACTCCCAATAGCGTAGGCTTAGAAGAATATCTAGAAGCTACTGAACTTAAGTTGAATATTAATATAGATAACCTAAGCATTCTTGAAGCCTTCGGTAATCATTTTGGCTCAACTTATCCTGTGATATTAAGACTTAATCCTCATATCATGGCTGGCGGAAATCTGAAGATTTCTACAGGACATATTGATAGTAAATTTGGTATTTCTATTGAGCAGATTGAAGACATTAAAAACATTGTGCAGTCAACTGGAATTAAAATACAAGGTTTGCACATTCACACCGGGAGTGAAATTAAAGATATAGCTGTTTATATAAAAGGGTTAGAACTTGTTTTGGATCTTACTAAGTATTTTCCTGATGTATCAATCATAGATTTGGGTGGAGGATTTAAAGTTCCGTATAAGAATGATGAGCTTGGTACTGATATGCAATCCCTTGGTTTTCAAGTTTCAGAAGTTTTAAAGAAACATGAAACTCAAAGCAAACGATCATTTGAATTATGGTTCGAACCAGGAAAATTCCTCGTTAGTCAATGTGGTTATTTTCTTGTTAAAACCAATGTTATTAAACATTCGCCTACAAGAATTTTTGTAGGTGTTAACAGTGGTTTCAATCATCTGATTCGTCCCATGTTTTATGATGCTTACCATCGCATAACTAATATTTCAAATCCTGATGGTGAAATTCAAACATATAATGTAGTTGGTAATATTTGCGAAACTGATACTTTCGCATGGGACCGTGATTTAAATAAAGTTAGACCAGCTGATATTCTTCTTTTTAGCAATGCTGGTGCTTATGGTTTCGAAATGAGCAGTCGTTTTAATTCAAGAGCTAGACCTGCAGAAGTAATGATAGAAAATGGTGAATTGAAATTAATCAGGCACAGAGAAACTTTTGAGGACCTTCTACAAGGTGTTGTTATTTAAAAATCAAGGTTTCTATTTCTCAAATTAAATGATGATTAACTTTTTGACTTCTGAAAAGATCCGTCAAAACTGCATCGCACTCCACGGTGATTTCCACAAGCTTCTAATTCCTTGACGAGCAGTTTGTTTTTACTAAATGTAAATTCTAAAATGCAATGGTCATCAGCCTTATTATAATGGTAAACTTTGGGTTTGATTTGTACAATGTCTCCCCTTAAATTTCCCTCACAAACTCCTGATTTTTTTGATATTGTTATAAAGAAAAGCAGCTTTCCAGCCTTGCCTCCATCACGTATAGAAACAAAGTTTTTGTTATCCTGTGAGTAATTTCCACTGAGCGGATTTTTTTTTGAAAATGAATCAATTGGATTATAAATCACATTTTTATCAACTGCTTCATTACTTTCAGTTAGGATGAGGGTAAAAAGTCCTTCAGTATTATAGACATAAGCACTTTTGTTATACAGCAGTTTGCCATCTTTTGATTGCCTGCTCCTTTGCTTGATTACCGTTAATCTTTTATCAATGCCACCTTCAAAATTAATTTCACCATTGTTGTTTTTCTGAACCAACTCCATGCCTGCACTGTAAATAAGATTTTTGTCAAAACAAAGGATATAGGATGCTTTTTTATCTTTTTGCTCAGCAGTTAAAAATACATAGGTCTCTTTTGTATCTGCCTTAAATTTACCGTGTCTGTAAAATTTAATACCTGCCATTTTACCAAATGTTGCCTTAAACAAACTGTCTGGAACAAATTGAAATACTGTTTTTGACTTGATAAAAAAACTATCAGTTTCTTTTTTATTGAGTTCTTTTTGATTGAATATTATTGGCAGGGAGCGATCATTAAAAGATTCAATAAAATCAACTGCTTCAATTGTTTCATCACTATTTATGTTTTTTGATTTTTTCCCACAAGAAAAAACCAACAGGCACAAAAATAAAACAGACATTAAAAAACGCATAAATTGCTTTTTTGCAAAGTAAGGTAATTTTTTTTAAGTTGGTGAGTTGCAGTTAAATATTCATTATCAACAATATAGGTGAATGTGTAGCTTTAAACAACTCGTTAAATGAATTTTAATAAGAAAATCAAACAAGTAATAGATCAATTATTTTGTGTATCAATGCGTACTATATACATATTACTTTTTATCATTTAAAAAAATCGGGTTATCTTGCGCACTAATCTAATGCAACAGAGGATATGACAAATTTTCATCAGTATAAGCTTCCTTATTCCATCGACTCTAAATTCAATAAAAAAGTCGCATATTTTTCCATGGAATTCGCAGTTCATCAACCTCTTAAAATATACAGTGGTGGTTTGGGGTTTTTGTCCGGCTCTCACCTTAGAAGTGCTTACGAGCTCAAACAAAATCTTATTGGAATAGGAATTCTTTGGAAGTATGGTTATTATGATCAGGCGAGAAATCAAGATCAAACTTTACAGGTTCAATGGAATGAGAAAATATATAATTTTTTAGAGGATACAGGCATTAAGTTTCAGATCATGATTCACGATGCACCTGTTTGGGTAAAAGTTTTTTATTTAAATCCTGAAACATTTAATTCCGCACCACTTTTTTTATTGAGCACAGACTGTCCCGAAAATGATTATGTCTCTCAAACCATTACTCATCGTCTTTATGATGCCAACGTAGCCACTAAAGTTGCCCAATTTATACTATTGGGAGTTGGCGGAGCAAAGCTTGTAGATGAGCTTGGTTTCAATCCTGAAGTTTATCATCTAAATGAAGCCCATGCTATTTCTGCAGCTTTCTATTTATATAAAAAATATCATGGGGATTTAAAAGAGATAAAAAAGCGGTTGGTTTTTACTACACATACACCAGAAGAGGCTGGCAACGAAAAACACGATATTTACTTATGCAATAAAATGTCATATTTTAACGGCGTTCCGTTGGAAGAAGTTAGAAAAATTACAGGGATACAAGACGACCAATTTAACCATTCTTTGGTGGCTCTAAGATTTGCGCGATTGTCAAATGCAGTTTCTGAGCTTCATGGTCATGTTAGCAGAAAAATGTGGAATAAGTATGAAGGGATTTGTCCAATTATCCATGTTACCAATTCTCAAAATTGGAGATATTGGGCAGACAAGCAATTGTATTTTGCAATGGATGAGCAAAACGAAGAATCTTTTATTGATAGAAAGCAATACCTTAAAAAAAGAGCGTTTGACTTAGTGGCAGATCAGACTGGAAAACTAATGAATCCAGATGTATTTACGATTGTTTGGGCTAGGCGATTTGCTGGATATAAAAGAGCTGACATGATAACCCGTGATAGGGAAAGATTTGATGCCCTAATGCATAATACAAAATATCCTGTTCAGTTCATTTGGGCTGGAAAGCCTTATCCTGTTGATTATCCTGCTATCACTGAATTCAATCACTTAATTCATCTTAGCAAGCATTATGATAATGTGGCAGTATGCACGGGATATGAGCTCGGACTTAGTAAACGACTTAAGCAAGCATCAGATCTTTGGCTAAATAACCCAAGGGTTCCACGTGAAGCCTCGGGAACAAGTGGTATGACAGCTGCAATGAACGGTTCTGTAAACTTTTCAACTAATGATGGTTGGATCGTTGAGTTTGTCAAACATGGTGAAAATGGATTTGTAGTGCCTCCAGTTGATTATGAGAGTATGCATGTACAAGAGCAGGATGAATATGATCTTGATGAAGTTTATAGGATTCTAAACGATGAGATTTTGCCTTTGTATTATGATTCTCCTGAGAAATGGAGAGAAGTTGTTCAGAATGGAATGAAAGATGTTAGGTTCAAATTTGACTCTAACAGAATGGCAGCAGAATACTACGACCTATTGTATAACGGATAAAATAATAGAGCAATCACTTTTTAATATTTTTACATTACATACTTAAGCGTGTAGTGTGAATCTCTTAAAAAGTGATTGATTTTTTTTTGTTTTTGGAGATTTTATTTGCAATATTATTTCCTCCTTCGTGATTTTGGTAAATGCATAACATTTTTTACATAAGTAGGGAGCGAATGCTCCTCTTTTCTATAACTTTGCAGCATGATTCTCCCAATTGTAGCATACGGGCATCCAGTTTTAAGACAGGTTTGTAATGATATTGATGCTGACTATGTTGGTTTAAGTAAACTCATTGCTGATATGTGGGAAACAATGTATTATTCTCATGGAATGGGAATTGCTGCTCCACAAATTAATAAACCCATTAGGCTTTTTGTAATCGACACCCTTCAGGTTTTTGAAAAAAGTGATGATGAAGAAAGGAAGCAATTTGAAGGGGAAGGTGGAAGAAAAATAGTTTTTATCAATGCAAAAATTAAGGAACTTACAGGCACCCCTTGGGTCTGTGATGAAGGGTGTTTGAGTTTGCCTGGGTTTAGAGAAGAAGTTAGCAGAGAGAGTTCAGTGACAATAGAATATGTGGATGAAAATTTTGAATTAAAAGTAGAAACATACAAGGGCTTAAATGCCAGGGTAATTTTGCATGAATATGATCATATTGAGGGGAAGCTTTTTATTGATAGAATATCTCCGTTTAGAAAAAAATTGCTAAAGAAAAAACT
This sequence comes from Chitinophagaceae bacterium, assembly GCA_044350285.1. Taxonomy (GTDB): domain Bacteria; phylum Bacteroidota; class Bacteroidia; order Chitinophagales; family Chitinophagaceae; genus Pollutibacter. The sequence goes on along the minus strand of JBILHX010000073.1, from coordinate 9,060 downwards.
CGACGACATATCAGCTGGCAGGGTTAAATCTGGATATAAAATGTTGTTAGGAAAATAGCTCATTTGAGACTGTAGAAATTTAAATGATTTTATCTGTAAAACATTGAATTCTTGAGGAGTAATTTGTTTTGTAAAATCTCAGACTGACTTGAAATTCATTCTGCTAAACTTCGTTTTAGGTTTTTTTAAGCCCCAATTTAATCAACGAAATTCATTGTTAGCTAAAAATTCTTGAAGCATCATCGTTGCTGCTACTTCATCAATCATTCCCTTTTTTTGCCTGTCTTTTTTTTTCATTCCCATTTCAACCATTGCACGTGAAGCCATCTTTGAAGTATATCGTTCATCAATGGTTTCAATTGGGATATTAGGAAATGAATTTTTTAATCTTCTTATACAATGTTGCACTGCGGCCGTAGCATCTGTTACTGAACCGTCCAAGTTGAAGGGTTCTCCTATTAAAATTTTTTCAACGGATTCTTTAGAAACATAGGTTTTAAGAAAATCAAAAAGTGTTTGGCTATCAACAGTGGTTAATCCTGTTGCAATAATTTTTAATGGATCTGTCACGGCTATGCCAGTCCTTTTTTTGCCATAATCGAGTGCCAGAATTCTCCCCATCTTTTTATGATTTGATTACAATTAGATCAGCAATGGCAAATAGTGCGAATACAATACTTGCGATTCCATTTGAGGTCATAAAAGCGATATTTACTTTACTTAAATCATCATGTTTTACAATGCTTTGTTGATAAACGAGAAGTCCCGTAAAAATGAAAGCACCAATCATAAATAAAATACCAAAGCCAAACTGATATCCAGTTGCAAAAATCAATGCGGCGGTAACTATGTGTAATATTCGTGAAAACAGCAGTGCTTTTTTTCTGCCGATTGTTGTAGGTATAGACCAAAGGCCCTGTGATTTGTCAAAATTATCATCCTGAAGGGAATAAATGATGTCAAACCCGCTAACCCATCCAATTACTGCCAATGATAAAAAAATAATGGAAGGGTCTACTGTTTCAGTAACCGCAATAAAAGCCCCAACTGGTGCTAATGACAAGCCAATACCCAATACAATATGACAAAGAGAAGTAAATCTTTTTGTATAGCTATATCCAAGAATTACAATCAAGGCAATTGGCGATAACAGAAAGCAAGTAATATTGATCATATAAGCAACACCAACAAAAAGTATCGAGTTGAGAATGGTAAACCGAAGTGCACTACTTGGGCTTATTATTCCTTTAGGGATTTCCCTTATAGCTGTGCGGGGATTTCTGGAATCAAATTCCCTATCAAGATACCTATTGAAGGCCATGGCAGCGCTGCGTGCAAAAATCATGCAACCAACGATGTAAAGGAACATCAGCGGGTTGGATTTTGTGTATTTGATTAAAATATCTGTCCCGCTGTACTGGCTAAGTCCTGTTTTTTTCAAGTCATAAAAAATGCCCATAAAGAAACCCAAAATTGCAAAAGGCATGGCAAAAATTGTATGTGAAAATTTCACAAGGGATAGGTAGTTTTTTATTGTACTCATAATTTTATTTTATTATACAGATGCCATAATACGATTCCTGCTGCTACGCTAATATTAAATGAATGTTTGCTGCCGGCTTGGGGAATTTCGACGCAGGCATCTGCCATTCCAATAAGCTCTTCACTTACGCCATCTGCTTCATTCCCAAAAATAAGTGCAATTTTTTCGTCAACAGATATGTTTAATTCATTTAGCAAAATGCTGTTATGGGCTTGTTCGATAGCAAAAATCTTGTATCCTTTTTTTTTCAAATGCGCAATGGCTTCTGCAGGATTTTCATATCCTTCCCAATCAACTGTTTCTGTTGAACCCAATGCTGTTTTATGGATATCACGATGAGGGGGTAAAGGGGTGTATCCGCACAGATAAATTTTTTCTATTCGAAAGGCATCTGAGGTTCTAAATACGCTGCCAACGTTGTGCATGCTCCTGATGTTTTCCAAGACAACTGCTATGGGCGTTTTTTCAGCAATTTTGAATTCCTCTACACTCATTCTTTGTAGTTCCTCCATCGACTTTTTAAACATATTGCAAAGATAGGGCAGTACTGATTTTCATTTTAGAATAAAAGATAACTTTGCAGTCTATGCAAGAGAATTTTCAACAAATATTAGTGTCACTCAGAAAGTGGCAACCGGAACATCAAATTGTACTTGAAACACTTAAACAAGCGGGAAGCAATAGACAGTATTTCAGGTTTAAGCATAAAGATTCAACGTATATTCTCACATACAATCCAACTAACATTGCCGAGAATGAAGCTTTTATAGGGTTTACAGAGCATTTCAGTGGATTGGGATTGCCAGTACCATCTATAGAATTTGTGGATGATTCCAAGGCCTTTTATGTGCAGACCGACCTAGGGGATGTATCACTTTTTGATTATATCAAAAATGAAGGGTTTTCTGAAAATGTGAAAAACCTTTTTAAGAAAACTTGTCAATCGCTTGCTAAGCTTCAGGTAATAGGAGGCAAAAACTTGGACTACAGCAATTGTATTGCCACACGATCCTTTGATAAACAAGCTATTAATTCAGATTTACTTTATTTCTTGTATTATTTTGTGAGGGCGTTGGATTTGCCGTATGATAAAAATTTATTGCTGAATGATTTTGAAATGCTCAGTAGTTATTTGATGCAAGAAGAGAATCAGTTTTTTATGCACCGAGACTGCCAGAGTCGAAACATCATGATAAAAAATGGCGAAGCTTTTTTTATTGATTATCAGGGTGGAATGCAAGGTGCACTTCAATACGACATTGCATCGCTTTTGTGGCAGGCACGCGCTCAGATGCCTTATGAATGGAGGGCAGAATTGGTTGACTATTATTTCGATGAAGTAAATGTTCTTTTGGAAGGAAATCTAGAAAAAGAGAATTTTCTGAACAATTATGATGGGTTTGTCCTTATAAGGATGCTCCAAACACTTGGTGCTTATGGCTTTCGTGGACTTTTTGAAAGAAAGCCACATTTCATAGCAAGTATACCATTTGCTTTAAAAAATCTCAAATGGTTCCTCTCAAACAAAAAACTTCCCATTCGCTTGCCAGCACTTCAGAAGTTATTAGAAGCTGTCGTGTCAGACGAGATTATGCAAAAATTTGAGCCAATCATAGCGAATAAAGAAACAAAACTCACTGTACACATCAATAGTTTTTCTTTTAAAAAAGGTGTTCCACAAGATAAGTTTGGGAATGGTGGAGGGTTTGTTTTTGATTGCAGGGGAATATTAAATCCAGGAAGAATTGAATCATATAAAATCCAAACCGGAAGGGATAAGGAAGTAAAGGAATTTTTATTGCATAAAACCTCAATGCCTACATTTTTACAGCATGTTTTCGGTATGGTAGATATATCAGTAGAAGATTATATAAAAAGAGATTTCGAAGGACTTACCATTAGTTTTGGATGCACAGGTGGGCAACACCGTAGCGTATTTGCGGCAGACAGGCTAGCAGAATATTTAGAAGAAAAATATAAAGTGAAAACCGTTTTGTTGCACATTGAACAAGAAGCAAAAGGGTGGAAAAATTTGCCATATTAACAAAGTGAAATAAATATGAATAGTTCTGCAAAAATTGAGGATTGCAAAGCAATGGTTTTTGCAGCGGGTTTTGGGGCGCGACTTAAACCATTTACAGACAGTCATCCAAAGGCGCTGGCAATGGTGAACGGAAAATCTTTGCTAGAAAGGAACCTGTCGTATCTTATGAGTTTTGGAATCAAGGACATCGTGTTGAACGTATTTCATTTTGCGGATCAAATATTTGATTTTATAAAAAATCACAATGAAAACGACATGAACATTGTGATTTCTCATGAAAAAGATGGCCCTTTTGAAACTGGCGGTGGGCTAGCGTTTGCGGCAAATAATTTTACAGGTAGTAGCAATCCTTTTGTTGTTATGAATGTGGATATGCTGACAAATTTAGACCTAAAAGGCATGTTCGAATTTCATCAAACAAAATTGCCTTTGGCTACTTTGGCAGTAACTCAAAGAGAAAGTTCAAGGCAATTGCTTTTTGATGAAGAAATGAATTTGGTGGGATGGAAAAATAAGAGCACAAACGAATTTAAGTGGACTAAGCGAGAGGTAATCGATGTTATCCCTTTTTCATTTTCTGGAATCCATGTTATTGATCCTGCAATTTTTAATTTGATGCCATCTGAAGGGGTCTTTTCAATTACAGATGTATACCTTAAAATAGCTGCGGATCACCAAATTATTGGCTATAATCATACGGGTGACATTATTATTGATGTTGGAAAACCGGAGTCTATTTTGACGGCTGAGACTTTGTTTGGTAATTAACTTGATTGAACTGATATTTTCCTTGTGCTCTCAACTGCACAACAATTCTGATAAACATTTTTACATTGCTGCAAACAACACATATTATACATGATCAGCAGCTTTTATTAAGCCCTGAACGTTGTATATTTTGGGAATCAAAAAAAATATTGATACTCACCGATTTGCATGTTGGGAAATCTTCTCATTTTCGAAAGGCTGGAATACCCATTCCTCAACATGTTTTTCAAGATGATTTAAGAAGGTTATCTCAACAGATTTCCCAATTTCAGCCTAAAATAATTTTGATTACCGGGGATTTGTTTCACAGTCATGAAAACAGGGAGCATGAATTGTTTGCCGCATGGAGAAGTGAAATTCCTTCGATAGAAGTTATATTGGTACGGGGAAATCACGAAGTTTTGTCAACTTCAGCTTATGAAAAACTTGGCATCAAGGTTTATGAAGAGGAATACAGGCTAGATTCGTTTTTATTTTCACATGAACTGCCTGCTGAAAAAATATCTGGGCTTTATTATTTTACTGGTCATGTACATCCCGGTGTGCAAGTTTCTGGAAAAGGAAAGCAGAAAATAAATTTGCCTTGCTTTTACTTTGCTGCATCACATTGCATACTTCCAGCTTTTAGCAAGTTTACAGGAATCCATTTTGTTGATTGTAAAGCCGGAGAAAAAGTTTTTGCTATTATTGGCAGCGAGCAACGTGTGGTTTCGTTGACTGATGACTAATCTGGGCCATTTTTTTTGGTAATGTCCCTTCTATTGGGATTTGAGCATTTTTTTTATTCTTTCTTCAATCTTTTCAGATGAGATGTTCTCTCTAATTGAATCTACTTTTACGGGAAAGCAAAAAGGAGTAAGGCTAGCAGGCCTTTTGATGATTATTTTAGATTTGGAAATTCTTTGAAGCATTAGCCTGAGTCTAATTTCATCCATTTGATGAGCCATTACTTCCTCATGAGCCTGTTTCAAGAGAATGTTATGCTGGTCATATTCCATGAAAACATTAAAAAGAAGTGCAGATGAAGATTGGAGGTGTCTTGCTTTTTTTTGTTCGCCAGGCATGCCCTGAAAAACAAGACCACCTATTACTGCAATATCCCGAAATTTCCTTTTAGCCATTTCAGTAGCATTGACACTTTGTAGTATTACGTTTGTAAGAGAATCGTCAGAGAAAAGTTCATATACATTATCTTCATTTAAGGGAATGGGTTGATCACTCAACAATTCAAAACTATAGTCATTCATTGCAATGGAAAAACTAATGGATTTCTTTCTGCTCATTTTCCAAGCAAGAATGGCAGCCATCGCTTCATTTACGAGTCGTCCCTCAAAGGTGTGCACAAAAAGATGAAAACCATCTTTTGTTTCTATTAGTTCAATGAGCAATTCATCTTCTTGGGGTATCATAGACAGCGAGCGCTGTAGTTCAAGAAGGGGCGTAAGTTTTTTAAGTATGGGATCTTCAGTAATTGTGTTTGATGCTTCTGCTATTTTTTTTCTCAGCAAGATGCCTAGGTTTGCACTCAACGACATTCTACCTCCCATCCAACTGGGAACAATTGATTTTTTTGAGTTGCTTTTTTTTACAAGAATGGCCATGTCTTTTAACGTAATGAATTCCAAGTTTTTTCCTGCAAGTGAGAAAACATCACCAGGTTTAAGTTTTGAGATGAACCATTCTTCTATAACGCCAATATAACCACCACTCATCCACTTTACCTTTAGCATTGCATCGCTAACAATGGTGCCAATGTGCATGCGATGCCTCATGGCTGTTCTTCGGTTGGTGATTTTATATAATCCTTCCTCTAACGTTACCTTTTGAAATTCATCGTATTGTCCAAGCGCATTGCCACCAGTTGTAATGAACAACATAATTTCATTCCATTCATGATCCATGATTTCATTAAAACAAAATGTTGTTCTAATTTCTTTCAAAACATCAAGAGAAACAAATCCGTCGCCTGTAGCCAAGGTGCACAAGTATTGAATAAGCACATCAAAACACAAGAGTAATGGGGGTTTTGATTCTACTGTTTTTTCCTGCAAGGCATCTTTTAATGCAGCCGCTTCTATCAATTCTAAGCTGTGGGTAGGTAAAAAATAGATGACACTTTTCTTTCCAGGAGCATGTCCGCTTCTTCCGGCTCTTTGTAAAAATCTAGCAATGCCTTTTGGGGAACCCACCTGAATGATTGTTTCGACAGGGCGGAAATCGACTCCGAGGTCTAGGCTTGCAGTACAAACCACTGCCTTAAGCTTGTTAGCATGCAGCGCTTCTTCAACCCAATACCTAAGTTCTCTGTCAATGCTCCCATGATGCAGAGCAATGGTCCCAGCAAGTTCTGGTGCTAAGTTTAGGATTGTTTGGTACCATGTTTCACTCATTCCCCGGGTATTGATGAATATCAGGGTTGATTGGCTTTTTTCAATAATTGGGATTACTTCATGTGCCAATTTGATGCCTAGATGTCCAGCCCATGGGTATCTTTCAACCTCTTCAGGAAATATTGGAATTACTTCAATTTCTTTTTCTAGATAAGCTTTAATTATAATTCCATTTGTCTCCGTATCTGGTAGCGTAATTTTTTCAGAGAGCAAGATTGGAGATAGCAGCACATCCTTAGCCTCTTCCAGATTGCCAATTGTAGCAGAAATCCCCCAAATGGAAGGCGTGTTATTTTTATTATGATGTATAATGTTGCTCAACGCAAGTTCAACCTGAACACCTCTTTTGGATCCAAGTAATTCATGCCATTCATCCACGGCAATAACATCCAGGTTCTCGAATATTCTTGTATGGTTTTTGCCAGAAAGCAACAGGTGTAAACTTTCGGGAGTGATGATCAGTATTTCTGGAAGATGGGTTTTTTGTTTTTGCCGTTCTATTGTTGTTGTATCACCGTTTCTTATGCCAACTTTCCATGGAAGTCCAATTTCTTCCAACGCTTCTTCCATTGCACGTCCTATGTCTTTTGCAAGAGCTCGTAGTGGAGAAACCCATATTAACTTGATTCCATTTTTCTTTTTGGATTTCCACGTGGTTGGGTTTTCATTGATATACTTGATCAACACTCCAACAAAAACTGCGTATGTTTTTCCGCAACCTGTTGGTGCATTAACAAGTCCGCTTTTTCCTTGGCTAATGCAACGCCAAGTTTCTTCTTGAAAAGGAAATGCTTGCCATCCTTTATCAATAAGCCAATTGGCAATAATTTTGTTTCCGACCACTATGATTGTTGAAGATTGATTTTTAGATGTTGGGTTCTCTCGTTAACCATAGACATCAACATGGTTTGCACTTGATTTGTTGAGGATTCAGAAATTAGCATCCAGAATTATTGTAGAAAGAAAACTTTCACTCTTCACTTGTCTCGTTTCTTGTTTCACCTTTCTCTTTGGTTTTTCCCTCAACGACAAGCACAATTTCGCCTTTAATTGTTTTTGCTGCAAAATGGGCATGCACTTCTTTTAGTGTGCCGTGTTTGTTTTCTTCAAATTTTTTGGACAATTCTCTTGAGACGCAGCATTGGCGGTCTTCTCCAAAGTATTCCATGAATTGCAAGAGCGTTTTTAACAGACGCACTGGGGATTCATAAAAAACCATTGTTCTGCTTTCTGTAGACAGGGAAGTTAGCAAGGTATGTCTTCCTTTCTTTAAAGGAAGAAATCCTTCAAAACAAAATCTATTGATGGGGAGTCCTGAGTTAACCAATGCGGGAACAAAAGCGGTAGCACCTGGTAGACATTCCACCCTAATATCATTTTTGATGCATTCTCTTACGATGAAAAATGCGGGATCTGAAATTCCGGGAGTACCTGCGTCTGTCAACAAGGCCATTGTTTTTCCAGCAATTAAATCTTGAATGACTCTTTCAGTGATTTTATGTTCATTGTGCTGATGATAAGGGAACATGCTTTTTTGAATATCATAGTGCTTCAGTAAAACACCAGAGGTTCTGGTATCTTCCGCAAGTATCACATCAACTTCTTTTAAAATCGTGACTGCTCTGAACGTCATGTCAGCCAAATTTCCAATAGGCGTTGGGATGATGTATAGCATGTTTTTTATTAAGGCACGAAATTGATCTGCTAGGCTATTATGCTGATTTCAAATTGTTCCATTACTTGGTTGGCCAGTAGTTTTTGTGCAGCTTCATTGGCAACATTGATGGCATCTTGCTCTGTTGCAGCATCAATTTGCATGGTGATTCTTTTGCCGATACGCACATCTTCTGCATTGGAGATGCCCAAGTTATGAAGTCCCGCAAGTACTGCTTTTCCTTGAGGATCTAAAAGGTCTTTAAGAGGCATTACATTGATTGCAACGTTAAAGGTCATGTAAGTTGATTTTTGAAAAGCAAAGATACTAGAATATATGTGATGAAGATTGTTGGGATAGAGAGCCAACCTAAAATCGCGATAAATAATATGGATAAGATTAGTAAGATGAACCTTGGTTTGTTGTCATTAAATCTGAAATTTTTAAATTTCATGTTAAGCAAGGGGAGGGTTGATATCATTAGCCAAGGTATGAGAATGCACACAGCATACAATACCCATTTATTTGTGAGTACGGTTTGAACATTAAATGGATTGTACAACAGTAACAACGGAAATGAGGCAATCAACAATCCTGCCGCTGGGGTAGGAACTCCTTCAAAGTGATTTTTGTGGGTGGTATCCAAGTTGAATCGAGCCAA
>JBILHX010000072.1:0-15860 GCA_044350285.1 Chitinophagaceae bacterium | reverse complement strand
TGATGGCAGGGCATTTAAAGGCAGTTTTATTTTTATGGGGAATGAATTTTTTAAAGGCTGATCAAAAACCAACTTACCGAGAATCAATCCACGAAGCGAAAGATCACCCAGGTATTCATTTTCATTTTTCTTACTAATTATAAGTTCAACAGGATTTAATTCATTGAATTTAATAGAAATATTTTCTTCTTGATGAAATTCAGTTATTTCACTTTTTTGTGAAACAACTATTTTTTTCTGGTTATTGGATGGATTTAAAATGGGTAAAACCTGGTTGAATTTTATCTCTTTCTTTTTTGCTTGGATGAGGGTATATGCCCTAAGAATATAAACATCTTCAGGTAAATCAAGTGGCAGTAAAATATTTCCAGAACTCGTACCCCAAATGATAGGCAAGTGATTTGAAATGATGACGTTTCCACTTCTATCAATAATTTCTACGAACATATTTTTACTCAAATCACTTGGTGTGTATTCGCTCATCACATAGGCTTTGAACCAAATCATTTCACCGGCTACATAGGCTTTTTTATCAGTATGGATGTATACCTGTTCGTTTGACGGCACGGTGTTTTTTAATGACTGGGAATAGCCACTCAAACAAAAAAAACAAAATATAATTGCAAGGAATTTTGTCATCGGTTTAAATTAAAGTGCCCTGTCATTTCAAAAAGAGTGACCTTTTGCAATCTCAATAGCCTGGGGTTTAAACCCCAAGCTATTGAAAAATACATGGCATCTTAATTATCAATGTATTAAAAATATTTCATTATGAACGCAGCGAAGCCCCTTACAACTTAGGTATCGTATACCCGTTGTTGTATTTCTTGGTATGAAATTCCTTTTGAACAGCATCATCTGTGAATGATTGTTTTGCTTCATCCCAACTAACCTTCTTACCAGATCTATATGCAATGTTCCCCATCTGAGCTACCGTGGCAATATGTGCACCTTCTTCAATGGAACAATGCAATGATTCTGATTTATTTGTTCTGATGGCGTTGATGAAATTTTCCCAATGCAATTCAACTCCGTTGTCTGAACTTTTTTGAAGTGGCATCAATACCTTGTTTTTTGATTGCCTTTCTTCAATCACTTCCCAACCGCCTCTGTCAAGAACAAGTGTTCCATTGTTTCCGATAAACGAGATGCCATGATCACGCCCATAGGATCCATTGTCGATTCCCATGGCACCATCCCACACGAGGTTGAATTTATCAAACTCATACAATGATGTCAATGTATCAGGTGTTTCTTCTGCAAGTTCAGGGTAAGCGAATTTTCCACCGAGTGCAGACACCGAAATAGGGTTTCCTGCTTTCATGCCTTGAACGGCATAATCCAACAGATGCACACCCCAGTCTGTCATCAATCCACCTGCATAATCCCAGAACCACCTGAAGTGAAAATGGAACCTGCTGCTGTTGAAAGGCTTTAATGGCGCGGGTCCTAGCCATGTTTTATAATCAACAGTTGACGGCGCCATGCTGTCGGCCACAATCGGCTGTGGCTTCATCCAACCTTGATAGCACCACACTTTTGTTGTTCTGATATTCCCCAATTGTCCGGAGTGAACCATGTTCAACGCATCCTTAAAATGCTTCTGACTGCGTTGCCATTGTCCAACCTGAACAATACTGTTATACCTGTTTTTTGCCTTCACCATGGCATCGCATTCACCAATTGAATTACCAGCGGGTTTTTCTACATACACATGTTTACCAGCTGAGCAAGCGTTGATCATTTGCAATGCATGCCAATGATCAGGCGTGCCAACAATCACCACATCAATATCTTTTCTATCAAGGATTTTTCTATAATCAGCATAGAGGTCAACCTGCTTTACGTTGGGTTGAAGTTTAAGCAATTCCTCTTTCCTTGAACCCAATACCACGCTGTCGATATCACACAATGCCACCACTTCAACATTTCTAACTTTTAAAGCAGCCTTTGTATTTGCCCAACCCATGCTATTAACTCCAATGGTTGCAATTCTAATTGTATCTGTAGTAAATATTGAACTACGTCCAAAAGCACTGCTGGTAGCCAATGTAGCTGAAGCGAGTGATACGTTTCTGATGAAATTTCTACGATTTGCCATCTGATTTATTTGGTGTTGAAAATGAAATAAATAAAGCTATTATAAAGTATCGTTCAATGCAAACTAAATATACTCAATGTTGGGATGATTGCAGATAAAGATGATTGGTTATTTTCGTTTTCTTGAAAATTACAGCATTAAAATAAACAACATGCAATTGAAGCTTTTTATGGTATTGATAGGCTGCAGACCGAAGGGAAGACATACAGAGCAGCATGACATTTACTTCGGAATTGCTAAGGAGTGGAAGGATTTGATACCCGAATTCAATGTTTTTTGGCCTGAAGCAAAGGGTAAAATGCACGTTGATGCTTGGCGGGAAGTAACAAAAGTGAATGGTCAATCTATTAATATAATTGAAAAATCTGAGAAAAAAAATGACGGCGATCATCAACTGTATTTCATCAATTTGGGTGGATACAAGGAGAATGAATTTGAAGAATTTCATTATAAAATGGTTGTAGCGGCACCAAATAAATCCGCTGCAATTAGTGCTTCAAAGAAAACAGCCTTTTTCAAGCATACCCATTTTGAAGGCGCCAATTCACATGTAGATGATAAATATGGTGTGGATGTTGATGACATGTATGAAATCGATGAGATGCTCACCAAGTCAACAAAAGAAAAATATACGATTGAGATTACACCATCAGAAAGTGAAGGTGAAGATGCGCTGCATATGGGGTACTTTAAATTTTAACAGCCAGGGACGAGGGACAGGGGACGAGGGACAAGGGAACGGCCAATACAAATGAAAAATGAAGAATGAAAAATGATATAAAACAGGAAGAGATAGTGGCAAGGAAGACGATTTTTAATTTGTTTTAAACCTTCATTCTCAATAGCCTGGGATTTAAACCCCAGGCTATTGATTTTTGATGGTAACTCAACTTTCTAAACAATTCAACACCTAAACAACTAAACCTTCTCAACTTTCTCAACTAACTTCAACCCCTTCAACTTCTTCAACCACTTCAACTATTTCCCTTTCATCACCAAGGCATAAAACGCAATCATTCTGTTAAGGTCTGAAATCCCAATGCGTTCATCAATGCCATGAAACCCTTTTGCATCCTGCATCGGAGTGAAGTTCAATACTGCATCACTGAAGCCACGGAAGTACCTTGAATCAGTTGCGCCAATCATCAAGTAAGGCGATACCAATACATTGGGAACAACTTGATAAACAATGTCTTCCAATCGCTTGTATGATGGATTTGCTGTTGCCGTAGTGGATGATGGCTCCATCAAAGAAATGGATTGCTTTTTTACAGTCACCCTTTCGTCGTTGATGGCGGCCTTCACAAAATTTACCACATCATCACTTGTCTGTCCGGGTAGAATTCTGCTGTTGAAAGTGGCCTTTGCTATTGAAGGAATCACATTGTCCTTTATCCCAGCCTTTACGATCGTTGGAACAAGAGTTGTATGCACTAAGGCATTGGTCTGTTTGTTTTGTTCCATTTGGGAAATAACGGCACCTTTAAACAACCACATGTTGGCAATTACTGCACGTTTCAAGAAGGATTCTGCAGCACCTGTTCGGTTCAACAATTCTTGCACTGGAGGCGTGATGCTGGCTGGTATTTGATTTGCCCTGGCCTTTACAATCGAATTATTTAAGATGTCGATAGCCGTTTCCTTTTCTGGCATGCTTGAATGTCCGCCCGGCAACTCTACTGTTAAATCGATGTTCACAAAACCTTTTTCTCCTGTTCCTATAACCGCCACTGGCCTGCCCAAGCTCTTAAAGCGCTGCGTGTCTATTTGACCACCTTCATCCAACACAAATGCAGGTTTTATGTTGTTGTCCTTGAACCATTTCGAGAAAACATTGGCTCCTCGTTTCCCTGCAATTTCTTCATCATGACCAAAAGTTAGGTATATAGTCTGTTTCGGAACAAATCCTTCACGAAGGAGTTTTTCCACCGCTTCCATGATTCCGATTGCCGCACCTTTGTCATCCACAGCACCCCTGCCCCAAATAGTGTCTTTCGTGATTTGTCCACTGAACGATGGATAAGTCCACTTGCTTTCCGCAACAGCTTCCACCGGAACAACATCTAAATGCGCCATCAACACATGGGGCGCCAAGGTGGTGTCCTTTCCTTTCCAAGTGAAAACATAGCTGAATTGGTTGAAGATTTGACGTTCCAATTGTTGGTGCATGAATGGGTAAGTGGTTTCCATAAAAACCCTGAACTTGGTAAATTCAGCCGTATCAATAGCCAAGGTATCCCCAAAGGAAATTGTCTTGATCTGGATGGCTTGACTCAAGTGAAGCGCAGCAGAATCGTTGTTTGGAATGGCGATTGCGGTGATTCCAGACGATTGCTCCTTCGGTAGTCGGAATGTATTGAACAATACAATCCCAATTATCACCAAGAAAGCCAACAGCAAAAAATATAAGAAACGTTTCATCATAACTTGAAAATTAATATTAAATTGTAAGTTATGAAAAGGCATACACTTCACGCATTTTATATCACCTGTTTTCTTTCTTTTTTTGTTTCTACTGCTGTTTTTTCACAGGCAGAAAAGGCTGAGGCAGGAATCAAGACCATCATGCAGGAAAGCAATGTGGCAGGGATTTCCGTGGCCGTGGTGAAAAACCACAAGATAGTGTATACCCATTCTTTCGGGATGAAAGACCTGAATACAAAAGAGCCGTTAACAGATGATTGTATGTTCAGGATTGCCTCCATTTCAAAATCATTTTCAGCCACATCCATCATGCAATTGACGGAAGCTAAAAAACTTTCATTGGATGACGATGTAAGCAAGTTGATTGGATTCAAAATAAGAAACCCGAAATACCCAGAAACAACCATCACACTAAGGATGATCATGTCGCACCTTTCTTCCATCAACGACAGCCAGGGATACTTTTCATTGGATTCCATCAATCCCGCAACAAACCCCAATTGGGCCAAGTGCTACAACGATTATGAACCGGGCAAAGGTTATCAATATTGCAACTTGAATTATAACATGACGGGAACAATCATCGAGAAAATTTCGGGTGAACGTTTTGACCAATACGTAAAGCACCATGTATTAGATCCTCTTGGATTATATGGAGGATATTGTGTTGATTCATTGGATAAAAAACGCTTTGCAAGTATCTATGATTACAACTTAGATTCAGCTAAATTTATTTATTCTCCCAATGCTTATGCAGCCAGAAGTGCAGAGATTGCGGCTTATGAAATGGGAAAGACAACACCAATTTTTTCACCAACAGGGGGCATGAAAATTTCCGCAACTGATCTTGCGAAATACATGATTATGCACAGCAGGTATGGCAAGAGCAATGAAAAAAGCATCATGTCGAAAAAAAGCTCCATGGAAATGCAGACACCTTTGTCAAGCGAAGAAGGGTATGGACTTGCCATTGAAACAACAGAAAAAATGATTCCGGGAAAAACGATGAAAGGCCATACGGGATCGGCTTATGGACTGTTCAGTGCCATGTTTTTTCACCCCAAAGAAAAGTTTGGAATAGTTGTCATCAGCAATGGTTGCAATCCAACTTATGCAAATGGGTATAATGCAGTGATTCGAAAAACGGTAAACTGTTTGTACGACAATTTCATTGCGAAAGGAGCAGAGTAATTATTTTGTTTTTTTCACCAACTCAAAATAGGTAACAAGAAACTTGTCGTCGACAACCTTCCCTTGCACTTTTGCTTTGCTGATGGCGTTACAAAACCCGGCATCATCATGCGCATCACCATGATCGTCGATATCAGTTCCTGCAACAAAATAATTTTTTCCTTTGAAGGTGATGGCAAGTTTGCAGTCCTTCCCTTCCATTTTAAGCATGCAGGTACCGCAGGCAGCATCAACAACATGAACTTCCTTTTTCTTGTCGAACTTCAGCGGTTGCTTTTTCGTTTCTTGGGAGAAGGCTGCAGCAGAAATGCAAGAAATCAAAACCAGAATCAAGAATTTTTTCATCGCCTTAAAATTTAGAAGTTGAAGGTACAGAGATTTTAGGTTTATTTCCATCCTC
Organism: Chitinophagaceae bacterium; assembly: GCA_044350285.1. Classification (GTDB taxonomy): domain Bacteria; phylum Bacteroidota; class Bacteroidia; order Chitinophagales; family Chitinophagaceae; genus Pollutibacter. The sequence continues at coordinate 9,744 of JBILHX010000072.1, read as the reverse complement.
GTTCTCTAAGGGGCATGAGGTTCCTCGCTTTGCTCGAAATGACTGTCTTTGTAATTCATTAAAAATCAAACAATGAGTTGACATTGCCGAACATTAAATCGCATCCAATTTTCTTTTCAAGGAATCATAAAGCTCCCTATGCTTTGATGGATTCTGGACTTTGACTTTTTCTAGGTTCAGCTGCTTCCATTTGATTGAGGGGTATGCTCCAAAATTATAATTAGACCAATTGGGTTCTACATTCTTAACACCAAGAATAAATAATTTATCTTCTTCAGTTATTGATCCTTGTATCTTTTTGACCATCGTTTCCCTAATATGTTCATATTCTTCATATGTAAATTCCATGTCAGACATGCCCGCAAATTGATTACTCATAGCCAATCGATGATCTCGGAGATTTGGGAATAATATATCTTGTATAGAACGATCAGAGCTAAGTAATCTAAACAGAAATCCCTCTTTTATCTCTCGGTTAAATCCTTCATTTTGAAACATTAGTTTTATATCAAATATATCCCTTGGATGTTGCCTATCCATTGCAGCGCAAACTTTTCCTCCATACAGTTGTCCCTTGGGTACCACATTAATAGTAATAAAAGAATCAAACATGATTTGAGCTTTTTCACAAAGTATTTTTCTTCTACAGGAGCAAGCACACATCTTACTATTTCACTTACTTCAATTTTTATTATTGCATCATTATGAGAAACCAATAATTTATGTGTTTCCACTTTATGCTCTACTCTACTTCCTTGCAAACGCTTTTCAATACTTGCTTATATTTTCATTAACGCTTGTGTAATGTTATTAAAAGAAGTTGTCCTTTCTTCAATTGGAATATAGGTAAGATCGATATCTACCGAAAGACGTGGCATATCACGATGAAACAAATTGATTGCAGTTCCTCCATGTAATGCAAAGCGAGGGTCTAATGCTATTTCAGGAATTACCCTAATTAACAAGGCTACCTGCTTCTGATAATTATTGTTGCTCATTATTCGCAAGGATTTTGGGAACGGTTATTTGATATTTTCTTATGTAGACACCATCCTTCACAAGACTTCTTTTACCTATCCCTAGTTCTACTTTTGAAAGATTTAAATGTTTAAACCAATTATGATTACATTTCTCTGCCATGAAAAGAAACAACCTATTTACTTTTATGGATATACATGATTCTAGCAATTCCTGAACTTGTTGTGGACGAAGGTTATTTAAATTTTCCATCAATTGATAACATTCCATTAGATCAAATTTCCCAGGAGCTAAATACAAACATTCCATCATTGCCCTTGCCGGGGATGCGATTTTTATTGAAAATCCAGAAATGGGAATGTCTATCAATCCCAATTCCTTTGGAAGAAATGAAGTTGCTTTATAATGAATTTTTTGACCCCATGAATGTTTTCTGAACCATGCTGGCAACATTTCCTTTTCTCCACCAAATAACCATATCTGAGAATTATTGAACTCTAGATAATGCGCTTTACCTTGAAGCGCAAGTGCAGTTCTACCCCCAGGATGTATTGAAAGTCCAGATTGATCTTGCAAAGCATACACTCCAGCTTCATAACCCGGTTGGTCATTGCTTCTAAACATGGCTCCATTTCCCAATGCCTTTAACCATCCACTTCTTCGATAGTATTTTTGTAAGTCAAGACTATACCCCTTGCTTAATAACCATGAAGACTGTAAAACAATACCATTGGGTATACTTGCCAATAAACGGTTTATTTTTGTTGTATTTTCGGTACTCATACTACCTTTTAAGTAATAAATTTAAACTATATTACTAAATATATAGTTTAAATTTTATTTGGGATTCCTCGCTTCATCCAGAATGATAATCGGCTTTTTTGTTAATCCGGCATCCCCGTCCACTTCGTGAGACGGGGATGGGAAGAAAATATCAAGCTCAAAGCAACACACTATCTTTGCTTCAATAAATATTCTCTATGAAAAATGTTTGGTTGATTACAGGATGCTCTACAGGATTTGGACGCGCATTGGCACAGGAACTTCTTGAAAATGGATACAGGGTGGCGGTAACGGCACGAAACATAGACCAAGTGAAGGATTTGGCTGATGCATATCCGGAAACAGCCATTGCATTAACCCTCGATGTAACAAACCCTTCGCAAATCAAGGAAGCTGTGGATGCAACAATCACACGGTTTGGACAGATAGACGTGCTGGTAAACAATGCTGGCATTGGCTATTTCGCAGCCATTGAAGAGAGCGAAGATGAAGAAGTAAGAAAGATGTTTGAAATCAATGTATTTGGTTTGGCAAGAATGATACAAGAAGTGTTGCCTTATATGAGAAAACAAAAATCTGGACATATCCTGAATATCGCGTCTATAGGAGGACTCCGTTCATTCCCAGCAGTAGGCTTTTACAATGCCACCAAATACGCAGTAGATGGATTGAGTGAATCCTTGTTCAAGGAAGTATCCCCATTGGGCATAAAAGTTACCATCATTGCCCCTAGTGGATTCAGAACAGATTGGGCAGGAAGGTCAGCAAAAAACAGTGCAATCAGCATAGAAGATTATGCTGCAACAGCAGGAAAAAACAAAGGTGATATCAGAGGATACAGCGGCAATCAACCAGGCGACCCTGTGAAGGCTGCCAAAGCCATGATCTTGGTCACAGAAACTGAAAACCCACCATTGAGATTGCTGTTGGGCAAAGCAGCGTTGAAGGGTGCGAGAATCAAGCTAGATGAACTCAAACACGATTTTGATACCTGGGCTGATGTTACCGAAGGGGCCGATTTTAATTAATTGCTTAAATCAATTCCTACAACCATCTACACAATTCGAAATGTGAGATGGCTGTAGGAATTGAACATCAAGCTATTTAACTTCCCTCACATAATGAATCGAGGCCAATTCATTTCCAAACTGCATCCTGGCCAATTCCCTTGCCTTGTAATCATTCTCGGCAAAAATCACGGTGGTAGTGGTTCTTCCTCCCTGAAGTTGAACCTTCACTTCAAATTGTTTAACGTTGCTCATGGTGTTTGATTTGAGAAACAAATATGCAAATGCCAATGGAAATTTTGTTTCCGAAGTGACACAACTATAATTTTCATGCATTTAAAATGTAATGGGGCGAACTGCTGCATAAGCGCTAAACCGACAACTTCCCGTATTTTCTTGACCAATAAACAATCAAGGGAACGATTAAAACTGTCGGAGCCAACCAAATAACAAACGCTGGATTAAAATTGATATTGACAACCAGAAAAGCAGTGAGGGATGCAATATAGGTTCCTATCATTCTTTGCAAGTGATTCAACAGCCATTGATTGGCAAATTTGGTTTTCCCTTTAAAAAACATGTAGTCCGCGGCAACAAAACGCAATGATATAAATGCAAAGGCCAACAACACCCAGCCAAAACTGTCCTTGGTAATTGTCTTGAACCCTACAATAACAAAGAAAAAAGCAGCGATCGCCATACATATTGAAGGTATTGCATCCCTAAAGTTGATGACAGCAGCCTTCTTCTTAAATTTCAAATAACTTCTTCCCGTAAGATTCATATACAGGGTAAAAATTCCTACAATGAATAAAAAAGAATTGGGGTGCATAAGGGCTAAAACAAAAGAACACAAGCCGGCAAGGTTCATCCCCCAATAAAAAAATGAACCAACTAAAGTATGGCGTTTATCCCCTTTCTTTAAGATTAGCACAAGTGTTCCAGACATCAATCCAATGCCTCCTCCTAAAATATGCAAGCCTAAAATGATGTTGAAAATATTCACGAAATGGTTTTTTCGATGTTTCTAATGATAATTGCTCCTCGTCAAATATAGGGAGGAAGTGTTGACTAAAAATTGATACGATTAGTATTCAAAATTATTCTTTCGTTTTTTTTGCTTTATGTTTTATATTTAAAGAACATATATCAGCGTGAATGAAAATAAACGCATTCAAATAATGCTGCATACTGATAAAAATAAAGCTGAAACAAACAATTGACATGAGGTTATACACAACAATTTTATCACTCCTAACATTGGTCTTTAGCATAAGCGTGAAAGGACAAGCCACTTCAAACTTAATTAAAACAACCAATGAATTTTTGCATACACTTTCACAAGAGGAACTGAAAAAAACACAGTACGAATTCAAGGATTCCAGCAGGTTAAAATGGACCAATCTTCCCGTAGGTTTGGAGTCCCGCCCGGGCATTCGGTATGGCGCTTTGTCTGATAGAAGCAGACTCGCTTACCACCATGTATTATCCGCCATGCTGAGCTCTCAGGGATATCTGAAAACCACGAGCATCATGCAATTGGATGATATTTTGAATGCCCTTTACCAGCAGGCATATGATGACGGAAAAATCGACATAAAGAATTTAAAAAGCATGCAGAACCTGAAATGGGATCATGGAAATTTTTACATCGCAGTTTATGGAAACCCTTCTGAAAAAAGTTTGTGGGGACTGAAATTTGGCGGGCATCACATGGCATTAAGCATGACCACTGATGGAAATAAATTAAGCATGTCACCCTATTTTATTGGCACAGACCCATCTGAAGTAAAAACCGGCAAATATGCAGGGTTGCGCATTTTGAGCAAAGAAGAGGACTACGGTTTCATGCTGATTAATTCACTTACAGCAACACAAAAATCAATAGCCATTCTCAAACAATCGGTTCCTAAAGATATCATCACAAGTCCAAAAAGTTCACAACGAATCGATCAGTATTATGGAATTCCTGTGAAGGATTTCAACAAAGACCAAAAGGATATCCTGAAGATATTGATTCAAGAATATGTTCACAATTTCGAACATGAAAAAGCCCATCAACTGATGGATAAAATCATCAAAACAGGGATTGAAAAAATATACTTCGCATGGGTCGGCAGTTTGGAAATCAACAAACCACATTATTATATTTTAAATGGACCAGACTTCCTAATTGAATACGACAATGTTGGATTCCAAAATGATGGCAACCACATACATGCCATTTTGAGAGAGAAAGGCAGGGATTTTGGTGAAGATTTGTTGAAGCAACATTATCTCGAATCAACACATTGAGCATATTTTCTATTTAGGATAAACTTATTTTTTAAACTATTTTCCATGTACAACAAAAGACGTCAGTTTCTAAAAAACAGTGCCATGACGGCAATGTCTGGAATGCTTTTACCAACATCAATGATGGCAATGACAGGTAGCGCAAAAAAAATTCGTGTCCTCGTTTGGGATGAAAGATCAAAAGAAGAAAAAGTGGCGTACGATAATTTTCTAGGAAATTGCATTGCAGACCAACTGAAAAAAAATCCTTTATTTATTGTTGTGTCAACAGGATTGAATGAGCCAGAACAAGGCATCTCAGAAAACATACTTGATGAAACTGATGTATTGATTTGGTGGGGTCATGTAAAACAAGCTGAAATAACGACTGAAAAAGGCAAAAGTATTGTGTCAAGAATAAAGGCTGGCAAACTATCACTCATAGCCCTTCATTCAGCACATTGGGCAACGCCTTTTGTTCAGGCGATGAATGAAATCACCAAAATGAGGATCTTGGAAGACGGTAAAATAAAAGAGGAAGACATCAAATTTGTGGCACCGCCAAAACAATACACATTGCCTAAATATGATTCTCGGCTAACCCCATACACGATAGAGCGGAAATTTCCAGATGGACATAAAACATCTGAGGTTCACCTTCCAATATGTTGTTTCCCATCTTTTCGCAATGACGGCAAACCCAGTACAATCAATGTGTTGAGCCATGGTCATCCTATCATGAAAGGGTTGCCAAAAAATTTCCAAATACCGCAGACTGAAATGTACAATGAGCCTTTTCATGTACCAACACCGGACCAGGTGTTGTTTGAAGAAACATGGGCAACAGGCGAATGGTTCAGGTCAGGGATGCTGTGGAAACTGGGTAAAGGAAAGGTATTTTATTTTAGGCCAGGCCATGAAACATTCCCTGTATTCAAGGAGCAAAAAGTGATGCAAATTTTATCCAACGCAGTTGCATGGCTGGCTCAGTCTCAAAAATAAAAATAATCAGGTCGCATATAATTACAAATGCATTTAGCTAATTAATCTTCTGAAGAAAAATAAAAACACCAGGAATGAACAAAATAACTGTAGTAGCCAACATTAAAGCGCCCTTGAAAATGGTATGGAAATGTTGGACCGATCCAAGTCATGTGGTCAATTGGAATTTCGCCAGCAATGATTGGCACTGTCCATCAGCTGAAAATACGTTAACCGTTGGTGGCGAATTCCACTACATCATGGCTGCAAAAGATGAGTCATTCAGTTTTGATTTCTGGGGGAAATTTGTACACATAGAAGAGGAAAAATTAATCGAAATCATGTTGGGCGACGGCAGAAAAATGTCGCTTATGTTTGAAAGCGTTGGCGACGAAACAACAGTCACAGAAACATTTGATCCAGAAGATACAAATCCAGTTGAACTACAAAAGGAAGGGTGGCAAGCCATTTTGGATAATTTCAAGAGGTATACAGAAGCCGGTTTTTAAGTTCAGCTTGTAAAGGAAATCTTTCCTTTTTATACTTTAATTGTGCTGATGTATTCTTCAGGCAAATCATTTTTATGAAGAATTAGTTCTTCCACTTTTTCTTCGGTGGCTTTAAGTGTAGATTTTATGGCTTCTTCAAACGAGTTTCCATCTCGGTTGAAGAGAAAGGAATCTCCATAAATTGAGATGATAATCTCGCATTCAAAAGATTTGATGTTGCCATGAAGTGTTTCCTTCAAAATAACTTCAGCTTTTGATATTTCATTGTCATACTTATGAAAGAGAACCAGCTGTTCCTTTAATTGTTCGATTTCCTTCTCACTGACTGCAGCATGCGGGTAACTGAATTCCAATTGCATAAAATAATTTTTATGTTAGTCGCAAAAATCAAAAGAAATAAAATCAATTGACGTTTGTTAAAATTGCGTTGATTTCACTTCTCTATGCATGACCAATTGCATGCCCATGAAAGATTAAAATCAGCAATGATTTTAAAATCTGCACAGACCTTGTAGTCAATATTATTTCAGCATCAAATTCAACTGAACATCTCCTTTGATTGCATTGCTAGGCAGTGGATGTTCCTTATCAAAGGCTGCAAGAACCTGCTTATCCAATACCATGGAAGCACTTTCATCTACTAATCCATTTTTATCCAATACTGATTTCAAATTAAGCTTCAAATGATTTGCCATAAAGGGATACATGGCATTTCTTTTCCCAGGACCGTAATCATGTTGCTCATTGGGGAGATGCACATTCTCAACATTTTGTGGCTGTTCATACAAGGCATAAACCTGCTGCATAAAAGGATACTCCACAACAGGCGTATTTTTGGTCCAATCAGCCCCATCAGAAATCAGCAGCATTGGTCTAGGCGCTGCCAAAGCAGCAATTTCTGCGTTGCATGTTTGGAATTTACCACTTTTATGAATGGGCATGCCACTCTCACAAGAGCAACCGCCGAAAAAGTGTGCAGAAACCATAACCGTAGGCACGGAAACCTTGATTCTGTTGTCAAGCGCTGTTAGTAGGAAGGTTTGTGTACCACCCCCGGATTCTCCTGTGATGCCGATGCGCTGTGGATCCACTCCCGGAAGGGACAGAATGAAATCCAATGCGCGTATGCTGTTGATGGTTTGCAGCTTTAATGCTTTCGGAAGTTTGTGTGAGTATTGTTTAGCATCCCCATATCCAATCATGTCCCATGCAAAAACAACAGCACCCATGCGAGCTAGCGTGGCACAGCGCTTTTGCGTTTGTTCTCGGAAACGACCTTCAAGGGTACCATCGTGGCCATGTGGACAAAGAATGCCTGCATAAGATTTTTGGGTATTGGTTGGACGATAGAGGTTACCAGCTACGTAATATCCTTCGATGCTCTCAAAGAAAACATTTTCAACAGTGTAGCCATCCATGATTTTTTTGGAATGGATAACAGGTTGAGATTTTGGTTTTGGGGGAAGGTTTTCAAGCTCCATACCTCGCTTAATTTGTTTGGTGATGCTATCTCTTCGAAGCTTCCACGATTGCAGTTTAGTTGGTTTAAGGGATGCGAGTAATTCTGCGCCTTGTGCTTCGGTGAAATATGCGCCCTGACAGAGTTCTGGAGTAGTGGAGGAGCTGTTTTGTGCAAAGTTTGAAAGAGACAAACATATCAAGTTGATGATTATCAGCGAGGATTTAAAGGAGCGTTGACCAGCAAATTTCATGACTGTTGATTTTACTTAAATTTAAAGCATAAATGAATGCGGTGTGAGAGTTCCTTCGTTTCACTTATAATGACGTCTTTGTAATTCATTGAAAATCAACATGTTAAAATGCATTTTTTCACACCAAAGACTCCCCTCCTGGACAGGAGGGGTGGACTCTGGCGAGGCGCCGAAGGTGACGAGACAGAGGCCGGGGTGGTGGATTTTCTTATTTTAATTCCACCACCCCGCCGAGCCAGAATCGCTTCGCTCATCTGTCTCGGCACCCCTCCTGTCCAGGAGGGGAGTCTTGTATTTGTTACTCATACCACACATTTGTTTCTACTCACTAAACGTCGTAAACCTTTTTTTAGGGTCTCCCTATAACACATTCGGGATGACAGGGGAGTTCTTTCGCTGAGCGAAGCCCTATCATCTTGAGCGCAGCGAAGCAACCTACCCCTCCTCATCCATCATGCTCCTGCGTTGTTTTGCAGCTTGCTTGGTGGTTTTAATCCTGTAATTAAACGTTAGGTTTATCTGACGCAACCTCCCTTGCATTTGCCTCCTTGTATAAAATGTACTTCCGAAAGTTTCACTCCGCATGATCCGTGAATTAAACAGGTCCAATACATTCATCGTTATGGTTCCGTTGCCAGACATGATGTCTTTTGATGCAGACAAGTCCATCCATGTTATATACCCTCTTTTCCCTTGTGCCGTCTTTTGAGCCGCTTCATAATTGGCACGCACTTGCATGTCCACTCCGCCGCCTAGTTTAATCCTGGATGTATGTCTTACAAACCAAGAATAGGTATCCACCAAAAAAGTTGAATTGATGTTGGTTGCATTGATTTTTGCCCTAAATGCATTGACACTGAAATCTGCTTTGTAAGCAGTAGACAGGTTAAATGAACTTGTTACTTCCACTCCCATTGATGCCTGATTTGCAAAATTTTGTGGCAACAACTTCGAAAAGCCCAGTGAATCCACAGTTCTGATCTGGTCTATCTTTCCTGTTGTATGTCTGTAATAAATGGATGAACTGATGCTTCCACTTTCAAAATATTTCAGGTGACCTAAGTCAAATGAATTGGTGAATTCCGGATTTAGATTGGGGTTTCCTGAGAAAAAATTTCTGTTGTCTGACAGCGTAACAAATGGACTCAACTCATTGTACGTTGGTCTGCGCACGCGTCTTGAATATCCCAACTGAAAAGAGTTTTCATCATTGTTGACATAGGTGAAATGCGCGCTGGGAAAGAGGTTCGCGTAGTTGCGTGGATTTTTTTCCTTTGTTTGCACCAATTGTGTTTGTATGTCTGTAACCTCTCCTCTCAAACCAAATTGGTAACTGAACTTCTTCACTTTATCTCCCAAAATCATGTAGGCTGCTGAAATATTTTCCTTGTAAAGAAAAATATTCTCCAGCCCTGGCATCACAGTAAACTGCCCTGAAGGTTGTTGTTGCGTCACAATATAATCATTGGTCATGTCTCTGAAACTGGTGCGCAATCCCGT
>JBILHX010000169.1:0-5026 GCA_044350285.1 Chitinophagaceae bacterium | reverse complement strand
GTATCAAACCCAACAATCTTGCTGTTCTGAACAATTAAATTTACATTCCGATTTTGTACAAATTCAAAAAATGAACAGTTGACAACCACGTAAGGATTGGAATTTCGACTGAAATATTGTGAAGGGGTAAGACGGCGTTTTGAGGAAGTATCTACAAAGAAATTATTCTTTCGATCCTTTGAATCGATTTCTGCATAATATAAAATGGACGGAGCTCCATCTAATAAGTCTGAAGAAGAAAAAACTTTAATCGATTTTGGAAGCTGTCCATATTCTTCTGAAACATTTTTCCAAGTCAATTGAGCAAAGAGATGGGGGATCATTAAAAACAATAGAACAACTAAAAGAATCATCCTTGATTGAAGCGAAGAGAAGGATTTGGGTTTTGGGAATATTTTATTTAACATAATATAAATTATAAGGGAAAATGTTATTTTTATTCTGACTGCAAATTGACCATTGATTCATAAAGTCCATGCTCCGTTATTAGTGATGCATGATTTCCAGATTCAATAATGTTTCCTTTATCCAACACATAAATATAATCTGCATTCCTAATGGTAGATAATCGATGCGCAATTACAATTGAAGTTCTTCCTTTCATTAAATTGTCCAATGCTGATTGTACAATGCTTTCACTGGCTGAATCCAACGAGCTGGTCGCTTCATCCAAAATCAAAATTGCTGGATCCCTTAGAATCGCCCTGGCAATCGCTATCCGCTGTCTTTGTCCGCCAGATAATTTCACACCACGTTCACCAACCACTGTTTCAAATTTTTCCGGAAACTGCTCTATAAACTCCATGGCAAATGCCTGTCGTGCTGCTTCAGCAATTTCCTCATCATTTGCACCTGGTTTACCATAAGCGATATTCTCCCTAATGGTTCCGCCAAACAATAAAATATCCTGGGGAACATAAGCAATCTGTGTTCTCAATTCTCCAATACTGATTTCATCCATTGGTATTCCATCAAAGCAAACTTGTCCACTCGTTGGCGTATAAAATCCCAAAATCAATGACGCTATGGTAGATTTTCCAGCACCGCTAGTCCCCACAAAAGCAACCTGTTTGCCTGCTTCAATGTCAAAACTTACATCGTGCAATACCGTAACATCAGTTCTAGATGGATAAGAAAAAGCTATACTTTTAAACGAGACAGACCCTTTTATCTTCTTGATAGTCAGTATATTATGATGCTTAATTGTAGGGACTTCAACTTTTTCATTGATCAATTCTCGAACTCTTTGGGTGGCTCCAAGTGTTTTTTGTAATCCACTGTATAAATCTGCAAATCCTGCCATGCTTCCACCAACAAATGATGTGTACACTACAAAGGCTGTCAGATCCCCAAAACTCAATTGTCCCAATTTCATCAATCCAACGCCATACCATACAACCAGGATAATGGTTCCGAAGAGACAGAAAAGCATGAAAGAAATGAACAATCCCCTTACTTTTCCATTTCCAATGGAAAGCTTAACCAACTTGTTTAAGCTGACCCTGTATCTGTCACGCTCGTACCATTCGTTGGCAAACGCTTTCACCGTGGCTATTCCAGACAATGTTTCTTGAACAATGGTATTTGAATCCGCCAATTGATCTTGTGCTTTTCTCGATTGTTTCCTGATATATCTTCCAAAAACAACTGCCAACAACACAACAAGAGGCACCACAGAAAGCATGATGAGTGTTAATTTCACGGAAATGAATAAAATCAGTCCGATTCCAATGATGAGTGTTAGAATCCCGCGAATGATGTCAGCCAGCATGAAAGTCACTGCATCTTGTATTTGTGAAAGATCTGATGAAATTCTGCTTGACAATTCTCCTACCCTTCTTTCTGAAAAAAATTGCATCGGAAAGCGGATTAAACGCTGATAAACATCTAGCCTTAAATCTGCCAATGCATTCTCACCAACCATGGTAAATAAAAAGACCCTTAAAAATGAGAATACCATCTGAAAAACCAATACCACAACCATGATAATGGCAATGTTGGCTGGAGTTTCCCACCATTGTTGAATGGAACCAGGCTGACTTGTATCAATCAGCCTTTTGAGAAAGTAAGGAAAAGAAAGTGTTGTTAAACTTGACAAGCCAATCACAATCAGTCCCAATATAAACTTAACTCGATATGGTTTAACATAGGCAAATAACCCAACGGCTTCTTTCCAGCTCTCTTTATTGATCTTCACTTTTTCAACTTCTTCTTTGTCAGAATTAAATCCCCCCCTTCTTGCCATAAGATTAAACTTTGTGTTAAATTGAAGTCCTAAAATTACTTCATTATAAGAGAAATGAAGTTTACTTTTATTACATTTAATAACTACATCAAAAGAAGTATAAAAATGATCAGACGTTCCTTTCTCAAAAATTCATTATTGTCAGTCCCATTGATACCTGCTTCTGTCAGCACACTTAATTTACCCAACAAAGGAAAAAAACCCATTGTGATTTCCACTTGGGATTTTGGGAAAGCAGCCAATGCAGAAGCATGGAAAATATTATCCGCAAAAGGAAGGGCTCTTGATGCAATTGAGGCTGGAGCAAGGGTTCCAGAAGCTGACGAAAGCAACAAAACAGTTGGCTATGGCGGATATCCTGATCGTGATGGACGCGTTACACTTGATGCATGCATCATGGATGAGCATGGAAATTGTGGTGCTGTGATGTGCATTGAACACATCAAACACCCCATTTCAGTAGCTAGGTTGGTCATGGAAAAAACACCCCATGTAATCCTCGTTGGTGATGGTGCATTACAATTCGCACTGGCCAATGGTTTCAAAAAAGAAAATTTACTCACACCCGATAGCGAAAAAGCGTGGAAAGAATGGCTCAAAAAGGCAAACTACGAACCTGTCATGAACATTGAAAACAAATCTTTCAATGAACCTGTTGCCGGTGCCTTTCCAGGAAGCATCGACAACCACGATACCATTGGTATTTTAGCATTGGATGTTGCGGGCAACTTAAGTGGCGGTTGTACCACAAGCGGCATGGCCTTTAAGATGCATGGAAGGGTTGGTGACTCGCCAGTTATTGGGGCTGGACTTTTTGTTGATGGTGAAATCGGAGCAGCTACTTCTACAGGTGTCGGAGAAGAAGTAATCAGGTGTGTTGGCTCGCATCTGGTGGTAGAATACATGCGCCAAGGAAATTCTCCTTATGATGCCTGCAAAAAAGTGGTTGAGCGGATTGCCAAAAGAGACATTGAAAAGGCAAAAAAGATTCAAATAGGTTTCCTTGCCATGGATAAATATGGCAACCACGGTGCCTATGCCTTGCAAAAAGGATTTTCTTACGCAGTGCGGTCTGAAAATGAAGAAATACTCATTGCAGGTGACAGTTATTTTCAATAAATAAGATGAAAAAAGAATTAGAAGTTATTGCATTTAACATCGCTTCTTGCAAAATTGCTCAAGAAGCTGGAGCTGATAGAATTGAACTTTGTGCCAATCCTTATGAAGGAGGCACAACCCCTTCGTATGGCATGATTGCAGAAGCCAGAAAATCAACTTCAATTCAGCTCTTCCCTATTATTCGTCCACGTGGCGGTGATTTTCTGTATTCCGACGAAGAATTCAATGCCATGATTCAAGATATTGAAGCCTGTAAATTGATGAAATGTGATGGTGTTGTCATTGGAATGCTGCTTGAAAATGGAACCATCGATGTTAAACGCTCTACAAAACTTGTTTCTGCCGCTGGTTCGATGGAGGTAACTTTCCATCGCGCATTTGACCGGGTTATTGATCCTTTTATTGCACTTGAACACATTATTGCAATGGGATGTAAAAGAATTCTAACAAGTGGACTGAAACCAAATGTAATGGATGGGATGAGCATGCTTAAATCATTGGTAGAAGTTGCGGCTGATCGAATAACCATCATGCCTGGTTCAGGTGTTAGGGCAAATAACATCGTAGAACTTGCGGAAACAACCGGTGCCAAAGCTTTTCACAGTTCTGCTCGCATCAGCATCCCTTCAGAGATGAAGCAAACAAATACAGAGATGAAAGAAGAATTGTTACAAATTTCCCTTGACTTCAACGAGGTGAAACAATTGAAATACAATCTTTTAAATATACTAAACTAATATATTTTATCAAATAACCTATAGTAAATCAAACAGCATGCCTTCCATTTTCAAATCACCCCTGTTTATTATTTCAACAGCGATTGTATGCACATTAGCAGTGTACATGACTTTTTTTACGGAAGATACTGTTGATTATAATGCAGATGTTAAACCCATCATCAACAAAAAATGCATTTCTTGCCATGGCGGCGTAAAAAAGAAAGCTGGTTTCAGTTTGCTTTTTCAAGAAGAAGCCCTCGCAGCAACCGCCTCAGGTAAACCTGCCATTATACCAGGGGATGCAAAAAACAGTGAGATGATCAAGCGTTTGGATCATACAGACATAGAAGAGCGCATGCCATACCATAAGGCACCTTTGACAGCAGAAGAAAAGAAGATCTTAACTAAATGGGTTGACCAAGGCGCTAAATTTTCAACACATTGGGCCTATGAACCTGTAAAAAAACAAACAGTTCCTTCAAATGGTTTCTTTTCTATTTTTAGTTCAAAAACACAAAACCCAATAGACCCATTCATTGATGAAAAGCTTGATGAAGTTGGTTTGTCAAAGTCTGAAGAAGCTGATAAAAAAACTTTGCTCAGGCGGGTTAGCCTCGATTTAATAGGGATGCCTGCTCCTAAAAAAATTGCAGACAAATTCTTAAGTGATGCATCAGACAATGCCTATGAATCACTTGTTAATGATTTACTTACGTTGCCAAATTATGGTGAAAAATGGGCTGGCATGTGGATGGATCTTTCTCGTTATGCTGATACAAAAGGATATGAACGAGATGACGCAAGGAGCATTTGGAGGTACCGTGATTGGCTCATTAAAGCTTTTAACGACGATAAACCTTACAATCAATTTATTACGGAACAATTGGCTGGTGATCTTTTGCCGAATGCTACTGATGAACAGTTTATAGCAACTGCATTTCAT
>JBILHX010000071.1:0-16192 GCA_044350285.1 Chitinophagaceae bacterium | reverse complement strand
CACGGCTCCTATTGATATGATGAAACCGATTTTCTTTAGGTTTATTTTTTCAAAAACATAAGCCAGGGGATCTGTTACGTTTTCAAACTCTGTATATTTTACCATCCCCGTAATAACCAAGGCCGTAGTGATGTAAATGATGGTGCAAATGATCAACGAATAAATCATGCCACGGGGCAAATCACGCTTTGGATTGGCGCATTCTTCTGCAGTTGTAGAGATGGCGTCAAAGCCGATATAGGCGAAGAATACGGCTGATACCCCCTTTAGAACACCAGACATCCCATTGGGTAGAAAGGGTGTCCAATTGTCTGCTGTATGGTTGGTAAATATGTACCAGAATCCGATGCCGGCAATCACGAGCAACATGATTATTTTCATGATTACCATGGCGTTGGCTGTTCTCTTGCTTTCTTTGATGCCAATATACACCAGCATGGTAATCAGCACAACAATGATAAAACCTGGCAGGTTGATGATGAATGGTATTCCGAATATTTTGGGTGCTGAGGTATACACCAATCCTGCCGTTGAAGCGCCTGTTTCAACCGCATGTTGGTATGCATAATAAGCAGTCTGGTAGCCTGTTGCGAGCCAATCGGGAAGTGCAATGTGCATGGCCCTCAAAATATTGTTGAAATAGGCACTCCATGAAATCGCCACAACAATATTTCCGATTGCATATTCTAAAATCAGGGCCCATCCGATAATCCATGCAATAACTTCTCCAAAACTGATGTAAGAATAGGTATAAGCACTTCCAGACACAGGAATTCTTGAGGCAAATTCTGCATAACACAAGGCCGTGAACCCGCATGTTACGGCAGTTATCACAAAGAGCAAAATCACACCGGGTCCGCCGTTGAATGCAGCAGAGCCAATGGTGGAGAAAATTCCAGCTCCCATCACTGCTGCAATTCCCATTAATGTTAGGTCCTTTACATTAAGGACTTTTTTCAAGCTGTTTGTATCGTTTTCATGAATGGCTACATCATTCATGATTTGATCTAAATTCTTTTTTCTAAAAATATTACCCACAGTGTCTAGTTATGATGATTAAGTTATTTATCCCTCGTGATAAGAAAGTTAGCCAAGGCAAGTAACGGTTCTTTTCTGATTTTAGAAACCGCAACATCATCCAGGTTTTTCAATGCTTTTTGTAAGTATTGTTCTTTTAATTCAGCGGCCCAACTGTCGATGCCACATGCTTTGAATACCTCCAAAACTTGTTCTACTTTATCATCAGGATTTTCTTTGATTGCTTTTTCAAGCTTTTCAAGTTGAACTCCAGATGCTGTTTCTAGTGCATGGATCATCAAGAAAGTTTTCTTGTTGCTTTTGATGTCTCCCCCAACCTGCTTACCAAATTTTTCAGGATCACCAAAGGCATCCAAATAATCATCTTGTATTTGAAATGCAATGCCGAGATTCCTACCAAATTCGTACATGTGGTGCTGGTTATTTTCACTCGCGCCTCCTACAATGGCACCCATCTGCAAACTTGCAGCCAACAATACAGATGTTTTTTGTCCAATCATTTCTAAATAATCTTCCATTTTCACATGGTCGATTTGCTCAAAATCCATGTCCAATTGCTGCCCTTCACAAACTTCTTTTGCTGTTTTGTTGAATAACCTCAGCACGTCTTTGATATAAGTTGGACTAATCTTGTTGACGTAATCATACGCCACAACCAGCATCACATCCCCTCCCAACAAGGCGGTGGGTTCTCCGTGTACAGAGTGAACGGTTGGCTTCCCTCTTCGGAGCGGAGCCTTGTCCATGATGTCATCATGCACCAAGGAAAAATTATGGAACAATTCAATTGCTGCAGCAATGTGGTAAGCATCCCCGTGAATTTCCCCAAACAACTCATTGCCCATGAGGCAAAGAATGGGCCTTATGCGCTTACCGCTGTTGGAGAGAAACTCCTCAAGCGGGTCGTATAAGGATCGTGGGTGTACAGGAAAATGCCTGTGGTTGAAATACTCCTCAAATGATTTTTGTAATGCTTCGATTCCCGACATAATAATAGCCTTCTTAGAATTGCTCTAAGGTAATAAATGAAGCTGTTATTGTCCTATTTTTTCTTTTTTTTAGTTGATGGGGGAACGGGAATATCTTCTACATCAAGGATCCATTCGTAATCCAATTGTCTTTTTGGAAGATTGGCACCAATAACCTTGATTTTAACTGCATCTCCAATCCTAAATGCTTTTCCACTGCGCTTTCCAATCAGGGCATATTCTGCTTCGTAATAAATAAAATCATCATAATCCAACAGTCCTGTTAAGCCCACCAATCCCTCGCATTTGTGCTCAATCGTTTCTGCCCAATAACCAAAACCGGAAACACCTGAAATGACCGCATCGAATGTATCTCCAATGTAGTCTTTCATGAATTCCACCTGCTTGTACTTATTAGCAGCACGCTCTGATTCCATGGCAGCCCTTTCTCGCTCACTGGAATGCCTGCAACGCTCTTCCATTTTCTTGTCGGGTTGGATATCGTCTTCCAGTATTTGTGTCACTACACGATGCACTAAAATATCCGGATAACGGCGAATTGGAGAGGTAAAATGACAATAATTCTCAAAACCAAGTCCGTAGTGCCCAATGTTTTTGGATGTATAAATCGCCTTTGCCATGGTCCTGATTCCCAACTGCTCCAACACTCTTTGTTCTGGCAAACCTTGAACCCGAGTCAACATCTCGTTGAACGACTTTGCAATTTCGGCCGGTGTTCTGGTGTTAAATTGATACCCGAACTTCTTTGCAAATTCTACAAATGGAATCAGCTTTTCCTCAGAGGGCTGATCATGGACACGATAAGGGAATGGAATGGCTTTACCATTTACCTTGATGGAAGAAACTTTTTCCGCTATTGTTCTATTAGCCAACAGCATGAATTCTTCAATAAGCTGGTGAGATTCCTTGCTTTCCTTGATGACAATGCCAATGGGTTTGCCAGTTTCATCCAACTTAAACCGCACTTCCTGTGAGGAAAAATTAATGGCACCATCTTTCATTCGCTGCTTCCGCATCTGTTGTGCAAAATCATGTAGAAGCAAGATTTCATCATCATATAGGCCATCTTTTGTGTCAATAATAGCTTGGACATCCTCATACGTAAATCTGTGGTTGGAATGTATAACGGTTCTTCCAATCCACTTTTCCTTGACATGGCCTTTTGCATCAAACGTAAAATTGCATGAATATGTAAGCTTGTCTTCGTTGGGGCGCAAAGAACACAACTCGTTAGAAATCCGCTCTGGCAGCATGGGAACCACCCTGTCCGGCAAATAAACTGAAGTGGCACGTTCGTAGGCGGATTGATCCAATGCTGTTTCATCTTCAATATAATAACTCACATCTGCAATGTGAACACCTATTTCAATATCTCCATTTTTCAGTTTCCTGAAACTGAGGGCATCATCAAAATCTTTTGCATCGGCAGGGTCTATGGTAAATGTAAGGATGTCGCGCATGTCGTGTCTAGAAGCATAGTCAGCATTGTTTACCAAATCAGGGATTCTTTCAGCTTCCTCTAATGCATCATCAGAAAACTGAATAGAAAAGCCCTGCTTGATGAGAATTTCCTTCATGGCAAGATCGCCTTCGTTTTCTTTGGTCACTACCTCCAAAACCTTACCCTGCGGTCTCTTGTCGTCGTCGTCCCACTTCATAATGGCGACAATAACACGTTCTCCGTCTTTGGCGTTGTTTAAGTTAGATAGTGAAACATAAAAATTTGGCAACGCTTTTTCAGATTCGGGGATGAAAAAGGCATAATCCCTGTTCACTTCTATCAAGCCAACAAATTGCTTCTGTTTTCTTTCAATAATCTGGGTTATTTTGCCTTGGAGCCTGCCTGACTTGAGGTCACCTTTCGTGATTTCTGCACGAACATAGTCGCCATGAAAAGCCTTGTTAAAATCATTGGGCCTGATAATAATGTCTTTTTTCAAACCTTCAACAATTACAAATCCCATACCGGAACGTGTGATTTCAAATTTACCCTTGTATTGTTTAATATCTGCTTGATGTGTGGATCTTTTTCCTTTCTTCTTTCCCATAAATTTCGTTTAATCAACCCTGCTAGAGCTGCTTTCTTTTATAATTATAGATCAGACCAACTGATCTTCTTGCACTAGATTTCTTTCCTTTTCATAAAAATCATTCGGATAACTTTCTACCAATTGATTAAATTCATTTTCCTGCCCGAATAAAAATTCTTGTGAAATAGGCAAAACAAAAAATGGAAGATCGTTGAGTTTATCCTTGAACTTGGTTAACCTCACGGCATCTTTTTCAGTGGTTAAAATGATTTTTTCCTTTTCCGACAAAAACTCAAACCTGTTTTTTATGTCGATGAAGTCATCGACGCTGAAAATATGGTGGTCACTGAAAAACAGGGCGTCATAGGTTTTTGTTTTCTCGTGGATATAGGCTGTAAGTGGCGCGGGGTTTGCGATTCCGCACACAAGCAAGATTTCCATTTCTTTCCTTAACAACAATTTTTCACCTGTAATGATGTGATAAGGCGTGTTGTATTGTATCCCAGTGAAAAATATTTTTTGGTGGGGTGCCGCATTGATTTCCTTAAGGATGTGAAATTTTTCGTGTTCAGAAAGCTTCAATGGACATTTCGTCACAACAATGATATTGGCTCTTTCAATACTCGAACGTTGGTCACGCAAGTCACCAGTAGGCAGAAAGAAATCCCTTGTATACAAGTTTGAGTATTCGGTCAACACGATATTGAACCCTGCATGGATTTCCCTGTGTTGAAAGGCATCATCTAAAATAATAAGTTTTATCTCTGGATTGTCGTACAACAATTGAGGGATGGCTTCGATTCTTTTTTCTCCAACAGCAACTGAAATATCAGGATGGTTTTTATGAAACTGCATGGGTTCGTCGCCAATTTCAATGGCAGTGGAATTTTCGTTTGCAAGCACATACCCCGAAGTTCTCCGTTTATAGCCTCTGCTTAGGGTTGCCAATGTATACTTCTTCTTTAAGAGTCCGGCGAGATATTCTACCATGGGCGACTTCCCCGTTCCACCAACAGAAATATTGCCAACACAAATGATTGGAATGTTGAATTCAACTGCTTTGATTACATTCTTGTCGTACAGCAAGTTTCTGATGAAAATCACCACCCCATACAAGAATGCAATGGGAAATAAAAATAAGCGGAATGATCGTAAATAAATGTTTTTAAAATGCATATATCCTATCTGGTGTTATGCAAAAGTCGAGTTTTTTATCGAACAAACCCAGATCTTCAATTTTGTCAACAGGAGGGAAATATGAAATCCCAATTTTTATAATATCTGGTCTGCATTTTGACAAGAATCTGTCATAATATCCCTTTCCATATCCTACCCTATTGCCTTCAACATCAAAAGCCAACAAAGGAATGAATGCCAATTCAATTTCCTCTTCGTTGATCAATTGTCCACCCTG
Source organism: Chitinophagaceae bacterium (assembly GCA_044350285.1). Lineage (GTDB taxonomy): Bacteria > Bacteroidota > Bacteroidia > Chitinophagales > Chitinophagaceae > Pollutibacter. Next base: position 10,721 of record JBILHX010000071.1, on the reverse strand, counting down.
TGGTTCTGGAATCCCATAACTGTTAAGTTCAAAATAAGTGTCATCTTCTTCAAGAACATGCTCCATGCTGAAATCAGCAGGATTGATTCGTGAATAGCTTACATGCAAATTGGGATGTTGAAACCTAAGCCATTCTACCAAAGGCATTGGATCAGGTTCCTTTCTATCTTGAATGGAAAGATACGTGTGAATTAACGTTAAGTCTGGAAGTGGCAGTCGCTGAAATTGGATGAGTAAAAGGTCTTGGTTTACCAGAACTTGTTTAGGAGTTAAGGCTTTTCGTTTCTCCGTGTACGTTTTCCTGATTTCATTTTTTGTCATTTACCAGCAGGTTCTTCCGGGCGGTTGACAAAAATAGAAAAAATGGTTGATCCGTATTTTCTTTCTGTTCGAAAGAACGGTGTCGTCTTAAAGTCATTTCTTGGGGTATGTTCAAGTATAAACCACCCCTCTTCTTTCAACAAAGCTTGCTTAAAAACTAGCATGGGTAAATCCTCAATGTTACCGAGTGCATAAGGAGGACCTGCAAAAATCAGGTCAAATTTTTCCTTGCAATCCAGCATGTATTTAAAAACTTCCGACCGGATGACTTTGCATTCTTTTACGCCTAATTCACTGGCGGTTTTTTGAATAAACTGAAACATGGTAGGGTCTTTCTCCACGATAGTCAAGTCCCTAACCCCTCTTGAATACAGTTCATAGCTGATGCTTCCTGTACCTCCAAAAAGATCCAATGTTCGGATGCTATCAAGGTCAAGGTTATTTTCTATGATGTTGAAAAGGCCTTCCTTGGCAATGTCTGTGGTAGGCCTAGTAAAAGGCATATTCGAAGGCGGACTGATCCTTCTGCCGCCCAATTCACCGCTGATTATACGCATTGTGAGGATAGGAATAAGGGTGTAAAATAATGCATGGGTTGAATGGGCGTTTGGTCTGGCATGAATTTAAGTTCTGAATTGATTTCAAGTTCAACGTTCAGAAAATATTTTTTCAACTCTTTGTAGGTCATGAATTCTTCTTCTATCAATCCACTCACCTGCATGTTCAGATCAGTTACATCAAGGTGAAACTGATCAGTGAGGTTTATCAGAAAGTAAATCACATCATCCGCAGTTTCGTAATAAAATGATTGCATTATTTGAAGCTGTGCATCTTTCATCACAACAACGTTGAAATAAGAAGGATAGAAATAGACTTTTATCCATTGTTCCTGCATGTTGACCAATTGCTTGAATGCAGACCTCAAATAAATAGAATTGACATGGACATGGTTGGCGTTCGGGAAAAGTGATTGAATTGATGCATATATGGATTTTTCAATTCCATAAACGTTTACAATTTCCCATTGTGAAAGTGTATCAGCATTGGTTTGAAGTTCGATAAGGTCGCCGTGAATGGTTTCCAAAATTGTCTTATCGAGGTGACTTTGGTGAAAATCAGAAGGCACCAATGCGAACTCTTTTTGGTTGTGCACAAAGAAAACTGATTCAAAAACATTCAGGTTAAAATTTCTGTCTATTATATAATCAGTGATTATGGAAGGTGACAACTTATCATTCATCTGAAAGAATTCATATTCCAGAATCTGATTGGTTTGGCTATTGATCACAAATGAAGCCAGATGGCGCTGCCCCAATTCAATAAACAGTTTAGAGGTCTTATGATCATAAGATTCAATAGAGCCATGTGAAGTGCCAAATGATGGTTTGAGTAAGACGTTCGACATATTCACGAAAATACGTATTTTCCTTCTTTAAATTTTGCTTATTGAACGAAAACAAAAGTGTAGGTTTGCCAACATTTTGCTTTTATGAAAGACGATCTTAGACTTGGCATCAGCTACAAACAGATTCTGGAAATGTCCGTTCCCATCAGTTTTGCCATATTAGTGCCTCAATTCAACTACCTTATCAACAGTTTTTTTCTTGCCAGACTGGGTGTTGGATACCTTGGAATCTCCGGCATTACAGGTGTTTACTACCTAATTTTTTCTGTGATAGGATTTGCATTGAATAATGGATTGCAGGCATTGATTTCGAGGCGTGCCGGGCAAGACAAACTTTCAGAAATAGGGAATTTATTTACACAAAGTATTTATATCACTTTGGTCATTGCCTTTTTAGGAATTACGACAACTTATGCGGTGGCGCCAATCATATTCAAAGGAAATATTGAGCCTGCTTTATATGATCAGTCCATGGGATTCTTAAGCATTCGTATTTGGGGATTGCCATTTTTGTATTTGTATCAAATGCGCAATGCTTTGTTGGTGGGAACCAATCAGAGTAAATTGTTGATATGGGGAACATTGGCAGAAACCATCTCAAATGTTGTGTTGGATTATGGACTGATTTTTGGAAATCTCGGAATGCCAAAACTTGGATTCAATGGTGCTGCTTATGCCAGTGTAACAGCAGAATTTATTGGCATGATTGTGGTTTTCGGCATCATCCAAGTCAACGGCATGAACAAACGCTTTGGTCTTTTTGAAAGCTGGAAGATAGATTTTCATACCATAAAAAACATTTTGGTGCAGTCATCTCCTTTGATATTGCAATATGCCATCAGCATCACAAGTTGGGAGTTCTTTTTTATTCTCATAGCGCATGATGGCAGGCTGGCTATGGATGTTAGCCAACTCATGCGTATCTTGTTTGGCTTTTTCGGAATCTTTATTTGGTCATTTGCTGCTACAACGAATACGATGGTAAGCAATGTAATTGGACAAGGGAAAAGCAGGCTTGTCATCCCCTTGGTTTATAGAATTTCAAAACTCAGCTTGAGCCTAACATTGTTGATTTTCATTCCAGTGATGATATTTTCAAAAAATATTTTGATGATGGTAAACACGGATGAGGCTTTTATTGCGATGGGGACTCCCGTTTTGAGGGTTGTGGCTGTTGCGATATTGCTGATGTCGGTATCAACAGTGTGGCTGAATGCGGTAACAGGATCGGGAAATACGGTTATCAATCTTTCAATAGAGAGTTTTACAATAATCCTGTATTGTATTTACGTATACTACGTGATGGAGGTAAAAAACCTTTCGATAACGTGGGGTTGGGGTTCCGAGTTCGTTTATTGGTCTAGCATCATGATACTATCTTTCCTGTATATGAGAAGTGGGAAGTGGAGAGGGAAGAAAGTTTAAAGTTTTTAGTTTAAAGTTTAATTGAAACTGCTCTGTTAAACTTTAAAACCTAAGAATGTATAAAGGTTTTTGGTTTAAAGTTTAATGAAGAGACTCAATTAAAATTTAAACCAAAAACCTTAAACTTTATGCTGTTGTAGCTGGCTTCTTCTTCTGTGTCTTCGGAGCGATGATCATCAGCATCCTTTTACCTTCAAGCTTTGGCAATCCTTCAGGCTGTCCGAATTCGGCAAGTCTTTCTGCAAATTTAAGCAGCACAAGTTCACCTCTTTCTTTGAACATGATGGCACGTCCTTTAAACTGCACGTAAGCCTTTACTTTATTTCCATCCTGTAAGAATTTCTCTGCATGCCTTGCCTTAAAATCAAAGTCATGGTCATCTGTACCAGGTGTAAAACGAATTTCCTTGAGTTCAGCCGATTTGCTTTTGGCTTTCATCTCTTTTTCTTTACGTTTCTTGTCGTAAAGAAATTTATTATACTCAACCACTTTACAAACTGGTGGATCGGCTTGTGGGGAAATCTCCACCAGGTCCAATTCCAATTGTTGTGCGATTTTCAATGCCTCTGAAGTTGAATAAACACCCATGGTTACATTGTCTCCGACAAGACGTACTTGTGTAGCCCTGATTAGGTTGTTGATTCTGTGCTCGGCTTCTTTTCTTGGAATAAATCTTCCTCTGAAGCCTGGTTTGCTAATTGACTTATTAGATAATGACATACTCAATTTTGAAATCCTTGGAACGGCAGAAAAGGATTTTCATTTTCTTTGTTTTTGGTTAATATTACTGCCGATTTTCAATTTCGGATGTTAAGGTAGTTATTATTTCTGAAACAGCGAATTGTCCTGCGTCACCTTTACCCTGTCTTCTTACGGAAACCAAGTTTTCCGCAACTTCTTTCTCACCAACCACAAACATGTAAGGCACTTTCTGCAATTCCGTGTCGCGTATTTTTTTGCCTATTTTCTCACTTCTGTCGTCCAATTCACAACGAATGCCGGCTTTTAGCATCAACTTTTGCACAGAACTGGCATAATCGTTGAATTTATCGCTGATTGGCAAAATTTTTGCTTGAATCGGCGCTAGCCACAGTGGGAACTTACCTGCATAATGTTCAAGAAGGAATCCGATAAATCTTTCATGGGTACCCAATGGAGCCCTGTGAATGATCAATGGTGTTTCTGCCTGATTTTCCCTGTTGGTAAATTCAAGGCCAAATCTTTTGCCTTGAGCGAAATCAACTTGGTTTGTTGCCAATGTAAATTCTCTACCAATGGCACTCCAAATTTGAACATCTATTTTTGGTCCGTAGAAAGCCCCTTCATCTGGAACTTCTACGTAAGGAATGTTGGATTCTATGAGTACTTGACGAACCATTTCTTCAGTTTGAAGCCATAATTCAGGTTCATCAATATATTTCTGTCCGAGTTTGGCTGGATCATGTAAACTCAAGCGCATTACATATTTTTCAATGCCGAAGATCTTGAAATACTTGATGTACATGTCGTTCACCGCCCTGAATTCCTTGGCGAAATCTTCTTTCGCACAATAAATATGTGCATCATTCATGTGCAAACATCGAACACGCATCAATCCGAACAATTCACCACTTTGCTCATAACGGTAACAAGTTCCATATTCAGCAAGCCTCAACGGAAGCTCTTTATAGCTTCTGCTTTCTGCTGAAAATATTTTATGGTGGTGAGGGCAATTCATTGCCTTTAGGTAATATTTTACGCCATCTAGTTCCATAGGTGGGTACATGCTATCCTGATAATAAGGAAGATGCCCTGAAGTGATGTATAAACTCTCTTTGGCGATATGAGGTGTAACCACTCGTTTGTATCCTGCTTCTTTTTCCGTTTCTTTTGCTAGGTTTTCAAGTTCCTCAATGATGATCGTACCGTTTGGCATCCAAAGTGGAAGTCCCGGACCAACATGATCATCAAAGGTGAAAATCCCCAATTCCTTACCCAATTTTCGGTGATCGCGTTTCTTTGCCTCTTCGAGCATGAGGATGTGTTCGTCAAGCTCTTTTTGGCTTGGGAAACTAACTCCATAAATGCGGGTCAGCTGTTTGTTTTTTTCATCACCCTTCCAATAAGCACCAGCTATCGAGGTGAGTTTAATGGCACGGATCAAACCAGTATGGGGAATGTGTGGGCCTCTGCATAGGTCTGTAAATTCACCTTGGGTATAGAATGTGATTTCACCGTCTGGAAGTCCCGCCAACAAATCCAACTTATATTCATCCCCTTTTTCAGTGAAATAGGTTGTGGCATCAGCTTTGGAGATTTCTTTGCGTACAAACAAACTGTTTTTCTTGGCTAGTTCAGCCATTTTCTTTTCCAATTGAGCAAGCTCATCTTCAGAAATGGTTTTATCTCCTAAATCCATGTCATAATAAAATCCACGGTCAACAGCAGGACCAACCCAAAATTTAACACCTGGGAAAGTGGCTTCAACTGCTTCTGCAAGCAAGTGGGCTGAAGAATGCCAAAAAGTACTGCGACCATCAGCATCATCCCAAGTAATTAATTTTAATGATGCATCTGCATTAATTGGGGTAGAAGCATCTTTTACTTGCCCATCAATAGAGGAAGCAATCACCTTTTTTGCCAGTCCCTCAGAAATACCTTTTGCTATCTGCATGGGGGTAATCCCTTTTTCGAAACTCCTCACTGCACCATCGGGAAATTGAATATTTACCATCATAATTTCTTGGAATCAATTGTTTATCACTGAAATTCTTTTGCAAATTTAACGAAGTATTGGGTATGCTGCACCCTAAATCGTAATAATTTGCGCAATAGATTAAAAGCAGGTTATTTGAAAAAAAATTTACCAACAAAAAATATTCATTTTATTGAAAAAAAACTAGGATTGTCTGCTAAGTGGACAATAAACTATTTTTCAAAATTCCATACAATGAGTTCAACATCCAATATAATTACAAGGTTTTCATTGCTGTTTTTCACGTTTGTATTGGGTTTATTGCACCTTCAGGGACAAGAAATGAAAGGCCAATGGATTGGAGGATTCAATTCATCGGATAATCGGTATGGTGCAAAAACAGATTATATCCTTGAACTTGAAACATCAGGAAAAAAGATCACTGGCTATTCATACACTTATTTTTCAATGTCTGGCAAGCGTTATTACGTTATATGCAAGCTTGAAGGCACTTATGACAAAAGCAGCAAGTCGCTCGAGGTAAACGAAATTGAAACAGTTAAAACCAATACCCCAAAGGATTTCAAGAACTGCCACCAATCTCACCAACTCACTTATTTTAAGCAAAAGGACAAGGAAATATTGATAGGCAAATGGAAACCAACTGAAGTTGGGGGGGATTGTGGAAAGGGTGAAACAGAATTGGAGAGAAAATTAATCGTTAAAATTCCAGTCAAAAAAAATGATGGAGAGAATTCCAACAAATTAACAATCAAAACAGGAGAATCCAGCAAATCAACCAATCCTCCACAGCAAAAGGCATCTCCTGTTTTGCCAGATAATCCAATACAGAAGACAGATCAACCAAAAATCACTGAATCTCCGTCAAGAAACCTTCAAAATGAAAAAATAAGCAACAAGGATTTGGGGAAAGTTGATACAAGGCCGATTGCCAAGGAAGAAATAAACTCTAGCAAAAAAATTACGAATAAGGAAAGGGAGAAATTAACTGAGCGAACAAGACAATTCATAAAAACAATTGATGTAAGTGGCCCTTCTTTTAGGGTAGAAATTTATGACAATGGTCAAGTTGATGGGGATACCGTAACGATATTTTTGAATGAGAAGCTATTGGTTCCTGCAAAAAAACTAACAACATCGCCTATAGTATTAGACATAAAGGTTGAACCAGATGAAGATGTGTACGATTTAATTATGTATGCAGAAAGCATGGGTACAATCCCACCGAATACAGCTTTAATGGTAGTAACGACCTCTACCAATAGGTATGAAATTAACATCACATCTACGGAGCAGACGAGCGGGGCAGTTCGGTTTAGGATAAAGCGGTAGTTGGGAATCCTAGCAGAGCTCACTTGGATGTATTTATCAATAGCCTGGGGTTTAAACCCCAGGCTATTGAATTTTACAACCTTAAAACTTAAAGTTATACGTCACAGATGGGATTGCAGGGAACAAGGAAACTTGTTTGGCTTGAACCTCCAAAGTACCTGCGAATGCACTTCCTGTTTGATCAAAGTAGTAGAAATATGGATTTTTTCTGCTGTATGCGTTGTATACGCTGAAAACCCAGCTACCGGTAATTTTCTTTACTCTTTTGGGCGTTGGTGTATATGTTGCAGAAAGATCTAGCCTGTGGTATGGCGTTAACCTGTATTTATTGATGTTGCTGAATTGTTGAGACAAAACACCTTCCACGATGAAGAACTTTTCAGGCAATGTGGTTGCATTTCCTGTTGCGTAAACAAAGACGGTAGAAAGTTTCCATTTCTTGTTTAAATCATACATCCCTACTACAGAAAGATCGTGGCGCCTGTCGTATTTTGCAGGATATACATTACCCGAATTGATCTGCGGGAATTTTCTCCAAGTCCACGCCAAGGTATACCCTATCCAACCGGTAAACCTTCCTTTGGCTTTGTTAACAAAGAATTCAGCCCCGTAGCTCCATCCCTTTCCAAAAACGAATTCCTCTTCGGTATCTTTTGAAGAGGGTGTGTAACCTTCCTTGTATTCTATCTGGTTTTGCATGGATTTGTAATACAATTCAATTGATGTTTCAAAAGTATTTTTTTTGAAATTCTTGAAAAAACCAGTGGCATACTGCCAGGAAATCTGTGGCTTCACCCTTAATGTACTAGGAACCCAGATGTCCGTTGGCAAGGTTGTTCCGGCATTGCTTACTAAGTGAATGTATTGTAAGTTTCGGGATACCGACCCTTTCAGAGACGTTGTCTCGTTTAGAGATAACCTGACTGTGGTTCTTGGTTCCAAACCGTTGTAGAACTTAACCGTTTCAGTGGATTTATATACAATGCTGTCTAATCGGTTGCCAAAAGGATCTGAAGTGTAATTTTTATAAGGACCAATTTGCTGAAACCCACTCCACCTCAAACCATAATTCACTTTTACATTGTTGCTGATGTCCCAATCATCTTGGATATAAGCAGACAATTCATTTGAGTACTTCTTTTGAGCAAAATCATTTTTAAATACTGCGGTGTCTTGCTTGCCTGAAATAACAGAAGGTGTAAAAATGTGGCGGGTGGCTTGAACACCAAATTTAACCCTATGTGCGTCAGAGGCAAAGTAATCGAAATCAGATTTATAACTAAAATCTCTGATGCCACTTTTCAACGTTAGGTCAAAATATTTTTGACGAGCACTGAACATAAAATTGTAGTCATTGTACAACAAGGTGGTGTTTACAAAAAGGTTTCGTTTGAAAACATGATTCCAACGTGCAGTGATGGTTGAGTTACCCCAAGGGATTTTCACATCGAACTGCCTTTTGTTGTTTACAAAATCAAATACATCCCTTCCAAAATATCCACTAAGATATAAACGGTCATTTGATGAAAATCGGTAATTGAATTTGGCGTTCAAGTCATAAAAATAATAACCGGAACCATCGAATTGACTTCCTTTTTTGATAAAAGGCTTGGCCAATGCGTCGATGTATGTTCTTCTACCGGAAAGAATGAAGGACGACTTGTCTTTTTTAATTGGACCCTGTAAAGAGAATCTCGCGGCGATGCTTCCAATTCCACCCTCACCTTGAAATTTTTTCATGTTTCCATCTTTCATGGCGATGTCCAGCACAGACGACAATCGACCACCATACTGAGCGGGCATTCCACCTTTGATGATGGAAATGTTTTTGATGGCATCTCCATTAAAAATGGAGAAAAACCCAAAAAGGTGACCTGAGTTGTACACAACAGCATCGTCCAACAACAATAAATTTTGGTCAGGACCTCCCCCTCTTACATATATTCCGCTGTTGCCTTCTCCGGAATTTGTAATTCCTGGGAAGAGTTGCAATGTTTTGAGCGGATCAACCTCTCCAAATAGAACAGGTAAAGCCTTGATTTTTCCCATCGAAAGGTCAATTTGTCCCATTTGGGCATTTTTGACGTTGGCATCTTTCTTGGTTGCAGAAATGATTATTTCGTCTGACAAGCTTGATTTTGAGGATAAAAATATGTCTACAACCAAATTACTATCAACATCATAAGATATTTTTTGAGGCACATAGCCGATAGAAGAGGCATTTATACTGATTTTCCCAGCCATGACATTTATTGAAAAATAACCGTATTGATTTGTACTGACGTACTTACCTGTTTCAATAATTTGCAAAGTGGCACCTATGAGTGTTTCCCTGCTTGCGGAATCACGCACATAACCGCTTATTTTAAACTTGGTTTGAGAATAGGTTTGCAATGTAAAAAGACAAAAGATTAGCGGGATAAGAATAAACTTCATTATATCAGGTCTTTATTTTTTGATGTTATTTGTATGATAATGGGGGTGTTTTGCTGTTTTTGTTTTTTAGTGCTTTTTCCATTGATTTTTGGTAGTAAAATCAATCAAGGGTATTAAACAACCATTATTAAATAAATATTTTTAAAGGTGGATGTCTTCATTCAACATTGGTATGATAGTAGATTTCAACCAACTAAAAATCAACATGGTGATTAGATAGAAATCAACATAAATATAAAACCCATTTTTATTGAAATAGTTCATTTGTTAAAATTGTAATTTATAATTTGGAGTTGTTTAGTTGTTTAGTTGTTTAGAAGGTTTAGAAAGTTTAGAAGGTTTAGAAACTTAGGCAAAACGTTACTACATCCCGTAAATGATAGCGATGCTCTTTTCAATAACTTTTTTGGGTAGCAACCAGGCAAGTAGAACGCCGACTTTGTTTAACAGTCCAGCCACAATTTCAGTTTGCCCTTTTAGCATCCCATCAACAGCAATTTTTGCCACAGCCTCAGGACTCATGTTGGTTGCTTTAAGCATTTTAATCGCTTTTTGTCCAAAAATTTTTGCTCTTGTTGGGAAATCGGTATCAGTTGCTCCTGGGTTAACGACACTCACAGAGATAGAAGTGTTTCTCAATTCATAACAGAGACCTCTGCTAAAACTTAAAATAAAAGATTTACTTGCTGCATAGATGTTCATGCCAGGAACAGATTGATAAGAAGCACTGCTTCCAACGTTTAGGATAAAGGATTTTTTTTGTGATGACAACATAGGAAGTAAGCGATAAGTAAGGGCTACAGGAACCTCCATGTTGAGCGTCATCATATTTTTATATTCCAAAAAGGAATATGAATCCATTGAACCACTGAGTCCATACCCAGCATTGTTTACCAACATGCTAACGGTATAAAGCTTTTCCTCAATCCAATGCATCAATTTGTCAATAGCACCATCCTCAGTGAGATCAATGGCAAAAAAATCAACTTGAACACCATATGTTGAATGAAGAATAAAAGCATGTTCTTTCAACATTTGTTCATCCCTAGCCACCAATAAAATATTGAATTTTCTGCTGGCTAATTCTGTGGCAATTGCTTTTCCGAT
>JBILHX010000168.1:0-5086 GCA_044350285.1 Chitinophagaceae bacterium | reverse complement strand
AGTTTTTACTTCCATTTGAGATTTCGGCATATCGATTGTCAAAAGACATTGGCATTCCACAAACTCGAATTTCAGAAATCATCAAAGGCAATAGACGTATAACTGCAGACACAGCGCTACGTCTATCAAAATACTTTAATAATTCTGCAAAGTTCTGGCTTGGATTACAAGATGATTATGACATTGAAGAAGAACAAATTAATTTGAAATCTGCCTTGAAAGAAATCAAAAAGTATACAAATAATGCAGCGTAATAAAACCTTAAATTAGGTATGCTTTAACCCCCTTACTGACAGGAAAAGCTGGCGTGTTTATTCATTCACCAAAAAATGCAAGATTCGGCATGCGTGTCCCTTACTTTTTTTATTGTTTTCAGATGACATTCTAATTTGAAGCGTGTGCTTTTTATTTTTCAGCTCATCATTCAACATGATATACCAAGGGAGATGAAGTCCACCACTCCACTGAGTAAACAAATCAACAGATTTATATTCTTTGCCGTCGATGCTGTATTCGATGATCCCGGCATCGGGACCTGACGCAATGCAAATACCCACTGCGCTTCCCTTAAATTTAAGTTTCAGCACATCGCCAGGTTCTTCAGCAACCAAAGCTGGGATGTTCACATATTGCTTGCGGGAACCAGCCCCATCGGTTGGTTTCCAGCGGTCAATTATTTTCCAGCCAGTCAAGGAGGTAGCTTGATTAATGGAAGTATAATTTCCACCCGCATAACTGAATGGATCCAGTATATCAGGAATAGCATGTGGTTTAAATTCCTTCTCTTTTGAGGCCAGATCATAAGCAGCATCTAAAAATTGATTCAATGAGCCTGAATAAAGTTTGTGACCGAATGGTGAAGGATGAAGATCCTTGAAATCAGATTTCCAGGTGAACTCTTTAGCATTGATGCGGTCAGTCACTTCCTTCGCCCAATTAATTGTATTTGCTTTATAATGTTCGGCAACTTTTTCATGATTGGCAATTTCAGTAGGAACATGTCCATCGTTGTAATCCTTGATCTTATCAGGATCTACACAATGCATCATGATGATATCAGCATTTGGATTTGCCAATCGCATGTGGCGAATGATGCCTTCCATTCCCCTGATTTGCGCCACATCGTTGAAGCCATTGGTACGGTCATTCACGGCAGCCTCTTCAAAAAACAGGTCGATTGTCCCTTTGGATAATACATCATCTTTCAATCTGAAAGCACCCGGTGTGCTGCCTGTAGAAGAAATACCCGCATTGATGAATTCAAATTTTGTGTCAGGAAATTTATGTTGAAGATGTGCGCAGACAGAATCTCTCCATCCACCACCTTCGGTGATGGAACCTCCCATAAAAGCAACACGACCAGTCTTTTCATTTGTAAATTTCAGGAAGCTGTTTTGCATGGTGCTGCGGTGCACGTGAAAAGCAGAGGAGGGAAGTTTATCCTGCTGTGCAAACAGGGATGAAAATGAAAAGAGAAGAATGAAAAATGAAAATATTTTCTTGTTCATTGTAGAAGTTCAATTTATAAGACAAATGTTACTATTCTTTTAATCCCATCTAACTGTTTGCTGCAATAAATAATCCCTTTACTTTATCAAATGATTTTGCAGGTCTTCAACCTTTGCACAACATACCTGCTCCATAACCTGTTGCAGCTGCGTTTTAAGCATGGAAATCATGTGGTTTCCACCCTCATTACCCAGTGCTGCCACAGAGTACATGAATGATCTTCCTAAGAATGCAAATTCAGCGCCAGAAGCAAGCGTTCGGGCTACATCCGGACCAGACCTGACTCCGCTGTCCATCATGATCTTGATTTGTCCCTTGTATTTTTGTACTATTGGATCCAATGATTTGATGGCTGATTGACCAGCGTCTATTTGTCTACCACCGTGATTTGAAACGATGACTCCATCCAAGCCTAGTTTAATGGCTAGTTCCACATCCGCCTCAGTTGCCAACCCTTTCAACACAATTTTTCCTTTCCATTTGTCACGAATAGGTGCAATTTTTTCAGGATTCAATCTTCCAGCAAAAGTCTGGTTCATAAACTGTCCGAGCTGACCCATGTTCAAGCCCTTAGGCATATATGGTTTCAAGGTGGCAAATCCAGGTGTACCGTGGTACAAAGTTTTAAAAGCCCATTCAGGGCGGGTCATGATTTGCAATATATTTTTAACGGTCATTTTTGGAGGCATAGCCAATCCGTTTCTGATGTCGCGCGGACGAAATCCAAAAGAAGGCACATCGCTCAAGAGCACCAGCACTGGACATTCTACAGCATCAAGGCGTTTCAAGATATCATCCCTCAAAGTGTTTTCAGCAGGATGATACAGTTGGTACCAAGCCCTGCCTTCGGTAATTTCAGCGATGCGTTCAATGCTAGAAGTAGAAACGGTGCTGAGGATAAAAGGGATGTTGTGTTGAAAAGCTGCTGCAGCAAGGATTTCAGGGGCATTGGGCCAAACGAGTCCTTGCAAACCGATTGGAGAAATCCCGAAAGGCGCATCGTATGTATGTCCGAATAATTCAGTGCGTAAATCAGAACCGGTGTGTTCACTCAAATAATAAGGCGCAAGTTCAACTTGCCTAAGCTCATCCGTATTTTTTCTAAGGTTCACGTCTTCGTTGCACCCCCCATCGAGGTATTCGAAAGCAAAGCGAGGAATTCTCTTTTTTGCTTTGTTGATAAGGTCGTCGATGGCAGGATAATCAGAATTGTAATTCCATTTCTTAGCACTCACTTTTTGTTCAGACATGTAGGTTAAATATTAAATCGGTTCAATTTAAATTACTTCTCTCAAAAATAGGGTGTATTTTATTAAAAAGCATCATGGGGTGATAATAATCTAATAGGTAAAATTAATATAGCGGAAATGAGAGATGTCATTAGCACTCCCTGTCATTCTGATATGTTATAGGGATGCCCTAAAGAAACCTTATCGTCCAACAGCGGAAGCTCCCGTCATCTCAAACAGCAGTGCAACAAGGCCTCCAGGAGCCTATTCTTTGAAGTGGGATGGGAAGAATGAAAATGGAGAATTTATGCCTCCTAATAAATACACCGTTTTCATTGAAGTAGCCAGAGAGCATGGAACCTATCAAATCTTAAAGCAAGTAGTTAATTGTAACAACAAAGAAGAAAGCTTCACTTTAACACCCAATGTAGAAGTATCAGCGGCAAGTGTAGCTTTTCAAAAATCAGCAGAAACTAAATAAAGATGGAGCAGGCAAGTAAAACAGGATTAACAACAGGAAAAAAATGGAGGAAAGCCATTTCTAGTTCGTCGCGTTGGCTGCATATTTATTTGTCGCTTTTCAGCTTTGTGGCACTCCTGTTTTTTGCGGTAACGGATGTAACGCTGAACCATACCGATTGGTTTAGTGACATGCAACATACCAACAGCATCAACGACAGTGTTAACGTTGGCTATGTAAATGGAAAAGACACATCCTCGGTGAATAAATTGGCCATTGTGGAGGAGTTCAGAAACAAGCACCATGTAAAAGGATCGCTTGCGGAATTTCGGATTGATGATACGCAATGCATGGTTTCTTTCAAGGGACCAGGGTATGCTGCGGATATTTTTCTTGATAGAGAAACCGGGAAATACGAAATGTCTGAAACCCTTACAGGATGGGTTGGCGTGATGAATGACTTACACAAAGGAAGGGATTCAGGCAGAACATGGGCATGGCTGATTGATGTTTCGGCTATTTTGATGATACTGGTTTCACTGACTGGATTGGTGATGTTGTTTTTTCTGAAGAAAAAGCGTGTAAATGGGGTTATTGTGATGGTTGTTGGAGGGCTGGTGGTTTACTTGGTTTATTTGGTTTTTGTGTAAAATGCAGGTTCTTCGCTTCGCTCAGAATGACAGAATTTTCATTCCCCTCACCGTCTCCCGAAGGGGACGGTGAGGTAGCATTAACGCCAAGTAGCCTCACCTTCCTCTTCGAGAGAAGGTGAGGGAAAATCAAATAAGAATGTCATCAAAAATTCAATAGCCTGGGGTTTAAACCCCAGGCTATTGAATAATCCCCAATTAAACCAAAGACCTTGAACTACAACCCGTTCCCCGCCAACTTATTCCCAGTAAACACTCCATTTTTCGTAGAAACAGATTCAATGCCTTTCCCTGTATTATAATGAATAATGTTATTGGAAATATTGATATTGGAATTTCCATTGAATAAAAATTCTAGCATCACCCCGCTTTTGTCGTTTGCCTCGATGAGATTTTTAGAAATGGCAATATCACTGCTCTCTGCAACCAATATCCCATGCCATGCATTTCTTGAAATTTCGCAATCATTCACCTTGGCATTTTTGCAATGATCAAACGAGATCCCGCTTCCAAAAGGAGAAGTGCTCATTCTACTTCCAACTACAATAATATTTGCGCTGTGGGTGATGGATAAGTTATGTTGTAAGGCTGGACCCGGCACTACATTGCCACCATTCTCGTTAAAATCACATCCTCTGATATTCACTCCATCGGCACCTGAAATCAGCACCCCTTGAAAGGTAGCATTCTGAACAGTGATGTTGATAAGGTTGATGTTTTTCATCTGACCTTCCTTTAACGCCCGAAAAACGATGCCTCCTCTGTTGTATCCACCCTTTATTGATCGATTTGTGTTGGGGTCTGAACCTATTTCTGTTTTGTTTGATGCTTCAACAACCAAGTCTCTGATTGTGATGTCGCTCATATCTGCTGCAGCATTCACCATGGCGTCTCTTTGTCCAGATGCTGGATCTAGAAAAAGTATTGTTGCCAGCCCCTCTCCTGCCAACGTTATCTTGCTGGGAATTTTCAATGTCTCTGGAAACTTATGTATCCCTGCTTTTAAAAATACAGTTGCACCAGAACCACTGGCTTTATTTAAGGCATTTTGTATAGATTCCCCTGGGGAAACAACAATCGCATTTTCAGGAGTGCTTGAGGCAATTGTAGCACCTGCGATGTATCCAATTTTACTGTGTGCTAGGTCAACATGTTTTGTAGGTGTTGTAGAAAACGACGCTCGAATGGACGTTAATATACTTCTAGAGGCCTTATTACGAACGGAATCAGCCGCTATT
>JBILHX010000167.1:0-5115 GCA_044350285.1 Chitinophagaceae bacterium | reverse complement strand
TCCAACCCATCACCTTGGTATTGGAATTCAAATAAACCGGAATCTCTGCTCAAAAAAATATTCAGAACCGGTGACTCGTGGCTCCCTTTAAACAGAAACACTGTTGTTGAATTGCATAGTTTACAGTTAAAAGATCAGTCATTGCTTTTACCAGCGAGTAGGTTGTACCGACCATGGACAAAAAATGCATTGTTGAATAAATTGAAAATGATTCGCATCAAAAATGAAATGACTTCAGCAGCAAAAAACAAAGCCTATTATCATTTGTGGTGGCATCCGCATAATTTTGGGAACCACCCTGATGAATGTTTAGAAGAACTAAAAATCATATTGAAGCACTATAATTATTTGAATAAAAAGTTTGGATTCACCAGCCTAAACATGCGTTCAACAGCAAATTATCTGAAAACACCTGAATGACTTATTCGCCACGTATAATTAGAATCACTACTGTTCCCATCTCCCTTCACCTCTTATTAAGGGGTCAAATGAAATTCATGAAGGAAAATGGATACGATGTTATCATGATCAGTTCACCAGGGCCAGAAGCGGAAGATGTTGAAAGAAACGAATCTTGTGAAATGATCACTTTACCAATGAAAAGAACAGTAAGCATTGGTTCTGATTTCATTTCTCTTATACGGCTTTACAAAATATTTCGGGTGCTTAAGCCAGATATTGTTCACTCTCATACACCCAAAGCTGGACTGCTTGGAATGTTAGCTGCTAAAATGGCGGGGGTTCCTGTACGACTTCATACGGTAGCTGGAATACCTTGGACGGAATCGGGATTTTTAATGAGAATCATCTACAAAAATGTTGAGCGAATCACCGCATGGTCTTCACACAGATTGTATGCAAACTCCGCAGGTATGTTGCAGTTTTTAAGGTTTGAAAAAATAACCTTAGACCCCGCAAAAATAAAATTATTGGGACAAGGATCATCAAATGGAATAGATTGTAATTATTTCAATAAAAAGAATGTTGATCCTGAAGAAATTAATTATCTAAGGGAAAAATCAAAGATTGGTCCAGAAGCAAAGATTTGGATTTTTATTGGTCGTATCGTAAAAGAAAAGGGAATTTGTGAACTCGTAAATGCTTTTATTCAATTTCAACAATTCTATCCCGATGATCAGTTGTGGTTGGTTGGAGATGAAGAACGTTCACGAGATCCTTTGTCCAAGGATACCATCACTAAAATAAAATCGAACGAAAAGATTTTACATTGGGGTCATCAACATGATATCAGGCCTTTTTTGGCTGCATCTTATGCGTTGGTGTTTCCGAGTTATAGGGAAGGGTTCCCAAATGTTCCCATGCAAGCAGGTGCCATGGGTTGTCCGTTGATACTATCTGATATCAAGGGTTGCAATGAAATTGTTGAACACGATAAAAATGGTTTGCTGATAAAACCGAAAGACGTACAATCCATCGTATCGGCAATGACTTACTTAAGACGAAATCCAAAACTGTGTGAACAATTTGCCGAAGAATCTCAGGAACTCATTGCTGATAAATACAAGCAAGATGTGATTTGGCAGTTGTTGTTAACAGAGTATAATGATTTTTTAGAGTTACAAACTGATGTTTTACAAAAGAAAATGGCATGAAGATTGATAGAATGAAATTGTTTAAGTCATTCAAAAGAATTGTTGATGTTATTATCAGCTTTTGTCTGTTGTTTTTACTCTCACCAATTTTTATTACCGTTGTGTTGTTTTTGTATTTTAATGGATACAAAAGAATTTTTTTCAGACAGAGAAGACCTGGGCAATATGAAAAAATATTCAAAATCATCAAGTTCAGAACGATGCAAGATCTTGTGGACGAAAAAGGTGTTGATTTACCTGATGCCTTTAGAATGACCAAACTTGGGAACTTCTTGAGACAATCATCACTAGATGAAATACCTCAATTGTTCAATGTATTAAGAGGTGACATGAGTATTGTTGGACCTCGACCATTGCTTCCAGAATACATCAATCTTTATAGCGACCGTCAAAAAAAACGCCATGAAGTTAAGCCAGGCATTACAGGATGGTCTCAAATAAACGGAAGAAATGCAATTAATTGGAAACAAAAACTGGAGCTTGATGCTTGGTATGTTGAACACATGGGAATCAGGCTTGATTTGAAAATTTTACTTAGAACTTTTTTTATCGTTTTTGAAGGCAAAGGAATAAGTCAAAATGGACAAGCCACGATAAAGAAATTTACCGGTAATTTTGATTGACCATGAATACACACAAATATATCCTTTATGGTGCAGGCGAGCAGGGGGCCGTTACTGCAGAAATTGTCGAAATAACGGGAAATGAATTTCTCTTTTTTCTTGATAAAGATTCATCAATCAAGAAAAAAATTGGATACGATGTTTTCCAACAAGACGATCGAAATTTGAAAATCGAAAATTGTTTTTACTTGATTTCAATTGGAAACAATTATTTAAGAAAAAAAATTGCATCTGAAAACAATATTAATTACGGGATATTAACGCATCCTTCTTCAGTCATCTCAAAGCGATCGAAAATAGAAGAAGGGACAGTTGTTATGCCTGGAGTATGTGTAAACACCTCATCGGTAATTGGTAAACATTGTATCCTAAATACCCGTTGTTCTGTTGATCATGATTGTATCTTGGAAGATTTTGTACATATCTCACCAGGTGCTACATTGGGTGGAAGGGTTTCAGTAGGAGAGGGCACACAAATTGGTATTGGAGCTTCCATACTTCCAGGAATCAACATTGGCAAATGGTGCATGATTGGCGCAGGAGCTGTTGTCACAAAGGATATTCCTGATGGTGTTACAGCATTTGGTGTGCCAGCAAAAATTATAGAATAAAACTTTATATTTTTACTATTTTTAAAAGCTCCTTTGGAGCTTTTTTTGTTTTATCATGGTCATCAAAAAACCTAACAACCTCGTTTAAAAGAAAGAATGTGTTTGGCTGTTCCATTCTTCATTTTTCATTCTTCATTTTTAAAAAACCCTCACGGCCTCGTTGAAAAGACAGTGAGGGAATGGTTTTTCCACATTTCATTCTTCACATTTCATTCTTCATTTTTCAAGGGATACTACTAACCACATCAAAGCTACTTTTGCATAAATGTATTTATTTGCCGATTCTTTATATATCCTACCTTATGACTGATCAATGTTATGATGGTTGAACAAACTCTTGCGATTTCATCTTTTGTCATCGCTGATCCGCTCGGCAAGCACAACCCTTTTTCAAATAAATAAGCTGCATTTCCGTCAGTATAATTCGTATACTTGCTGAAAATGGGTTGTAAATGCATCGGTTTCCAAATCGGCCTGGATTCGATGTTCCCAGACTCCAACTTCAGCCGAATGTCTTCGTTAGTAACCCCACCAGTTAAATTTGGTTCAATCAATATCGTTGTCAACCACCTATTTGAATAAGCTCCTTTTAGTTCCTCGG
Organism: Chitinophagaceae bacterium; assembly: GCA_044350285.1. Classification (GTDB taxonomy): domain Bacteria; phylum Bacteroidota; class Bacteroidia; order Chitinophagales; family Chitinophagaceae; genus Pollutibacter. The sequence goes on along the minus strand of JBILHX010000167.1, from coordinate 1,667 downwards.
TAAAAGTCAACCCTTCAATACCCAATAAATGTTTTTTGTACTCATTGAATACCTGCCTCCTTGCTTCCACACGTTCGTTTAAAATTTCCATTTGACCACGACCTATTCCTGCCAACACATTGCTCATCTTGTAATTAAAACCAATTTCTAAATGATGATAATAAGGGGTCTGACCTTTGGATTGGGTTGACAAATACCTGGCATGATCAATTAGCTTTTTATTTCTTGTTAGGAAAGCTCCTCCACCACTCGTGGTGATGATCTTGTTTCCGTTGAAGCTAAGTACCCCTACGGTGCCGATACCCCCACATTTTGTCCCATGGTGTGTGCTTCCAATGGCTTCAGCTGCATCTTCCACTACCGGAACATGAAATTCTGCAGCGATGTCCATGATTTCATCCATCTTGGCTGGCATGCCATACAGATGAACAACCACAATGGCCGCTGCTTTTCTGCCTTGTTCTTGTAAATCTTCCAATGCTTTTCTTAAAAGCAAAGGATTCATGTTCCACGTTTCCAATTCACTATCAATAAATATCGGTTCAGCTCCTTGATATACAATAGGGAATGCAGATGCCGCGAAAGTAAGGTCTTGGCATATTACAGCATCTCCTTGTTTAACACCTAAGGTTACCAAAGCTAAGTGCAAAGCTGAAGTACCGCTCGTTAATGCAGTTACGTGCTGAACACCAATGAAATCTGCAATTTGTCCTTCAAATGCGTCAATATTTGGACCAGTTGGAGCAATCCAATTTGATTTGAATGCATCCTGAATATACTGCTGTTCATTCTCACTCATGTGAGGAGGGGAGAGCCAAATGCGTTTGGGTATACTCATGCGTGCATTTTTGATTCTAATTTAATGTTGTTGCTCTGCACTTTGACCTGTAGGTTCAATCCTAGTGATGGAATCTGAAGCAAAACCATGTTTTGCTGAACTTCAACTACCTTGCCTTTCATCCCCATCATTGGACCACTATACACAGAGGCCAAATCTCCTGCTTCTAGTTCTTGCTTTTCCAACATCACCGGTTCCATGTCATGAAAAAACAACTTGACTGTTTCAATTTCATTGTCTGGAATTCGCGCTGGTTTACCATCCAAACGTACAAAATTGAGAACGCCATTTGTTGATAAAATTTGCCAACGAATTTCGTCGTGAATGTTTACAAAAACATAACCGCGAAAAGCGGGCATTTCCAATATTTTTTTTCGGTCAGCCCACTGACGTTGAACCTTTTGCAAAGGACAATAAGATACAATTCCTTTTTGTTGTAATGCATCATTAACCTTCTTCTCAAAATTTGGCATGGTGTAAATGGCATACCAATAACTCTTTTTCTCTTTGATCATAAAAACATTTTAAAATTGTATTAATCAATTAGAATCAAATGGTTAATATATTAAATACTGTAGGTTTTTAGGGCAAGTTGCAAATCCTCCGCGTTGCTGAACCCACTTCCTTTTACCAAAGAACCTACCGTAAGATTGTCTGAAACTGAGCTGTTTACTTTCTCCATAAACCTTTTTACCCTGTATTGATCACACAATTGGTTGAAATCTAGTCCAAACTTCAGAATTGTATATTCATTGATCTTTTCAGCGGAAATATTGCTTATTTCAGAAAAATCTGATGCAGTTACGTTGGGATATAAATAATAATGGTC
>JBILHX010000070.1:0-16386 GCA_044350285.1 Chitinophagaceae bacterium | reverse complement strand
TCTTCTTTAGGTGCATCAAAACTTAAGATAGAAGATACCTTCAACTTGTTGAAAAGTTTTTTTCTGCAGGACAAGCAATAGTCCTGTTTTGATTCAATATAACATCCTCTACATTTCATTCTCCCATTTTTTGATTGTAATCGCTCCGATTGTGTCTACTCCAGAGGTAATGAGCAATCTTATAAAATCATCATTCTCATCAATCTTCAATAATCTACATTGAATCTCTTTATTTACACCTTCAGATAAAAGCCCATAGAAAAAGGGAAAGAGTATCTCTGATTTATATTCCTTTTCAGTTTTAGGAAACGTAAGACTTATTGGAGGATTGTTTTTGTTTTCGAGATAACTAATATCATATTTAAAACTGTATCCAGAAGAAATATCTTTCTCGAGAATACCCGCTCGTACTCCATTACAATAAACAACCCCTTTCATTATTCAACTGATTTTATTTGAACTTTCATTTCTAAACCCAGAACAGATAAAATTTTTTTTAGTACTTCCATAGTTGGGTTTCCTTTGTTGTTTTCGATAGCGTAAATGGTCTTGATTGTTACATTCGCCATCTCAGCTAAATCTTGCTGATTCAACGAAAGAGCATTTCTTCTTTCCAAAATAATCTTACCAATTCCATTCGAATTAATCGGCATTTTATTACTTATATTTTTGTAAAAGTAGTCTTTTTTTATAAAAAATATAAGATATCAGCAATATAATGCTTAATTGCTGTTTTTCACTACTTACAAGTCAAAATACAAAAACGGTATTTTATTGCTGATTTTTTCGTGTTGATAAGGGTATTAATTTAATTTAGAAGTTCAAAAGTTAATTTCAACAAAATTTGGGCCCAATTAGAATTTCATTCTGGCATTACTCTTATCCTTACACCTACTTGCTTTCATATACAACAACACTTTTTGCTTGAATGGGTCTTGCATTCTCTGATACATATATTGAGGCATATTGGTCGATTTCTTGTTGTGAAATTTGAACACTTTTCTTGTAAACCATCCATTTCATGGATGGGATATCCTTGCTGGTTGCCGCCTGATTGTTATAACTGAAATATCCTGTTGATACTGGCGGTACAAATGTTGCCAACTCAACAATTGAATTGTCAGAACGTACCTCTGGTTTTTTGGGTGACAAATCAAACAATGATTTTAATGGTGAAATTGTTTGTCCCAGTTGAAGAATAACTGCAGATACCAACATGGATCCATCTGTTGAAACATGCACCAGATGGGCTTCCATATCTCCTTTTGTTCCATTTATTGCATGCTCCCCATCCCTGTGAAAGTGAATCTGGGCAAGGGTATATTTCTTTCCTTCAAACGAAATAAAATTCTTTCCGGTTTCAGTTGAAATTTCCAAATCAGGGCTAACCCCAATCCTTAAGTTTTCTTCTGCATTTCTAATGGAAGAAGACTGAAAGGAGCCATAGTTGACATCCGCAATAGATGAAATGCTTTTTGAGACCTGCTCATTGATGATTTGAATTGGAAAATGCGCAGAGGCTTGCGAAAGATTTGACGACAATCCTTTTATCATGGCATGATCCAACTCAAATTGGGTCATGGCCAATTTCGATTTTGATGGGGTAGAGGTATATGTTGCTTGTTCAATTTCAACAGCCTTGCTGCAAGAAATGAAAAGCATCGTCAACGAACCTAATGCGTAAAATAATTTGTTCATTATTCTAAATTTATTGCCTTGGTAAAATGGTTTTACTAAAGCTAATAAATTGGCATGAATTATAAACTGATATACATCAGAAACTGTTTGTTGTGCGGTGTTTTGTTTAAGATAATTGTCTTTAAGAATCAGGTTTATTTAACAATATAGCTGACCCCTTCTTTTGATACCTCTGTATTTTTGAAGATTGTCCTTGCCTCTGTTTCAAAAAGTTGCAAATTGTCGTATTTGCTGCTGAAATGTCCGAGCAGCAATTTTTTTGCTCCTGACTTTTCTGCTATTGTTGCTGCTTGTGAACTGGTTGAATGGAATCTGTGAACAGCTTTTTCCAGCTGATCATCCAAATAAGTGGCTTCATGGTAAATTAAATCGGCATTCATGATATGAGGAATGATGCTCTCATCATAGCGTGTGTCTGCACAAAATGCGTATGCCAAAGCCCGCGGTCCTTCAAGTGTAATCATTTCATTTTTGATGATCTCTCCAAAGTCATTGACAATGTCTTTGCCTTCTTTCAATGCCTTGAAATCATCTGTCGAAACGTTTAGTTGATTGATCTTTTCAATATTGATTTTTCTTGGTTTTTCTTTTTCTTTAAAAATAAAACCCCAGCAAGGTATTCTGTGGGTAACAGCAAAACAGGAAACGGTTATTCCTGCAAGATCCAATAGGGTTCCTGCTTCGGTAATCGGATGAAAAATAAATTCAAAACTGAATGACGAACTTGCAACCTTCAATTGTAGGTCTATAACTTCCTTCAATTCAGGTGTAGCATAAACATGCAATGCCTCAATCCTGTTGGTTAAGGAATAGGTATTAAGCAGGCCTGGTAAGCCATAATAATGATCACCATGCAAATGTGAAATGAAAATATGGTTGATTTTACTTTTTCTAATTTTATAGCGTTGCATTTGCAGTTGGGTTGATTCACCACAATCCACTAAAAAAAGCTGGTCATCAGTTGTTACCACCTGAGAAGTTTGATGCCTGTCATGCATCGATAATGCAGAATTATTTCCTAAAATGGTTACCGCCAACATGTGTAATAGGTTAGATGTTCATTATTCAAAATCCATGTCCAACTCTCGCTCGATCTCTTCCATCTGAACGATGTCCCAAGCTTCAGATTCAGTTGGCGTGATGTTTATTTTTTCTGTTAGTTCCTTTTGCTCAAATGATTTTTTAATAGCCGGGCTTAATCCACAAAGTACCAACGACTTTTTCTCTTCATACATATTTTCGTGAAGTTGATTGATGCTTTCAAATGCCCCATCTTCAATTTCTGTCACGTTTTGTAAACTTATAACAAGACTCTTATTCGCTTCTTTTTGCTTTTCCGCAACAAATGATATCAATTCTTCTGCCATATTTGCAGTTAGCATCTTTTCATTCAGTGAAATGACATAAAAAATCTCCTTGGTATCAATTTTGAAGTTCATTGCTAGTTGATTGTAATTTATACGATTAATTGAGATTACAAAGATACCAAATTGTTTAAGACTGGTTAATATTCTGATTGATGTATAAAGAAGCGTGTTAGCTGAAACCAAAATGGGAATTATTCGTTATTATTGTATCAGTACATTTTAAATCTTACGTTCTATGGATAACAATTTTTCGGCACAAGTAAAGGAGATCATTTCCTATAGCCGGGAGGAAGCCCTCAGATTGGGCAATGATTTCATCGGAACAGAACATCTTTTGCTGGGTGTCATCCGTGAGGGTGAGAACACAGCATTGAAAGTTTTGCAATCACTTAATGTTGATTTGTACGAGCTCCGCAAGGAAGTTGAAATGGCGGTGAAGGACAAGTCAGGCAAAAATATTCAGAACATCAACAGTTTGCCTTTAACGAGACAAGCTGAAAAAGTAATTAGGGTAACTGTTTTGGAAGCCAAGGCCCTAAAAAGCCCACTTGTTGAAACAGAACACCTGCTTCTCTCAATCTTGAAAAATAAGGAGAATATCGCAACGCAAATTTTAAACCAATTTGATGTTGATTACGATCTCTTTAGGAATGAATTGGGTGCAGTGAGAAGCAACGACATCAAAAGTGAATTCTCAGATGAGCCGGAAGAGGAATTTGATGAGGAAAGAAAAAGCGCTCAGCAGAAGTCTGCCAAAGCACAACCTGCCGGCAAAAGCAAAACACCTGTGCTTGATAATTTCGGGAGAGACATCACCAAATTGGCTGAGTCTGGAACCTTGGATCCTATTGTAGGAAGGGAGAAGGAAATTGAGCGTGTTTCTCAAATCCTGTCTAGGCGCAAAAAAAACAACCCAATTCTTATCGGTGAACCAGGTGTGGGTAAAACCGCTATTGTAGAAGGTTTGGCATTGCGCATCGTGCAACGAAAAGTTTCCCGCGTGTTATTTGATAAGCGCGTTGTATCACTTGATTTGGCTGCCTTAGTTGCCGGAACAAAGTACCGTGGTCAATTTGAGGAGCGCATGAAAGCCATCATGAATGAGCTTGAAAAGAACCGCGATGTAATCTTGTTTATCGATGAAATACATACCATTGTTGGAGCAGGTGGAGCAAGTGGATCACTCGATGCCTCAAACATATTCAAGCCCGCATTGTCTCGTGGTGAACTTCAGTGCATCGGTGCTTCAACATTGGATGAATACAGGATGCACATCGAAAAGGATGGGGCGTTGGACAGAAGGTTCCAAAAAGTGTTGGTTGAGCCACCTTCCGTAGATGAAACCATTCAAATCCTAAATAACATCAAATCCCGTTATGAAGATTTTCACAACGTAGATTATTCTCAAGAGGCCATCGATTCATGTGTAAAGCTCAGTGATCGTTACATGACAGATCGACTCTTGCCAGATAAGGCAATCGATGTGTTGGATGAAGTTGGTGCTCGCGTGCATCTCAAAAACATCAATGTTCCAGAAGATATCATTGAACTTGAAAAGAAAATTGAAGACATCAAACTTGAGAAAAATCGTGTTGTTAAAAGCCAACGGTTTGAAGAGGCTGCAAGTTTAAGGGATACTGAAAAAAGGCTTCAAGAAGAACTAGAGTCTGCCAAGAACAATTGGGAGGAAGAATCCAAGCACAAGCGTTTCCCCATTGGTGAAGAAGACATTGCTGAGGTTGTGAGCATGATGACAGGCATCCCTGTTAAAAGAATGGTGCAGGCTGAAACAGAGAAGTTGCGCAACATGGGGGTTGATATGAAAGCCATGGTTGTTGGACAAGACGATGCCATAGGTAAGGTTGTGAAAGCGATTCAGAGAAATAGGGTAGGGTTGAAAGATCCAAAGAAGCCGATAGGAACATTCATCTTTTTGGGACCAACAGGTGTTGGTAAAACTGAGTTGGCAAGAGCCCTCTCAAGATACATGTTTGATGCGGAAGATGCACTCATTCGCATCGACATGAGTGAGTACATGGAAAAGTTTACCGTGAGCAGGTTGATAGGGGCACCTCCAGGTTACGTAGGATATGAAGAGGGTGGGCAGCTAACAGAGCGAGTTAGAAGAAAACCATATTCTGTTATCTTGTTAGACGAGATCGAAAAAGCACATCCAGATATTTACAACATTCTATTGCAGGTATTGGATGATGGGCAGCTTACCGATGGACTTGGAAGGAAAGTGGATTTCAAAAATACCATGATCATCATGACCTCCAACATTGGTGTTCGTCAGCTCAAGGATTTTGGGGAAGGAGTTGGTTTTGCAACCAGCGCCAGACAAGCAAATGCAGAAGAGGCAAACAAGGCGGTTATTGAGAAAGCCCTCAAGCGTACCTTTTCTCCTGAGTTCCTTAACAGGGTTGATGATGTAATCATCTTTAACAGCCTTGAAAAAGAACACATCTTTGAGATTATCGATATTCTGATGAAGAGTGTTATGAAGCGTTTAATGAACCTTGGATTTTCCATGGAGCTAACTGATGAAGCCAAGCATTTTATTGCTGAAAAGGGGTATGATCAACAATTTGGAGCAAGACCTTTGCACCGCGCTATTCAAAAATATCTTGAAGATCCTCTAGCGGAGGAGATCCTAAACATGCATATTAAGAATGGGGATGTTATGGTTGCAGACTTAGATAAAGAAAATCAGAAAATTGTTTTCTCTGTAAAAGAGGGAACGCAACTGATTGAAAAATCTGAAGCTTAAATATACAATTCTTGAATTATTTTTGTCCCGACTTTTGTCGGGACTTTTTTTATGCATAAAACTATTATTGGAACAGATCTACAGGTTGCGAAAGGCTTTCTCGAAGCCGGCGAACTCGTTGCAATACCCACTGAAACCGTTTATGGTTTGGCAGCGAATGCATTGATTCATGATGCTGTATTGAAAATCTATGCAGCCAAAAATCGCCCGAAATTCAATCCTTTGATTCTTCATGTTGCCAATGCTGAGCAACTTCGGAAATTGGTGTTGGCAATTCCTCCTGCATGTGAGAAATTGATGCGTGCATTCTCGCCTGGTCCGATTACATATCTCCTGCCAAAGAGCAATTTGGTGCCAGATTTAGTTACTGCGGGAAGCCCATTTGTTGCCATCAGAATCCCAAATCATCCCATAACACTCGAATTGCTTTCCTTGTTGGATTTTCCACTTGCCGCTCCCAGTGCCAATCCCAGCGGTTATGTGAGTCCAGTAACTGCGAAGCATGTGTTGGATGGGTTAAGCCAAATGCTTCCGTATATTTTAGAAGGAGGAAATTGCCAGATAGGATTGGAATCAACGATAGTTGGCTTTGAAGGAGAAAAGGTGATTGTGCATCGATTAGGAGGAATTACTCCAGATCAGATTAAGGAAATTACAGGCAATCTAGTTGAAGTTGCACTATCTCACTCCTCTCCAACTGCACCGGGACAGTTAAAAAGTCATTATGCTACGGCCAAACCATTTTATCTAGGAGAAGTGGAGTTGAATGTTCAAAAAAACAAAGGAAAAAAAATAGGGATTATTTCTTTCCACAAAAGCTATTCAGCATTAAATCCGGATTTAGAAATTAGGTTGTCTAAAGAGGGTCACATCAATGCTGCTGCAGCAGCACTTTTCAGCGCCATGAGGAATATGGATTCTGCCAATATTGACGTCATCATTGCAGAAAGATTTCCTAATGAAGGAATTGGTATGGCAATAAATGATCGGTTGGAGCGCGCCGCGTTTAAACCCTAAACTTTCAACCTTAAAATATTTCCGACAATTCCAACCACCTCATTTCCTTTTCATCAATCAATTTCGATACTTCGCTAAAGCGGTTGGATATTTTTTCAATCTGTGCATAAACAAGGCTGCTGTCTGATAATTTTTCAGAGAGTTCTGTTTTTTCAAGGTTTAATTTCTTAAGCTCTTTTTCGAGCAATTCATACTCCCGTTTTTCGTTGAAGCTTGGTTTTTTCTTTGTTGATTTTGTTTCTTGCTCAACTTCCCTGTTTACGATTATTTGGGACTTTATTTTCTCAGGATCAATAGTTTTTTCGTTCTGTTCTTCCCTGTATTCCGCATAGTTACCAGGGAAATCTCTGATGACACCCTGACCTTCAAATACAAACAAGTGATCCACAATTCTATCCATGAAATAACGGTCATGGCTGATGATGATTAAACAGCCTGGGAAATCCATCAAAAAGTTCTCCAACACGGATAGTGTAGGTAGGTCAAGGTCATTTGTAGGTTCATCAAGTACCAGAAAATTCGGGTTCTTGAAAAGAATGGTAAGCAAATGCAACCTTCTTTTTTCACCACCACTTAGCTTGCTGATGTAGCTGTATTGTTGGTCTGGAGAAAAGAGAAACAGTTCAAGGAATTGGGCGGCACTTAGCGTTTCGCCGTTTGCAAGTGGAAAATGTTCAGCGATGTTTTTGACATATTCAATCACCCTCATGTCTTGCTTGATGGTAAGCCCTTGCTGAGAGTAATTTCCAAAGATGATGGTATCTCCAATATTTATTTTACCACTGTCTGGTTCTTCTAACCCTTGAAGCATGTTTACGAAGGTGGATTTACCCGCTCCGTTTTTTCCGATGATGCCAATTCTTTCTCCTCTTTTGAAGGTATAGTCGAACCCGGAAAGGATTGTTTTTTCTCCATAGGCTTTGTATACCTTGATGAATTCTGCAATTTTTCCACCAAGCCTGCTCATTTTCATTTGCAAATCGACTTGCCTGTCTTCAATTTTTAATTTGGCAACTTTTTCAATTTCATAGAAATTGTCTTGCCTACTTTTCGATTTGGTTGTTCTCGCCCTAGGTTGCTTCCTCATCCATTCCAGTTCCTTGCGAAACGTGTTTTTGGCCTTGTCTATGGTGGCCATTTCAGACTCAATCCTGGCTGCTTTTTTCTCTACATAGTTCTGATAATCACCTTTGTAGACATATATTTTGCTGTTATCAAGTTCCCATATTTCATTGCAAACTACATCAAGGAAATATCTGTCGTGCGTTACAAGCAGTAACGTGATTTTTTCTTTGTCGAGGTAATGCTCTAGCCATTCAACCATTTCTACATCCAAGTGGTTGGTAGGCTCATCCATGATCAACAGGCAATGGTTGTTCTCAAAGCCAATATCAATAAGGGTCCTAGCAAGTGCAACCCTTTTGCGTTGGCCTCCACTGAGGCTTCCCACTTTCTGGTCTAGGTTGTGAATATTGAGCTTGCTGAGGATTTGCTTCACCTTTGCATCGAAGTCCCAAGCATTTTGGTCTTCCATTTCTATCAGTGCATCCGTAATTTTATCAGGATCGTTAGAATCTTCTGCTGCCTCGTATTTTTTGATGGCATTGATAACAGGGTGGTTATGCGCAAAGATGTTATCGAGAATGCTTGATGACTCGCTGAAAACGGGGTCTTGCTCGAATAGAACCGTGTTTACACCTTTGTTGATCCACACTTTACCTTGGTCTACGGTTTCCGTACCGGATAGAATTCGCAGCAGGGTTGATTTTCCTGATCCATTTCTGGCAATCAGGGCTATTTTATCGCCTTCATTGATATGAAAGGATATATTGCTAAAAAGGGGTTTAATTCCGTATGATTTCGCTAGACCTTCAACTGTAACATAATGCATTTTGCAAAGGTAAATTATAATGAGGCAATGGGCAAGTAAATAGCGGGTAAACAACCAAGTATAATGATTTCATGCAAGTTGAAAGCAGGTTTATTGGTACTTCGAAAAAAGATAAAACAGCGAACAAAGAAGGATTACAATGAAAATAAGTACAGGTATGATCATTTTTTCTCGTTTTTCAGACCTCACTTTTGATAAAATTTGGTTTTCCCACTCTTCGTTTAACCTGGCTTGGTTATTCAGCAGTTTTTTGAGGCGTGTTTTCAATTGCTTTTGACAATCGCTTTTGAGTTCAGTTGACATCCGCATGGCGGAATAAATGCATGTTTTTTCCATCGAACCATCATGCTCGATTGAGATGGTTTCAAGCCTGGAAGTACTGAAAAGGCTGAGTAATTGTTGCAACAGTGAGTACGAGTTCATCCTGAACTTATCCGTACCGCTTAAATATTGCTCTGTTTTGATGATGAGTTGAATGATTTGATGGGCAGGCATCGCCCCTTCCAATTTAGCTCCCATGGATTGTTCAAGCCATCTTTCGTAATGATATTGTTCTCTTTTTCTGTCATCAGAAAGAACTTCATATGCCTCCTGAACTTCTCGGAAGTATTGAGCATCTGAGGTTTCACCTTGTTTATCAGGATGATATTGAAAGGCTTTTTTCCTGTATGCCTTTTTTATGGCGGGTTTGTCTGCTCCAACCTCTACACCAAGAATTTGGTAATAATCTTTAAGGGGCATGTTTTTTACTGATAAAAACAGGTTAGGCTATCCCAAGTGGTAAATGTTTATTTACATGTGGGATAGCCTAACTTCTGGGGATTAATATTCCGAGTATTTTGTTGCCTTCAAAAACAAGGTTACATTTTTTGAAACAATTTTTTCGTATTCTTTCAGACCTGAAAGTCTTTTCCATTCAGCATCATCTTTAAAAGTATTCCAATGGGCATCACGGTCTTTCATGCTTTCGAAACTTGTCATGTACATTAGATTTGGCATGGTCGGTCCGCTGATGACTTCAGCATAGAATACCGCATTAAAGCCAAGTCGTGCAAAAAGCGGCACTTCTCCACCTTCATTGAACATCTCAACTTTTTTCCAATATTTTTTTTCGCTGACACTTTGGTAGCTGCGAAGTTCGTAAATCTTGTCTTCGATTGAACCTTTCAGATTTGGAGGAGTTAGCGTAGGCGCAAACCTGAATCCTTCCATCACGATTGACATCAGTTTGTCGTATGCAGGAGCTTCGTTGGTTGCATTTAGGTAAGCAGAGGCCTTACCGGCTACTTTATCTTCCGAAAACATTGTTTTATTGAGGGTTGGGATTTGGTTTAGGCTTTTATATGGAATCAACACATAAAGTTTTTTCACGGATGCAGTGTCATTTGTAGTTAGCGTGAATGCACCAATTTTGCCAATTCCTTTTTTGTGAAAGAAGGGGATGAGTGCTTCAGCGATGAACTCATCAATCATTTGTTTTTGTTCTGTAGAATGATATTCATAAACCTTAAGCTCATAAAAGTTTTTGGCTTCCTTGTTTTTCTGGGCTTGTAAGGAAACTGATAAAAAAGTGAGGCATGCAATAATAATATATTTCATAAATTTTTTTTGAATGAGCATAAAGGTATTCAAAAAATCAATCTATGAAATGAAAGAAAGGCAAGTTATCTTAAACTGATTTTTACGCCTGGAATTTTTTCTGCCAGTTTGTAACCATACCAGCCAGCTGGGGTTTGATAGCCCGCTTTCCAATTCCCGTTGAGTATTTCATTTGCTATAATGAGCGTAGAATGCGCTGTAAAAGAGTATCCTTCTGGTCCATTGAGCAAGGCTTCTTTGATATCTCCGGCTAAGTTGGTGGCCTTCCCCCAAACAAAACATTTTCCATTATCCCGCATCGACTGAGAAGGGCCAGCAGGGCGGCTTTTTATTTTATTTTTTGCATACCTTCTTACAGCAGATGTTCGAAGCAACCAGTTGAATATTTTTTGATATTTTAGTTGCTTATATAGCATTGGGTTTACGCAGGTAAATGTTTCGATGTTGGGAATACCGGTCGTTTGAAACGCCGTTGAAACATCGCCCCAAGGAATGCTCATGCAGAAGAGGTTTTTATCTCCAAAATCCACCATCATGCCATGTTCTCCGAGTTTTGCTGAAACAATCACACCGTTGACCCTTCTTGCTCCTGCTTCTCCCATTTTCTCTGTCATGGTATTGGCTGTTCCATGTGAGATGGTGCTGCCTACTGTTGCAAATGCAATTTTCAGGTCTACTGCATCTGGCAAATTTTCATGAAGCAGTTGTGCAACGCAATCTGTTGGTACAACATCAAAACCCACACCAGGCATGAGCATACAATTTTTCTCAATTGCCTGCTGATTGTACTCCTTCACCAATTCGAAGCAGGAAATATCACCGTTGATGTCTGTATAGTGGACGCTGTTTCTCAAGCAAGACTCTACCATGAATTTGGCTGTTTTGCTGAAAGGTCCTGCTGCATTTATTACCAAGGAAAATTGCGAAACGATTTCATCCAGTTTCTTGCTGTCGTCAAGCTCAACGATTAAATATGGAAGCAATAGGGTATTTGCCAGTTTTTTAATAGAAAACTCATTTCTTCCGGCCAAAGTTGGTTTCAATTGATAAGAACTTGCCAATCTGGCTATCAGCTCTCCAGTATATCCGTTGGCTCCATATATTAAAACATTAGAACTTGACATGCTGCTTTTTTTATAAATGACTAAATTTGAACAATTTTATGTTAAAGATACATATTAACACATTGTTTAAGCAAGCGAAACTGGTATTCTTAAATGATTAAACAAAACTAAAACATACTTTTCGCAACGTATCTTTGCCAAAAGTGATTTATCATATGAATGTTTTGGTTCAAATACAGGAGGCCGTTGATTTTATCAGGTTAAAAAGCCAGGTTAATCCAACTGTTGGCGTGGTTTTGGGAAGTGGGTTGGGAGGGTTTATAGATTATGTTGATGTTGAACAAGAGATTGCATATGCTGATATTCCCCATTTCCCAGTATCAACAGTGGAAGGGCATCAGGGGAAGCTGATATTGGGCAAAATAGGAGACAAGGCTCTTGTAATCATGGCCGGTAGGTTTCATTATTATGAAGGGTATACCCCAGAGGAAGTTGTTTTTCCAATCCGGGTGATGAAATTCCTCGGTATTGAGAGCTTGTTCATTTCAAATGCTGCAGGAGGTGTCCATTCAAATTTTGAAGTAGGTGATTTGATGATCATTAAAGATCATATCAGTTTTTCCATCATAAATCCGTTGATTGGGAAAAATATTGAAACGCTAGGCCCTCGATTCCCGGATATGAGCGAGCCTTATTCAAAGAACCTGATTTCAAAGGGTCATCAGGTTGCTGCTGAACTTGGCTATAATTTGAAGGAAGGCGTTTATTTTGGTGTGACTGGCCCAACATTTGAAACACGTGCTGAATATAAACTCATTAAAATAATGGGTGCCGATGCCGTTGGCATGAGTACTGTGCAAGAAGTTATTGTGGCAGTTCACATGGGGTTGACTGTATTCGCAATAAGTGTGATCACTGATATAGGAATTCGGGAAGAAGAAAACATAATAACCCATCAGGAAGTGTTGGATGCTGCCAATGCGGCAGCTCCCAAACTAACCTCCATTTTTAAAGGAATGATTGAATCGTTATAAAGACGATAACTTTGTTTCAAGATAGACACATGATTGGACATTCAAATCGAAATATTGCTCACTTACAAATGCTAAAATGGAAAATTCCATTTTTTGTTTTTTTGTTGATTTATCTCCTTTGTGCTGAGCGTTCGAATGCGCAGATGAAGGGTTTGATGAATCGATTGCCAGGGGCAGTTTCTGGTGCTGCAAGAGGTGGTGGCGGGGGAGGAAGATCAGGAGGTGGCGGAAGCGATTCCTTACAGTTTGAAAAGCGAAAGTTTTCAGACGACTCTGTAAACGTACGTTTCAGGTATTTGGATACCGCAAGGTTCAGTGGATTTGATTCAACAATCGACGACTATTTCAAGCGCGTTCCACTCAAGGCTGATTTGATTTATTTGGGGAACAATGGTACGGCAACCAGACCGATTTTGTTTTCACCTTTGCGCGGTCCGGGCTGGGATGCCGGTTTTCATGGGTTGGACATTTATTCATTTAACATTGCAGAAACAAAGTTCATGAACACCACAAAGCCCTATACTCAATTGGGTTTTTTGGTAGGCAGCAAGGCTGAACAGAACCTTGACGTAATACACACGCAAAACGCAACTCCTGATTTAAATTTTGTGATTCATTATAGGTTAATCAATGCACCGGGTGCATTTAATTCTCAAAATACCAACCACAACAACATTCGCTTCAACAGCGACTTTGCATCCAAAAGCAAGCGGTATCATGCTTTTTTTATTTTGATGTCTAATGCCTTACAAAGTTCTGAAAACGGAGGTATTACTGATGAAAAATACCTTGTTAATCCGAATGGTGCTTATAACGATAGATTCAATATACCAACCAATTTAGCATCAGCACTCTACACTACAAGAAACTTTTTCAATGTAAAGTTATATACGGGCAATCGATATACAGATAAACACATATTGTTGAGACAACAATATGATTTCGGCAAAAAAGACTCCATTGTAACAGACTCAACTGTTGTGAAGTTTTTTCTGCCAAGAATCAGGTTTGAGCATACGTTGCATCAATTGACTTACAACTACAAATATGTTGATATCCAGGCTGAAGATGCTACTGATTTTTACAAAACCAATTACGGGTTAGCTGTTGTTCCAAGCGAAATCTCTTATAGTCAACAATGGAAATTGTTGAAAAATGATTTCTCAATAGTGCAATTTCCGGATGCTAAAAATCCATTGCAGTTCTTTAAAGCGGGCTTAACATATATTAATCTCTCCTCCGATACAGGTTCTCTGGCTAATTCTTTTGTCAATGTTGTTGCCCATGGAGAATACCGAAACAGAACCAAAAACAAGAAGTGGGATATGTTGCTGTCTGGAGAGTTGTATGCAGCAGGAAGAGATGCCGGTAATTATATGGCGCAGGCAAAGCTTCAAACTTTTTTGGGTGAACGGTTAGGGATGTTTGAATTGGGGTTTAAAAATATCAACAGGTCACCCTCTTATCTTTATACCTACAATAGCATTTTTCCACTTGTCAAGAAATCAGATTTTAATGATGAAAATGTTACATCAATTGATGCATCGCTTTATTTTCAACCCATCAAGGCAAGACTGACGTTCAATTATTTTTTGATAAGCAACTACACCTACTTTACAGACTATAATAAAATTGCGCAATCAGCCTCACTGTTTAATTTTTTTAGGGTTGGATTCGAAAAGGAATTTAACATAAGCAAACATTGGAAATTGCACGTAGATGCCTACCTGCAATCAGTTGCAGGCAATGCACCCATTCACCTTCCTTTGTTCTACACCCGAAATAGGATTGCTTATGAAGCCAATCCTTTCCGAAATCTTATGATTGCAACGGGTTTGGAATTGAGGTATTATAGTGACTACTATGCAGATGGATATTCGCCGGTGCTTGGGCAGTTTTTTTATCAATCGAAACAAAAAATATCCATATTGCCAGAGGCAACCGCTTACATGAACTTTCGTGTCAGAAGTTTCACAGCATTCATCAGGTTGGAAAACTTGAATACAGCAACTACAAAATATGGCTTCGGATTTAAGAACAGCAACTTATCAGCGCCGCTCTATCCAATGCCAGGAATGGTATTCAGGCTGGGTATTTTTTGGAATTTTGTTAATTAATGTCTAAAAGATTTAAGGCTACTTAATATTTACTTGCACCAGCTGTTACTTTGTTATATTAAGTTCTAACTTTACACCAATGAAGAATTTCCTTATTATAATGCTCTTATTGGTACATACTGCAGCAAGCAGTGGCACCGTCTTGAGTTTGCATTATTGTATGGGTGATTTCGCGAGTATAAGCATTGGTCATAAGGACAAAAAAGGTTGTGATCGATGTGGAATGGAGAATAAGGATTGTTGTCATGATGATGTTAAAGTCATCAAGCTCGATGACAATTCATTCGTTTATTCAGCTGTAAATCATGTTTTTTATCAGCCTATTTTAACTCTTTCCAACAACCCATCGTTTCAACTAAGTAAAAATAATTTAACAAGCGTTAATCATTTTTTTCTTTCAAACCCCTTAAGTAAGGGGCCTCCCATATTTTTGATGAATTGTAATTTCAGAATTTGATTGGTGTTTTAATTTGAAACTCTTTGCATTTACAACAATGCGCATTGTATTTTTTTAAAGAATTAAAACATTTGTCATGAAATCTATCATTTTATTTAGTTCAATTTTATTATCAATTTTATTTTCTGGATCAGCAATAGCACAAAAATCTTCTAAGTCAGAAGACATCAAGGTTTGGGGTAATTGTGGGATGTGTAAAAAAACAATAGAAACAGCTGCTACCAAAGCTGGTGCATCAAAGGCTTCTTGGAGTGAAGAATCCAAAGTTTTGTCAGTCACTTTTAACCAAAAGAAAACGGACGCAACTAAAATACAGGAAGCTGTAGCCGCCTCAGGTTATGATACTGAGGCTGTAACCGCACCAACCGAAGTGTATAACAAATTGCATTCATGTTGTCAGTACGACAGAAAAGAAGCAACTGCCTCTACAGAAAAAAAAGCAACTTGTGGCAGTGATTGCACACACAAGGCTGATTGTTCTAAAGGAGAAGAGAGCTGTAAGGCAGCAGGTTGTTGCAAGAAATAATTTTCAAGGGGCGGTTTTAAGGCCGCCCCATTTCAAATTTTTTTATGAGAATAAAATTGATGTGCCTCTTCGTGGGGGTGTTATTTGCAGTTGTGTCAACAGCTCAAATAACAAAAGCCACCTTACAGGCAAGTGGCTTAACTTGTGCATTGTGCGCAAAAGCAGTATATAAAAATCTAACGTCATTGTCCTTTGTAGATTCAGTTGATACTGACTTAAATGCGTCTGCCTTTTTGATAAAATTTAAGCAAAACGCAGCAGTTGATTTAGATGAATTAAGTCGAAAGGTGCAGGATGCTGGGTTCTCAGTTGCCTCACTTCTTTTTACAATTAAGCTAAATGGTGTCAAAATCGGAAATGACATTCACGAAACAATTAATGGGAACGTGTATCAATTTGTCAATGTAAAACCACAGGTATTGTCAGGGGATGTTGTTTTTAGGCTTGTTGACAAGAATTTTCTTTCAGCAAAGGAGTTTAAGAAATTCTCAGGCATGACAAAAATGCTTTGCATGAAGTCAGGAACTACTGAATCATGCTGCTCAACTGCCGGAATAAAGGGAAATAAACGAATCTTTCATGTAACAATGTAAGTATGAAAAATAAGTATTGCAGATTGTCTTTACTAATGATTTTCCAGCTGTTTATTGCAACTGCATTCTCGCAAGAATTGTATGTTTTTAGTGAACCGGCTTCAAATGTGCCTGCAAATTCAATTGGTTTAAAGTACAGCAAGAAAGCCATAAAAGAAACGGTGTTTGGGCATTCTCATACATCAAATAGGCACATGCTAGAAACTCAATTTGGATTGAATAAGAAATGGGCGATACGTCCATCAATCACATT
>JBILHX010000069.1:0-16490 GCA_044350285.1 Chitinophagaceae bacterium | reverse complement strand
GGTGAGGCTTTCGTTTGATAATAAAGCATCCCCGTCCCCTTCGGGAGACAGGGATGGGAAAAAGGAATTTGTCATCCTGAGCGCAGCGAAGGAATTCCAATTCAAGGGAACAAAATAAAAAGTTTAAAATATGAGGTATCTATTATTCATCTTTTGTGCATCAATTTTCAATATTGGTTTTGCACAGCAAAAATTTATTCAGAGTGGAAAAATCTTTTTTGAAAGAAAGATTGCACAAATAACGTTGATGGAAAGCATGCAGCAAGAAGGGGAGGACAATATGTTTGCAGAAGAATTCAAAAAAGTGTTCCCACGCATTGTTACTGATTCTTATGTGCTTGATTTCAATCCACAGGGTTCTTTGTATAAAGTTGAAAAAGAAAATACTGAGAACAAATACTTGATGTCTAATTTCAAACCAATGGAGGATGCTTATGTAACGCAGCATTTTTCTGATAGTACGATAACCCTGAGAACATCCGTTTTTGAAAACAAGTATCTCGTAAAAGACAGCCTTGCTAAATACCAATGGAAGATAACGGGAGAGGTAAGGCAGTTTGCAGGTTTTGAATGTAAAAAAGCGATAACCAAAATTTGTGATTCTGTGGTGGTGGTTGCTTTTTATACAGATGAGGTTGTAGTAAAAGGTGGACCAGAAAGTTTCAATGGGTTACCCGGGATGATCATGGGAATTGCAGTACCAAGGCTTTCTCTAACCATCTTTGCCACAAAAATTGAGTTGAATAACAATGGTACTCCACTTAATATTCCTGCTGAATCAAAACCCAAGCCAGTTCGTAGAAATCAGATGGTTGGTGAAGTAGCAAAAGGAATCAAGCAGTGGGGCAAAGAGGGTAAATTAATACAATGGATTATTTCTTTGTGATGTATTATTGAATTAACTCCTGATAATGTTTCAAGCTAAATATTAACCACCAAGACAGGGATTTTTAACTCATGTCTAACCGCTTCAACGGTTTCGCCATAGACTACATCCTTGATGCCTGAATGTCCGTGTGCACCAATAACGAGCAAATCAGCTTCATTTTCTTTAACAAGCCGAACAATCTCCTTGACCCGTCCATTAAAACCAAGGAAACCAGCTACATCAAACCCTTTTTCTTTGAGTTCTGTAACATAAAGGTCCATACGTTCCTTATCTTTCCTGGTTTCTAGGTCATCTGTTTCATTGCCAATAATTCGAGTGGCTGGACTTTCAACAACATGTATTAACATGAACTGACTTTCTTTTTTTCCTTGTCCCAATGCATAAGATATCAATCTATAATCATTCTCGCTAAAATCAAGCGCAACCGCTATTTTCTTGTATTCGGGTATGGTGATTTCATTTATTTTGATGGCTTCTGGATGCATCATAACTTCTTCTCTGCTTTTCTTGTTCATGAGCGGATAGGATATCGCGATGATCAATAAAACGATGTAAATGATGCAGCCTAAAATGATAATAGTTTTCCAAAATATGGAATCAGAGGTTTTGAAAAATTCGCTAGTTTGGTCAACAACCATGTGTAGGTTCAAGTAAACTAGAATTGCGGTAACAACTGATGCCAATATTATGACAATGGGCTTGATGGCAAAAACGCCCATTGCTTTTTTATCACTTGTAAAGTGTATGAGTGGAATGATGGCAAATCCGAGTTGCAAACTCAGCACAACCTGGCTTAATATAAGTAGACTATCAATGTTATTTTCACCATTGATGAGAATAACAAGGACTGCTGGAACAATGGCGATTAACCTCGTCATCAACCTTCTGACCAGTGGATTGATTCTCAGGTGAAGATATCCTTCCATGATGATTTGTCCAGCCAACGTGCCTGTAATTGTTGAACTTTGTCCGGATGCAATTAATGCAATGGCAAATAATGTAGGTGCCAACTTAGAACCCAACATAGGTTCAAGTAAGCGGTGAGCTTCTTTAATTTCTGCAACTTCAGTGAGACCGGTTTTGAAAAATACGGTTGCGGCAAGTATGAGGATGAAAGCGTTGACGAAGAAGGCAAGATTTAGGGCAATGGCACTGTCAATGAAATTGAGTTTCAGCATGCGTTTGATGCCTTCATTGTCTCGCTTTATTTTTCTGGTTTGAACAAGTGCAGAGTGCAGGTAAAGGTTGTGCGGCATCACGGTAGCTCCGATAATACCGATAGCAATGTATAATGCTTCGTTGTTTGGAATGCTTGGAACAAATCCTTTAACAACTTCACCAAGATCAGGTTTAGCCATGAGGATTTCAGCAAGAAAGCTCAGTCCTATGATAGCAACCAAACTGATGATGAACGCTTCCATTTTTCTGATGCCCCAGCGTTGGAGAAATAAAAATAGAAAGGTGTCTAGCACGGTTAATGCAACACCCCAGATCAAGGGCAATCCTGTTAACAATTGTATGCCGATGGCCATGCCAAGGATTTCAGCAAGGTCTGTTGCGGCAATGGCAATTTCAGCCAGTACATAGAAGGCAAGGTTTACGTATTTCGGATAGGTTTCCCTATTCGCCTGGGCAAGATCGCGGCCCCTGACGATGCCAAGGCGTGCAGACATGCTCTGCAATAACAGCGCCATCATGTTGCTCATTAAGAGTACCCAAATAAGCGTATAGCCGAATTTACTTCCACCGGCTAAGTCAGTCGCCCAATTTCCCGGATCCATATAACCTACGCTAACGAGGTATGCTGGACCGAAAAACGAAAGTATTTTCCTCCATCCTTTACGCTGACGGGTGTCTACACTTTGGTTGACTTCTCCAAGTGAGGTAAATTCCTGGTGATTTGCTCTCATGGTCTCTAAGTTACGTAGGTTTTTGAAAAAAATACAAAGAGTCGAAATGAAGAATGAAAAATGAAGAGTGAAAAATGGAAAGGCTGTTACCCTTGTCCCCTGTCCCTCGTCCCTTGTCCCTGGCTGTTTTTAACTACCTCCAGCACCTCCGGCGTTATCTGTCCAAACAACGAAACACCTGCCGCCCCATTGCTCATGGCATGTTTGATGCCGGCTGACAATTCTTCCATATTGCCATTGAAATCTGGCAAGTAGAGCCCCGCATATAGCGGAAATTTACCCCCAAGAAAATGAACTCCTTCCTTTACTGCATCACCAATCCACTTTACATCTTCTTGATAAAATCCATGATAAATCATCGGGAAAATCGCATTCAAATTCCAGTTGGTCCAATCTTGCCGAACATTTCGCCTCGCCACTTCTGGCGTAGGAAACACAGCCGCACTGATCCACTTTTTGTGTTTTTTTGCAACGGTGGCAAGGTTATTTACTACGTTGTTTATGGCATTGTATCGAAACAACCGCCATGACAAGGCTTCATCAGGATATTTCAAATCTAGGGGATCCTTTCCTGTTTCTTTTTTGTATTTCTCCCTGCATGTTTTACAATAGCAAAAATCATAGTCAGGAAGCTCTGTGCGTTGGTCCAACTTATATTGACTCCATAAATTCAGGGGCAATACCACATCACAAAAACGGATGTAGTCAAGGTGCAACCCGTCTATATAGTCTTTTGACAAAATAGCTTCTGCCTCGTCCATTAAATACTGTAGAACTTCGGGTTTGGAAGGGCAAAGCCAGCGGTAGTAACCAACATAAGGTGGGTTGTCTGCACATGATTTTCCGTTTCTTGATACAGCATACCATTCGGGATGATTTTGAAGCAGCTCTTTTCCACCCTTGTTCATTGTCCAATTCCAACGGTGTGCTTCCATGCCTAACTTCTTTGCTTCCCGATAATGTATTTCACTGTCCGATTCAAAGAGTATTCCTTTGATGCCTGCCGATTTTAACGCTGTGTAATACTGTTGAATTTCAGCAACATTATCTTTGTGGTTTGGGTTAATCCAGATCCAATGTTTGCTTTCTACTTTTTTTTCTTGTATAGTTGATTCAGCCAACACCACAGTGCCCAAGAGTGGCGCTGCTGCTGTTAAGAGGCCTGTTTTTATGAAGTTTCTTCTTTGTGACATGTGTGGCTTATTTGATGAAATAAAGATAGCCCCATTTCTCGGGTATGTGCATGTCTATGATGCCCATGGGCGACCATACCCAGTTGTTTTCCCTCATTAATTTTCCGTTTGAATCCTTTTTCTTCGTATAGGCTAGACCTGATTTTTCCAGTTGCCATTCAACCCTTGAGAAATTGATGCGCCAAATGCTTCCGGTGGTTGGGTGGCTGATTCTTCCTTCCCTTTTCAGACTATTGAAAGGGATGGCCATCTCGATTGCCCATCCTTTATCAACATCGCTGTTGTTATTTAGCGTTCCGTTTAATTTGATAGCTGATGTCATCCCATCTGTATTCCACTGCATTTCATAGGTTCCACCTTTCTTGTATGGCTTGTTCATAAACAGGTCCATGATGGTATTGTACGCATTGATTTCAATTTCAAAATACTGCTCTCCATCATTATTGGCGTCGATAAAAACTTCAAGATCATTGTCATTGAAAATGATGTCGTCATGATTTTTTAAGCTGGCCCAAAGGTTGGGTTCTTCAAGATATGCAGCGATGTACAGGAAATTGCTGTCCCACTGCATTTTGAATCTTGTTTTCAGATGAGGAAGGCCTTTTGAACTGTCTGATATATCCACAAAAGGGCTGCTCCACTTGGCTTTGCGCCATTCCTTTCCTTTCACATCGCCATCAATTTTCGGTGCTTTTGAGGTGTAATGAATTTCTGTTTTTTTGATATTTGTATCAGCATCCTGTGAAAATGATGTTGAAGAGTGAAAAGCGAAAAAACTTAAAATAACCATGGAAATTTTCATGGTCTAATTTACTAAAATGTGTTGTCACTTAGTCTTTGAAAGCTTCTTTTGATGTCTAAATTCCAACAATTTTATTGATCAGGATGACTTATAGGCTATGGGGTGGTACGTTTTTTTGTGTTGTCCGAAATAAAGACGGATGAATATTCTCAACACTGCAATCTCAAGAAAAAGAATGCACAAGCAGAGGATGGAAATTAACCCGATTTGATCAGTTGACACATGTGTAAAAAATAAATCGATGCCTATGAATAAGGGAGATATAGGGAAGCCTCCGATGCCTAGGCAACAGATTAAAAATAAGATAGTCTGTTTTGGATATTCATGGCTGTGCCCATGGTATTTATTAAGCTCAATGTCACTTTCAGCTTTATATAGTTTTGAAAGAATATGGAAACCCAATCCTCCAAAGATTAGCACACAAAGCAGATAGATGCTGGTTGATGTGATGGGCACTTCACCTAGCACAGCAATTGAATTGATGATGGCTAGTTGCGCTAAGATGATATTTGTCCAAGCTCTTTTGGCTGTTTGTCTTTCCGTAAATGAAAGAAGCAATAGAATCAATGCAATGGATGCATATAACAATTGAAGTAAGTTTGGTGATGGTAAAAGGTCGAAAAGTCCGTTGAATTTAGCGATGGGAGCAACAATAATTAACAGGAGTAAAAATGTTCTTGCTTGGAAGGTATTTAATATGCCCAGTTTATAGCCACACCATTTAAATGGTTTCCACAAAACCGTATGCATGTTTTTGTCCATGTTAAACTCCTTGATACCAAGTGTATACATTGTGTTTTTGAAGGCGTTGTTTTTTTCTGATTTGGTTGTTTTGAAATTAAAAATCTGGTTATGAATCAAATACCCTAAAACGGAGGGGGATACCAACAGTTGGTATGTCCTGAAAAATGCATTTGCGGCAAAGTGCACAAGGGCTAGAAGATGGAGTCCCAGTGCCACTTCAATGAAAATGATGCCAATTTGAACAATGGATACATACGCGATTTGGGTCTTTGCGGTTGATTGCACTTTTGCAATGGTATTTCCTGCTAAGGAAGTTGCAACCCCAAAGGAAATCATCATGATTTTAATGAACAGTAAATTCTCCCAAAGGGGATAGGTTCGAAGCATCAGGAATATCCCAAGATGAATGGACAATGAACCATAGAAAATGGCGCTTGAACTGGAAGGCCCTTCCATCGCTCTTGGAACCCATGATGAAAATGGAAATAATGCAGATTTAATTGATGCAGCAAGTAAAAGCATGCATGCAATCAGTGTGGTACTGAGTACATGGTCAGCGGAAATTGTTTTAATGGCTTGATTATCGATAAGGTCATTAAATGCGATGTTGGTATGCCAAAGGTGATGTGCGAGCCACATGGCTAAAATCAAAAATACATCACCCAACCTAAAAAGGGAGATAATTTTGAATGCATTTTTAACCGGTAAAAAACGATCCCTGTAAAATGCAATCAACACAAAAGATGAAACACCAACGGCTTCCCACCCAACGAACAATGTCTCGAAATTCCCGGCTGTTATGATGATGCTATATCCCAGAAAAAAGAATTGGATGTTGTTGAAATAACGTTTGTATCCACTTTCTCGGTGTAGGTAGTATTTGCTGAAGACTGCAACCATCAAGATTATCAGCGAGCCTACCAACAGAAATACCGCTGCAACATAATCAAAGTAAAATCCAATAAAAAACTCAAACGCTTCTGTTTTATACAATACAAGTTGTTTGATATTTAAAATTGGACTTCCGATTTTCAACCAATTAAAAGCAAAATAAATCAGAAAGATCAATTGAATTCCTGCGGTTGTTATGGCTGTAAAGGAAATTATTTTCTCTTTGTTTTTAGGCAACAACAAGCTGATTAAAAAACCTGCTAAAGGTAGGAGTACGAAGTATTGTAGAAGTTGCTGCATGATGAATTAATTGATGCTGAAGACAGGTAAATTTTCTTTTGTTGAATCGATGATGTTTGAAGATTTCATCTTCATTGAATTCCTGAAAATATTTTGGTTGATGTGAGACAAGTTTTGTGAGATGATTTGGTATTCCTTAAATACACCGTTTTCAAAGTCATACAAATTTTTTGTAAACGGATCTATCACCACCAAATGGATCCAATCGTTGATGTACCACTGATAAATTTCTTTAGAGGATTTTAATACATTCAGGACTACTTCCGGACTATGTTCTATTACCACAAGGAGTCGGACAGGATCATGCACTTCTATCATTTGTAATGGTAAACCAGGTCTTAGGTCACCATCACTGCTGTTTGAGACACCAATCAATCCAATTACATTATGCGGAAGTTTTGTGCCTGCTCCAAGTTTGTGGTTGTCTATTCTTGAGAAATAATATTCCAGGTTAATTCCTCCACAGACCGGGCCAATTGGTCTGATTACATTGGCTAATAATTCACCTGAAGGGTCGGTTGTATAATCGTAGGAGTTCAAAAATGCTCTTCTATCAAGAAATAAATTTTTTGTCATTTCTCTCCTGCCTATGATGCACAAGGCATTGGATCCGTGGCCAAGTTCAGGTCTTGGCTCAAAAAGGGAGACAGATCGTTTGTTAATTGCTTTTCTTATTGTTTTAATGCCTGCTTCACTGTTGATTGATGAAAATCTTCTTGATCTTTCCCTTGCATTGAGGTCAAGTGCTGATTCAAAATGTGCTACGTTTATGTTGTGTTTTTCCTTGTTTAAAATAGTTAGGATGCGGGTGTCGTAAAATACAATTTTGTCTGCTGCAGTATCGTGAAGCGCCCCTAAAAATTGAGTTGATTTAGGGATGTCTATCCCTTTTTTCCTAAGTGCGTCCCTTACATCAACATGATTTGCCATAAAAGACAATACCCTTGCGTTTACTGACCCGGGCCTTCCACTGCATGCCCCACAATCATGTGCTCCATGGTGTGGATTGTTTGCACTGCTTGAACCATGGGCAACAATATAAACCAGCGGTGAGAAATTTTTTATCATGCCAATATTCCTGAGAAACATTTCCACACGAACAGTCATCTCATTGATGGAGAACCCAATTTGCAGTCCATTTTCTGTATCGCCTGGGTTGAAATTTTCTATAGTCAGTTCGGCATCATCTCCAACATGTAAAAAAGCGTTTGAAATGGCGGGGCTCATTTTGGGACGGACTATGTTCATCAGCATCCTAACAGCCGCCCAAAAACCAAGTCCCAAGGTGAAAAAAGTACCTTCGAAAAAATGATGAGACTTACTGTTGTAGAGCAGCTCATGTTTTCTAACCGTCGTATTCCCTGACTCTTTAATGAGGTATTTAGGCGTGACTGGAGCCGGACAAAGTTTTTCCAGAAATTTAGCATTCTGTGCTTTGAAATAGAATTCCACCCCAAAAAAACCAGGAGAACCAAATGTTTCACATCCCGGGTCTATTTGTTCAAGGTATCTTCTGAGAGAACATTCTCTTTCATCGATACAAAAAACGGATTGGAAGGATTTAGTTGTATTTGTTTTCTGTTGATTTGAATATGTTTCTGATATTCCCAATAGCACCTTGTCGTAGTAGCTCCATTCAAAAGCATCGTGAAATAGCATCAAAACTTCTTGCAATTCATTTATGGATGTTTCCTTGAAAATGTCAACAGGAGGGTTAATTTCATGTGATGATAGCGGAATCCATTTTTGCCTGAATTGATTATCGAGGGCATCAATCTCAAGAATGAGCTCAAAATAAACCATTTCTTTTAATGAAATTTTTCTTTTGTCGAGCAGGCTATCGGGGTTGTCTTCAATGGTAGAAACCATGCCGGACCATCCCCTGTGTGAAAATTGTTGGTCAAATAAATATTGATCAAAGTACATTTCATCTCCAACAATTATTTTTAGCAAATCCGCAATGGATAAAGATTTGTTGAAGAGAAGATTTTTGGCTCTTTCTGATTTTATGAATCCTGAAAAACTGCTTTTTTCCAAGGTAATTATTGATTCGAGAAAGCCTTCATTTGACAAAGGGAATTTTTGAACTGCAATTCCTTGGTCTAGGTAGGAGCTCAGGATCCTGAATAATATTGGTTGTACAATGTTATCTAGATCAATCTTGTAGTGTCTCTTGCTGGCATTTCTTAGATGACCAATCCTGCTTGATTGATTTGTATTGTATTTTTTTGTCAAGAGCATATCCATCCAAATGCCCTTATCTTCAATTCCTTTTTTATTTTTTATGACACGCTCAAGGATGTCTGGATTTATTCTTCCGCTTTTATACATTTTTCTGAATTCTTCAAGCTGAATAGTAACACTGTATCCAAAGATTTCGGAAGCAGTAAATATGGCTTCATAGAATTTCATGTGTTGAAAGGCATGAAGAGAATTGTGGTGTATAAAATCTTTTAATGGTGTTTGTGAAGGAAGAAAGTGCTTCAAATTATGAAGCACCCTTCCTTCATCATATTTATGATTAGCAACGGTTGTTTCAACAAGGGTATCTTGTAAATACATGGTCGTAAAATTTACTGAAAGCAAGGCAGGGTGCATGGCTGTACATTACAGATCATTGCGTCTCTTCCTGTCAGGATAGTGATTTGTGATTATTTTTTAGTGACCAGCAACGCCCTTGAACTCGGGGATTTTTGTGAGTTGAAGCTTAATGTTTTTTGACACAGCTGTTTCTTTGAAGTTGTGGATGATCTCAAGTACATCTAGGTCAATGTAATGTGATTCAGTTCCGTCAATGTGAACAACTGAATCGGCTGGCAGATCAGCGAGTTTCTTAAGAATACTGCCTTTGTTGATGAAGCTTACATTTTCTGCGAGTTTGATGTGCACCTTTCCACCGTCTTCCTTTTTTTCATGATGAATGGTGTAATCCCTTTTGTAGTTTTCCCTCAGGATGTAAAAGATAGACACCATCATACCCAAAGCAATTCCCTTTAGAAGGTCTGAAAACTGAACAGCCACAATGGTGATGATGAATGGAAGAAACTGTTCCCAGCCAAGTTTGTACATTGACTTGAACAGGGAGATTTTTGCAAGTTTATATCCAACAACCAGCAATACTGCTGCCAAACAAGCCAAGGGAATTTTATTCAATATGCTGGCCAATCCTATGACACTGCCTGTTAAGAAAATACCATGAATGATTGCGGAAAGTTTTGTTTTACCACCGGCATTCACATTTGCTGAGGTTCTTACAATTACTGCCGTTAATGGGAGTCCGCCAATTAAACCGGAAATGATGTTGCCGATTCCCTGTGCTTTTAGCTCTCTGTTCGTTGGTGTAATTCTCTTTAATGGGTCTAACTTGTCTGCAGCTTCTGTGCTTAGCAAGGATTCCAAGCTGGCGATAATGGCAATGGTTACTGCTAATACATAAACATGATAATTCGATAGGGCGGAGAAATCAGGCAATGTAAATTGTCGTATGAAATCATTTGCGGATGCTGCAACGGGTAGTTTGACAAGTTGGTTGGCATTCAAAGCCCAAGAGGGCATGGCCATTCCAAAATATCCATTCATAACAGTTCCCACAACCACTGCAACAAGTGCACCTGGTATCCATTTGAACAAGGTGATTTTTTTCATGGCCGGCAGGTCCCAAATGATCATGATTGACAAAGACACCAATGCAATTGCAAGTGCTCCATTGTGAAAATATTGGCCAGCATCCTTGCTGTAGCCAATGGCTACAGGGGTTTGTTTGATGAGCAGTATGATGCCAATGGCCGCGAGCATTCCCTTGATGACGCTGGATGGGAAATAGTATCCAATGGTTCCAGCTTTGAGATATCCCAAAATTACTTGTATAACACCAGCCAATACGACGGCCAATAAAAATGCTTCAAAGCTACCGAGTTGTGTGATGCCATTTAACACGATTACGGTTAGTCCAGCCGCTGGTCCACTTACACTAATGGCTGATTCGCTTGCAAATGCAACTACAATTCCACCAACTATGCCGGCAATGATGCCAGAGAAAAGCGGGGCTCCTGATGCAAGGGCTATTCCCAGGCACAATGGAAGGGCTACTAAAAATACTACCAGCCCTGCAGGTAGGTCTTCTTTAATATATTTGAAAGTCAATGCTTGACTCGGTTTATCAGTTCTCATTCAATAAGAATTTCAGGAAAATGAAAAATTTCCAGTTCAGTCATGCAAACTCCAACCAAGGGGGAAAGAAGCATCTGTCCTGAGTGATGTACATGGAAGCACTGGATGCCATATATTGGCATCTCATTTATCATGACAACTTATTGGGTGGGGGTATGAGAAGCTTTGGATAAAAGCCTTGTGGCTCTCCGATTTTTTGAAGAAGAATTCGTTTTATGTTTAAATTCTGAGAAAGTAGGGAAAAGAAATGGTTGTCATTAATCAGTTCAACCTTAATTATTTTGGAAAGTTCTTCTCCTGTTTCTTTGCTTTCAGATTCACCATCAGCTTTACTTTCTTCTTCTTCAGGGAAAAATAAAAGCTCAGTTTGATCTTCAGTATCTTGTTGACCTCTAAACATCAAATCGATATTCCTAAATGGAAGTATCTGTACTGCCAGGATGAACAACAAACTGCATATGATCAATTTTCTTTTCATTTCCAGCAAAAACGATTGAATTAGGTGAGTGGTAAATTTAAAGAATTATTTGTGTAGTATCTGAATCAATAACATTAACAATGCCTATTTTAAAAAATATTTAAGATAATGGCATTTATTTTAGAAATATCATATCTAAATAAGTGTATAGTTGATTTATATTTTAAGTAAAACAAATTTATTTGTGATTTAAGATTATCCAAGATGGCCATGAAAACAGCACATTTTCTTTTTAGTTGGGTTCAATCTATCCCAACAGCTTTTCATGAAGTTTATGAAAGATGGAGTTAAAATTTGAAAATTAACTAACCAGAACATGAAAAGTCTATTCTTAGAATTTGTCAAGTCGTAAATTACACCACCATTGATTTTTCACACATGATTCACGAATCATGTTAAATTATTTTTATGCCATTGGAGTCTGCCATACCCATTCTTGCCTACATGGATCATTCAGCTACCGTCAAATTTTACACTGAATTTTTAGGGTTTAAATGCAATGCTGAATGGGATGGTTATATCATGTGTGAAAGGGATCTGATCGAAATTCATTTGTGGAAATGTGATGATCCAGAAATTCCTAAAAATACTGGATGTTATGTTCGCGTATCAGACATAAAAAATTTATACCAAGAGTATGAAAAACAAGGGATTATTCACCCCAATGGTAAGTTGGAAGTAAAACCTTGGGGAATGATCCAGTTTTCAATATTGGACAATTCAGGGAATATTATCAATTTTGGTGAGCGGCTGATCAAGTAACCTTTCAAGCAAAAGCACATTTTTTATATTTTAAATCGATGGCATGAATCAAAAACATTTTGGTATTGGAATCATTGGAGCAGGATTGATTTCTCATATTCATGCATTGGCGATTCAGCACATCGACAATGCGAGCATCAAAGCTGTATTTAATATCAACAAGGACAAGGCTGATGCATTTGCCTTGAAATACAATTGTACTTCATACGATAATTTGGATGAGATGCTTGCCCAGCCTGACATTGACATCGTTTGCATTTGTACGCCATCAGGAATTCACTTGGATCCTTCCATCAAAAGTATCGAGGCGGGAAAGCATTGTTTGATTGAAAAGCCACTGGAAGTTACCTTGGAGAAATGTGATAAAATCATTGAAGCAGCCAAGAAGAAAGGGGTGAAGGTGGGTGTTATCTTTCCTTCCAGGTTCTATGAATCCAGCATGCAGTTGAAAAAAACCATTGAAGAAAAACGGTTCGGAGATATGGTGTTGGGTGATGCTTATGTCAAGTGGTACAGAAGCCCCGAATATTACGCTTCAGCCGCATGGCGGGGCACTTGGGAATTGGATGGCGGCGGTGCTATGATGAACCAAGGCATACATTCTGTAGACTTGCTTCAATGGTATATGGGACCAGTTGAATCCGTTCAGTCATTTTCCGCAAATGTTCGTCACAAGGGTATTGAGGTTGAAGACACCATTGTTTCTGTAGTGAAATTTGCCAACGGCGCCTTGGGTAATATTGAATGTTCAACAGCCGTATTCCCTGGCTCTTTGAAACGGATAGAAATCATGGGAACCGAAGGCACCGTCATTCAAGAAGAAAGTAGCATCATCAAATGGGAGTTTCTTCATAAAGCTGAAGATGATCAACTGGTTGTTGATTCCTTCTCATCTGGTAATGCTCCTAAAGGTGGGGTTGCGAATCCTGCCGACATCAGTTTCCTTGGCCATCAGCGACAAATCGAAGACATGATTCATGCAATTGAAACGGGCGGGGATGTGCTGATTGATGCTGTTGAAGGACGAAAGTCCGTTGAAATCGTTTTGGCGATCTACGAAAGTGCTAGAACCGGGGAAAAGGTTACCTTATAACCTGGAGCTAAGAGATTCATTTTTTCGAGCTTCTTTCATCATCCTTTCCAATGGTTTGTGTGATGCGTGTTTCTTGTTATTTGTTATGGGATATGTCAAAAAACTGAGCTTTGGTTTATAAACCTACTTGACTATGAAAGCGAATTTAAAAATTTTGAAAGTTGTTATCGCCTTGATGATATTGAGCATCCCCTTTTTTTATGCAATGTATGTTTACGACGATTTACCTGCAACCATACCCACGCATTTTAATTTGGAGGGTATTCCTGATGGGTTTGGGTCAAGGGATTCTATATACTGGGGACCATTGCTGCTTGGCGGGGTTGGGATAATCATTTTTTTGTTGATGTTGAATATCCAATTGATTGATCCTAAGAGATACGAAAAGAGCAATGGAGCGATTTTTGAGAAGCTCGCATTTTTGCTGGTTTTCTTTATGGCATCACTGGCATTCATCATAGTGTACTCAGCTGTTAAGCCGGGTAACTTTTTCATTAAGTACCTTTTTTCGCTGATGGGCTTGCTCTTTGCCTTCATGGGTTATATTATGCCTTCCATCAAGCCGAATTATTTTGTAGGAATGCGGCTTCCCTGGACCTTGGAAGATGAGGCAAATTGGACAGCCACGCACAAAATGGCAGGTAAATGGTGGATGTTAGGCGGTATATTGCAGGCAGTTGCCGGGTTGCTATTTCCAGCTAAATATGCCTTTGCTATCTTCATGGTTATCATGGGTTTAATGGTTGCAATTCCTACTGGATTTTCTTATTTATTTTTCAAAAAACACCCGAAGGACTGAGGGATATCAGCTCCTCAATACCCATGGTATTGGTGTTTTTCACGTCTTTTCATTACTTTTACTCAAATTTTATTGCATGAAACGATCTGTGATAACAGGAACAGGGGCTTATATACCAACAAGAATAAAGTCAAACAAGGATTTTACTGCATCTGATTTTTATACAGAGCAACAAGAGAAAATAGATACCCCAAGCGATGTTATTGTGGAAAAATTCAAGGCCATTACTGGCATTGAAGAACGTCGATATGCAGAAGAAGGGATGACAACTTCAGACATGGCTGCATTAGCAGCTAAAGAAGCCATTGAAATGAGTGGCGTCGATCCTGAAACAATAGATCAAATAATCTTTGCCCATAATTTCGGGGATGTTTTGAGCAATACCATCCAGTCTGATGCCATTCCGGCCTTGGCCAGCAGGGTTAAGCATTTGTTGGGGATTAAGAATCCTTCTTGTATTGCTTACGATATTTTATTTGGATGTCCAGGCTGGGTACAAGGCCTCATCCAGGCAGATGCCTTTTTTAAGGCAGGCATTGCGAGCAAGGCACTTGTTATCGGTGCAGAATCTCTTTCTCGTGTGATTGACCCACATGACCGTGATAGCATGATTTTTTCTGATGGAGCAGGATGTTGTATTCTTGAGTACAAGGAAACAGGAGAAAATGGTGCCGGGATAATTGGAGCGAGCGTCCAATCTCATTGTAATGACGAAGCGTATTACATCAACATGGGTTGTTCTAATTTGCCTGAAAGCGACAAGGACGTGAGGTACATCAAGATGAAGGGAAGAAAGGTGTATGAATATGCGGTGAAGCTTGTTCCTCCTGCAATGAAAGAGTGTTTGGATAAAACTGGTATCAACATCAGTGAATTGAAAAAAGTATTCATTCACCAAGCCAACGAAAAAATGGACGAGGCAATGATTAACAAGTTGTATAAATTGTATGATGCCAAGCCTCCTGAAAATATAATGCCGATGTCAATACAGTGGCTCGGTAACAGTTCCGTTGCAACAGTCCCTACGCTGCTTGATTTGGTGTTGCGTGGAAAGCAAGAGGGACATGAACTTCATGACGGTGATGTTGTGTTATTTGCTTCTGTTGGAGCAGGCATGAATATCAATGCGGTAGCTTATAGAGTTTAAGGTTTTTGGTTTAAAGTTGAATGGAGTTGAAGGGGTTGAAGGAGTTGAAGTGGTTGAAGGAAATGAGTTTAAGGTTTTTGGTTTATGGTTGAAGGAACCATCAAAATTCAATAGCTGGGGTTTAAACCCCAGGCTATTGATAAATACATGATAATCTTCAACCCCAATAAACTTTAAACCAAAAACCTTAAACTAAACCCCTTCAACCTCTTCAACCCCTTCAACTACTAACAGCATCCTCCTCCTGGAACGCAAGCTGCTACTGGTTTTTGCGCAAATACAGTAACAGAGAATATCCCTGCACCAGATTTTTTATATTCGTTGATTTCCTCTTGTGTCAGGTACTTAATCAAAATATCGTCTGGTATGATGATTGCTTTTTCCTTTTGAATGGTGATGTTGCTGAATCCGTTCAACTCAATCAATTCAAGGTATATTTGTTTTTGTACGGCGCCTGATACACATCCTGCGTACATTTCAGCTGCATTGCGGATTTTCTCAGGCAGGCTTCCAACCAATACTACATCTGAAATACTAAAATGACCACCTGGTTTTAGAACCCTATAAATATCCTTGATAACAGCGTCCTTGTTTGGAACCAGATTCAGTACACAATTGCTGATAACTACATCAGCCACATTAGGAGAAATCGGCATGTTCTCAATGTCACCCTGTCTGAATTCCACATTGTGGAAATTTAATTTCTCTGCATTTTTTCTTGCCTTTTCAATCATGGCAGTGGTAAAATCCACCCCAATAACCTTGCCCTCGGGACCCGCTAAATTTCTTGCCACGAAACAATCATTTCCGGCGCCTGAGCCTAAATCTACTACAACATCACCTGTTTTTATTTGTGCAAATTCAGTTGGCAAACCACAGCCTAAGCCAAGATCTGCATCAGGATTATATCCTTTCAGTGTGGTGTAATCATCACTCATGATATTATACACTTCTGTGCTGCAGCCACCTGCTCCACAGCATGATGATTGGTTTGTTTCTTTGTCTTGTAACGCTATTTCACTGTACTTTTGTTTTACTAACTCTTTTAATTCATTTTCGTTTTTCATAGTATTTGTTTAACAACATTTTTTATTGAATGTATTGATGGAAAAAAATTCTTTCATGATTTCTACAGCACGACCCCATTCTTCTTCGTCAATGCAATAGCAGGTTTTTACACCTGAGATTTCACCCTTAATCAAGCCGGCTTCTTTCAATTCCTTCAAGTGTTGAGAAACCGTGCTTTGGGAGAGCGGAAGTTCATCTACAATATCCCCGCAAATGCAATGTTCTTTTGAAAGCAAGATTTTAA
>JBILHX010000086.1:0-12961 GCA_044350285.1 Chitinophagaceae bacterium | reverse complement strand
CTTCCTCAGCAGTAAAAGCAGCAAAAATGATGGTTCTTTCGTTGTCGTTTAATTTCTTATAATACTTCGAAAGCATGATCATTGCGGTGGTGCCAGCAGCGTCATCGTTTGCTCCATTATAAATTGAATCATTGTTAACCATGCGCCTGCTGTCGATACCAAGGTGATCATAATGTCCGGAGAAAATCACGATTTCATTGGGCTTTGATTTTCCAGGCAATACACCCACCACATTAGCCAATGGCATTTCGGTGATTTCTTGGGAAGCCTGAATTGTAAAGGTTTTGGGCATCTCTGAAGCAAGAACCATCACAACATTGGGTTGTGTAGAAAACATTTGATTGCGCATTTGGCTAAATCGACCGAACATGCCGGTATGTGAAGAATCTGCAATGACGATTGTATTTTTGGGGGAAGAAAGAAGTTTACGCACTTCAGTGGCAAAGTTCATTCCCTTGGCAATTTTCACTATTTGATACCCAGACTTTTCTGTTGCATTTACAGATGCTTTTGGCGACAGGATCAAGATTTTTTTGGCGTCAATTTCAGCGCCGTCCAAAACAATGGTTTGTTTTGTAGGCTTTGCTTTGATCATCGCAAAGGATTGCAAGTAAGAGTTGGCGTTGTTAAATTTCTGCAATCCTGTTTTTTCAAATTCTGAAGCAATGAAAGAAGCCGCCTTTTCTATGCCAGGAGAAAATGTTCTTCTACCTTCCATTGCATCGGAAGAAAGCATTTTTTCGATGCGTTCAGTCTCTTCAACAGTGATAATTTTGAGGGCTTTTTGGCCATACGTTGCTGATGAAGCAACAATGAGTAATAATAGGAATGATTTTTTCATGATTAAAAATAGGGAATTTCTTTAGTTGAAAGTTTAGGGTTTAAAGTTTATTCTGATGTTCAATAAGCATTCAAGCCTAAACATTCAACTTTGCTTCCATTTAGGCAAAAACTTCCCTACTCTTTTTTGATAATCTTTGTAAGCAGGGTATTTTGAAGCAGAAATCTCTTCAGAAAAATCTGCACTTCCCTTGAATAAAATCACCAATAGAATACAACCTGCGATGGTCCAATTGAGCCATTCGCCTGTTGCTGCGATGCTCAAGCAATAGAATGTTATCCAAATTCCTTGTTCAGCAGCATAGTTTGGATGGCGTACTTTTTCCCATAATCCAGTGGATATAAATCCATCAGCATATTCGCCAAGATCTTCTCCGGCATTGATTCTGCGATACTTTTCCGTTTGAAAATCATATTGTTGTTGATCCGCTTTGAATTCATGGATGACCAAACGAAGGAATAGGCCAAAAAGCAATCCATCAATAAATCCGATTTCATTGGTATGATTGGCCAATGGGCTCAGTATTGGAATTGTAAATAAAAAAATAAGCACATTTTGATAAAAGCAGATGAAAAGAAGGTTAAAGAGCATCCAGACAAATGGATTTTTAAAGCCAGGTTTTTTTCTGAGAATTTCCCATCTATAATCTTCTTCACCTTCCCAGAATTTCCAAGTATATGCACCTCTACGGGCAAAATTGTAGGTTAGTCGCGCTCCCCAAATTGTCACTAAGACAGACATCGCTATCATTCTTTCATTCCAACCGCCAAGGTATGTCATATACCAAGAGTATATGATGGGAACAATGCTCCACAGTTTATCTACTTGTGAATTATTGCCTGTGATTTGCCCAACAATAAATGTATAGGCAATTACAATGCCCACTACCCAACTCATTTTTTTCAAAATTGAAAGTTGGATATCATTTGGTGGAGTACCTAGAAAGTAAGCAGCCACGGGCAGTAATATGACAGTGGCCATCAGGAATTGAATGGTCTTTTGCATACCATAAATATACAAATAAGGAATAAAATATGAAAATGAAAAATGGGTATGTGAATGAAGAATGAAAAATGAAGAATGTAAAATGGAGCAGCCGAGAAATTAGAAAGTGTAAGAAATCAGGTAATAATAAAAATTAGGATGAGATACGTGTTTTATATACTTTCATTTTTACATGCGTACTTTCAAAAAGGGTATATTATTTCAAGAACGTTTCTGAATTTCTATATGAGATGTCAGCCTATCTAACATATCCAATCTTTCATACAATTCATTATCCGAATGATCATAGTTTTCAAGAAAATCAAATGTAATTTTAGTAATTGCAGGACCGGCTACGTTGAATAATCTAACTGAAAATAATTAAATTTTACTTGAAGTCTTTTGACGCACTAATCATTGGTTCCATCCATTCAGAAAGAATAGGTAAGTCATCTTTTATAGTATTCCATACTATTTCAAAATCGACTCCAAAATAATGATGAATCAATCTATCTCTCATTCCTGAAATATCTTTCCAGGCAATTAAAGGAAACTGAGATCTGAAATCAGGTGGAATTTTTTTTGCTGCTTCGCCAATAATCTCTAAACTTCTTACCACTGCACGAGTTAATATCTGATCATTCGAAAAAATCTCATAATCTTTTCCCTCGGTTTGACTGAGACAAAAGTTAATTTCATCTTTTATATGATGTAAAAATTCAGTTAAGGATGGCTGCATACTGAACTTCTTTTAAAATA
Source organism: Chitinophagaceae bacterium (assembly GCA_044350285.1). Lineage (GTDB taxonomy): Bacteria > Bacteroidota > Bacteroidia > Chitinophagales > Chitinophagaceae > Pollutibacter. Next base: position 10,377 of record JBILHX010000086.1, on the reverse strand, counting down.
TGTGGACCAATATAAGGGCTGAGAGATTCTTTTGTAATCACTTCCACTTTCCTTCCCATCAAATCTTCCAAAAAATCGCCAAGTCCAACCAGGTTATGAATGGTTTTTGACCCTTTAGAAAAATGAACAAGAAAGTCAATATCAGATGAATCGGTTTGTTCATCTCGAACAAAAGATCCAAATAATCCAATACGTTCAACACCATAATTCAATATTTCATGTTGGTGCTGCTCGATAAGATTGAATATGGTCTTTTTATCTATAAACGTAATGTTCATTAAATAAAGTTACAATATTTCAATTTACAAAATTCCTAGTATGGAGTCACCATTGGACCATCGATTAAGAATATTCTGTTAATAAAGGGTTTAATCATTTGTTTAACGCACACTTTAAATTCCAATTCCTGACAATCATATTGGTTATATTATTGTCTTTGTTTTGCAAGAATAGAGTATTTTTACTATGTAACTGTTTGATTGTGTATGAAGAATTTTCTTTATTTAATAGCAGGCTTGCTTTTATTTTCTGGTCAATTATACAGCCAGTCTTACGGGTTGCAATTTTTCAGTCATGAATCAATACCTGAAAAACGGACATCTCTCAATTTAACTCCTAGAGAACCCCTATGTTTAAACGAGGACACTCAAATATCTTTTGATCTTAAATTTGTACCTGGTCTTAATGCATATTTTGGATACGTGACAAGGTTAATAACTACCGATAACCAGAACATAGATATAGTGTCTGTCGATAAATTTGGAAATTTTAATTTTGTTATCGGAGAATCTTTTTCTTATTCTTTTAAAATTGATTCTTCTAGTTTGTTTGGCAAATGGAACCATTTTGAAATCAGGTTTGATAAAACCCTGAAGGAAGTAAATTTCTTCCTAGATAATCGTTTAGTCACCAAAGGCAAACTAAACTTTACCAATGCAACCTGTTGTAAAGTTTTTTTTGGGACCAGCAACCTGCAAAGAAATAAAACAATTGATGTTCCTCCGATGCATCTTAAAGACATTGATATTGTACAAAACAAAAAAAGAAAATACTTTTTTCCTTTGTCGGAGACTACTGGTAACACGGCATTGGATATAGTTGAAAAAAAAGTTGCAGAAATAAAAAATCCTCTTTGGATTGCACCCAGACATCTTCATTGGAAACAGCTTCAAACAGTTGAAACCACCGCTACTCCTAGCGTTGCTTTTGATAAAAAAAATGAAATATTGTATATTGTGTCGGTTGATACATTATACAAGTTTTCTTTTAAAACAAATCAACTATCAGGCTCTAAACTTTCAAAAAGTCGACAGGCTTTACCTGCAGGTAATCAGTCAATTTTTGACGACAGATTTAATACGTTGTATAATTTATTTATAGACGAAAAAACCGTATCAGCCTATGATGCCGCAGAAAATTCCTGGAAGTTAAATTTCTCAGTAAAACCCAAACTTACAGAGTTTTGGCAGGCTAATAAGTTTATTTCAAATGTTGACAGTGCCCTTTATATCATTGGTGGTTATGGAATGCTTCATTACAAAAATCTTGTTCAACGATATAGTTTTCAGGATCATACATGGGAAGTTCTTAAAACCAAAGGTGATTTTTTCATGCCCCGTTATCTTTCGGCTCTGGGAACCAATGCTGCCACAGATACTGCTTATATTATTGGAGGTTATGGAAGTAAAACGGGCGATCAGACAGTAAATCCTAAGTATAATTTTGAACTAATGGCTTATAGTGTTGGTGGTCGTACGTTCAAGCACATTTATGACTTTAAACAACCCGAAAAAGAATTTTGTTTTGCCAATAGCCTTATTATTGACGGTGAGGCCAATCAATTTTATGGCTTAACTTTTCCGATTGACCGGTATAATTCCCATCTGCAGTTGATTCGGGGTTCCCTGAGTTCACCTGAGTATGAGTTTTTGGGCGACAGTATTCCATATGCTTTCCATGATATCGAATCCTTTGCAGATTTATATTATTGTCCCTCAAGTAAAAAATTAGTTGCAGTAACTTTAGTAAGTTCCACCAATAAGCCAACCAGCGTAAAGATTTTTACGATTGACTTTCCACCCAACCGACTAATTGTAACTCAACCAGTCAATGCCAGCGACAAGTCGATGTATTTGTTATTTGTAATCCTGTTTTCGTCAATCTTATTGCTTTCAACTATTTTTATATTAAAGAGAAAGCGAAAACAAACCCAGCAGTCTGTTACTGATACATCAGTCCCTATTTTACAATCTCAACAAGCTTTTCAATCATTGGCAGCTGAAGACAGTTTATCAAGTCGTGGTTTGTACGAAAATGCAACGACATCATCTTCCATTTTTCTTTTTGGTAATTTTGAAGTAATTGATAAGGAAGGAAACAATATCACCCGACAGTTTACTCCGCTCCTTAAGGAGATTTTTTTATTGATCCTTATTAACACGTTTAAAGATGGCAAAGGCATTTCTTCTGATAAACTGTATGAAACAATTTGGGTTGATAAACCAATAAAAGATGCCAGAAACAATTTTTCGGTTAATATTGTAAAGCTGAAATCAATACTTGAAAAAGTTGGCGTAACTAATATATCCAAAGAAACGGGAAAATGGAGATTCGAAATTGTAAACAATTCTATTAAACTCGATTATCAGCAATTTTTAAACCTTGCTGATGATAAACCGACAGTTGTTGATAAAAATTATATAAACGAATTGTTGGCCATGGTAAACAAAGGCGCTTTTTTAAGAGAGGCACAATATTCCTGGTTGGATGATACCAAGGCGAATGTGAGTGATTTTGTAATTAGTGCCATCCTTAATTATACTTCAAATGCCAGTTTGCAATCAGAACCGGACTTTATTTTAAAATTAGCCAATTGCATTTTTCAATTTGATCAAATGAGCGAAGAAGCGCTTGAATTAAAATGCCGCTCCCTCATTATATTAGGTAGGCATGGTTTGGCAAAAGAGACCTTTTTAAATTTCTTGAAAGAATATAAAAAAAATTACGGACAGGATTTTGAAAAGACGTACGCAGAAATAATAGGACAACACTAAAAGCAGACGATACTTATAACATCACCAAGAGAATATAGAATAGGCGCTAAAGTTTCTCAATAAATTACAGTAGTACACTGTAAGTCCCCATTAACTTTTTTCTTTTATTTTCACAATAGTCACTTTAAAATATTTTAAATAAATAGCACGATTCAATCAAAGCTGGATTATTTCATTCGATTTTATTAGAAAACAATAAAAAAACAGCATTAATTTATTCATTAGTTGATTTATTAGTTCTGTTATTAAGGTAGCAATCGTTTCTTACGGTGTAGATGAGTAACGAAATCCTTGTATGTATGAAATATTTAGTTGATGCTAATTTGAATGGTAAGTATTTTTTTGATGGTTTCAAATTCCATTATTGTCATCGAAACTTAAAATTTACAAACACAATCCTCATTGTATTGCTGCTTAGTTGTTTCATTGAAGTAGCTACCGCTCAAAACAGGAAGGTTCCACTTTCAAACATAGATTATATAGACCCGACCATAGGCAATGTTGGCCAATTATTGGTACCTACTAGGCCAACTGTACAGCTCCCCAATCAGCTAATCAGGTTTATACCACAAAGAATAGATTTCTTGGATGATCAGATTTCTACTTTTCCTTTAACGATTGTTTCTCATCGCCACGGGCAGGTTTTTTCTTTAAAACCGGCAATAGGAGAGATTACAGATAAAAGCTGGATAGCTAAAATGACATATGACCATGATCTTGAAATTAACAAGCCATGGTATTATTCCACGTATTTAGTTGATGATGATGTTAAAGTAGATTTTACGGCGGGTAAAAAAACAGGTTACTACCGGTTTTTATTTCCCAATGTAAAAAGCAAAGCAATTTTGTTCGGTGTTTATAATGGTGGCCAAGCATACTTTAATTTTTTGTCAGCCACTGAGATTTCAGCGATGGAAACGTATCGTGGTGACATTAAAGTATATATGTACGGTGTTTTTAGCATTGCAGGAACACCCGGGGTAGCAAAGAAAGATAATTTGTTTCATGAGCGAAACATTGAAGGGGAAGGTGTTAAAGCTTATATCAGTTTCCCAGAGTCAACCCGGGAAGTTGAATTTAAATATGCTATCAGCTATATAAGCCCCGAACAGGCAAAAAGAAACTACGATAAAGAACTTAGCAAAACCAATTTTCAATCATTATTGGATGCCGGTAAAATTGCTTGGAGTTCAGTAATGAAGCAAGTAAATGTGGAGGGGGGCACAGAAGGACAGAAACGTTCTTTTTATACAGCTTTGTATCGTTGTTATGAACGGATGGTTGATATTTCCGAAGATTCATCTTATTATAGTGGGTTTGATAAAAAAATTCACAAAGATAGTCGTACTTTTTATGTGGACGATTGGGCATGGGATACTTACCTGGCACTGCATCCATTGCGCACAATTTTAAATCCTTCGATGGAAGAAGACATGCTGCATTCTTATGTGCGCATGTATGAGCAATCAGGGTGGATGCCTACTTTTCCGGTGCTATTCGGTGACCATGTCGCTATGAATGCTTTTCATTCTTCTATTACTTTTTTAGATGCTTACAGAAAGGGGTTAAAAAAATTCGATATTGAAAAGGCTTATGATGGAATGCGAAAAAATGCTACTGAAGCTACTATGTTGCCCTGGAGAAATGGAGCAAAAACAGTACTCGATGACTTCTATCACCAAAAAGGGTATTTTCCAGCTATAGCATCTGGAGCAGAAGAACCTGTTTTGGAAGTACACCGTTTTGAAAAAAGACAGGCGGTAGCAGTTACATTGGGTAATAGCTATGATGATTGGGCGTTGGGGCAATTGGGTAAAGACCTGGGCAAAAAAGATGCTGATATATTTCAATCGCGCGGCTATAATTATAAAAATCTATGGAATAGTGAAAAACAATTTTTTCTCCCCAAAGATGATAAGGGCAACTGGATTGACATAGATCCCAAATTTGATGGAGGTATGGGTGGCAGAGATTTTTATGACGAAAATAATGGTCATACCTTTTTGTGGCAAGTGCAACAGGATATTCCTGGGTTGAAAAAGTTGATGGGCGGCAATGATGCTTTCGAAGCAAGACTTGATCAATTATTCCGTGAGTCGCTTGGCCGGTCAAAATATGAATTTTGGAGTAAGTTTCCTGATGCCACCGGGTTGGTTGGTCAATATTCGATGGGTAATGAACCCAGTTTTCACATTCCCTATCTGTATAATTATACAAAATCACCTTGGAAAACCCAAAAGCGGATCAGGTTTTTGTTGGATGCATGGTTTAAGGATAATATTTATGGGATTCCGGGTGATGAGGATGGAGGTGGGATGTCTGCCTTTGTGGTATTTTCTTCTATGGGTTTTTATCCAGTAACGCCAGGTTTGCCAGTGTATACAATAGGCAGCCCTCTGTTTAGTAAGGTAACAATAGACTTACCCAATAAAAAGCAATTTCGGCTTACTGCTAACAAATGCTCGGTTATAAATAAATATATACAAAGTGCAAAATTGAATGGGAAGCTGTTAAATACACCTTGGTTTACCCATGCGCAATTGATATCCGGTGGCCATCTTGAATTAGAGATGGGTCCAATGCCCAATAAAAAATGGGGAATTCCGGAAGATATCATAGAAAACCGTTCCATTCAATAAAAATAATTATTGAATAGCCAAACATAGCATTATATAGTTGCACAAAACGGTCGTCTAAAAAAGGCGTCTTCGTTTGAAAAAACTTCGGATTGGCGAAGGGGTTGAAACTAACGTTTAAAACCCAAAGGCAATGAGGGTACTTAAACTATATCCCCCTTGAAGCAAATTGTAAGCATTATTTTAACCATGGGGAAACCATTTTTAATAAATATGATCGCCGTACTAGCAGTTTTTAAATGGAAGACATGTTACATCTAGTTAATAATTAAGGGCAATGCAGAATGATGATTTATAGAAAGGCAGGTTTGTTTTAAACGAAAAGATGTTTTTGAAATTTATTGCTCTATTCAAATTTATTTGGTAGAGATTTTTACAACTTATTGATAATCAGCTACAATTAATTTAAAAAAAGTGAAATTAATTTCTTTATTAATATATAATTATGGTTTCTGTTAATTCAGCCCAACTACTTTTATGTAGATTTTAAAAACTTAACTTATTATTATGAGAAAATTAAAATTACTGCTATTTTTTACATGTAGCATCCTTTGGGTTCATGCACAGATGACTGCAGTAAAAGGAAAGATATCGGACGATACAGGGAAGCCCCTTGCTGGCGCCACTGTAGCCGTTAAAGGAACTTCTTTCAGTACAACAACTGGCGCTGATGGTAGTTTTCAACTAGGAACTGCGAACCAGTTAAAACCGGTATTGGTCATTAGCTACGTAGGCTATCAAACCCAGGAATATAGTGTTAAAGACGCCTTCGATTTTACAGTTCAGCTTCAGCCAGACCTGACTACTTTGGGTGATGTTGTGGTGGTAGGTTATGGCGTTCAAAAAAAGAGAGATATTACGGGCTCCAGCAGCACAGTAAAAGCTACTGAAATTCGGAAAAGACCTTTAACACGCTTAGAAACTGCACTACAAGGCACAACACCTGGTGTTAATGTAACTAGCCCCAACGGGCAACCAGGAGCTGGTTTAAGGGTACAGATTAGAGGTGCCAATTCCATTACAGGTGGTACCGGTCCATTGTATGTTATTGATGGTAACATCGGAAATGGGAATGATGTAAACGTAAATGATGTAGAATCAATGGAGATTTTAAAGGATGCTGCAGCAACCGCTATTTATGGATCTAGGGGTTCTAATGGTGTAGTCTTGATTACAACCAAATCAGGACGTTCAGGAAAATTAAAGGTGAATTTCGATACATGGATTCGTAACGATATGATGCCCAAAAAACTAGATTTGATGGGAACCTATGATTTTGCGCGTTCTGTCAATAACCAAGTTCTTTCTCTTAGCCCTGGAGGTGTTGCTCCTTTTTCTCCGGTGCAATTGAGCGATCTTCAGTCAGGTGCAGTAAAAGGAACCGATTGGCAAGATGAGCTTCATCGCAGTACATTGGTTCAGAACTATCAGTTAGATATAAGTGGGGGCAACGAAAATGTAAAATATTACGTTGGTTTGGGTTATTTGGACCAGCCGGGTCTGATTGCGAACACCTGGTTTAAAAGAGCATCTTTTAGAGGAAATGTTGATATAAAGGCTAGCAACAAATTGAATATTAAATTACTATTAGTATCAAACATTCCACAATCACACAACAATAATTATGGCGGTGGATTGCTTGATCCTCTCAATCAGGCACTACTATGGGATCCAACTTCACTCATCCGAGACCCAAGTACTGGTAATTATATTACCAATGGAAGATTTGGTTCTATCGGATTTAATCCAATAGCACAGGCAGAAAATCGGACCCATGATAATATTAACACCAACATATCTGGATCTGCTATTTTTACGTACAAAATTTTAAAGGATTTTACTTTTAATTCTACCAACGTTTACGATATAGCATCTGGTTATGCCCAAACGCTTGAAGGGCCAGGAACCAACGCTTTTGCCACAGGTTCTGGTTTTGCACAAGTGGGTTCCAACAGGTCAAGAAGTCTTCAGACCAGTAATTTCCTTAACTATAAAAAACAGTTTGGTGACCACTCTTTAAATGCTACTGCACTTTTTGAATATCAAGAAGGTAGAAATATATCTCTTAATGCTATTGCTAGGAACCTTACTACCTGGAATCTAGGTTATTACAATCTTGGTCTAGGCGGACTTCAACAAACAACATCTGGTTATAATGCGGATGCGTTGGTGTCCACAATGGGTCGTGTTTATTACTCATTCAAAGATAAGTACACGCTATCCGCCAGTATTCGTTCCGATGGGTCTTCACGCCTGGTTGAAAAATACAGTTCTTTCCCTTCGGTGGGTTTAGCCTGGAATGTGAAAAAGGAAAAATTTCTGGAGAATTCTAAAATATTTAGTGACTTGAAGCTACGTGCTTCTTATGGCCAAACAGGGAATCAAGCTGTGCCTTCCTATTCTTCTATTGCTGCAGTTAATACGGGTTCTGTTGGCGGTTTAGTATCTTATTTTTATGGAGCAAATCAAACTGGTGGGCAAATAGCTACTTCTTTGGGTTCAGCAGTATCCCAAAATCTACAATGGGAGAAAAAGAAAACCTTTGATGCTGGTTTTGATGCCGCATTTTTAAGGGGGAGATTAAATTTGGTTGTTGATGTTTATCAAAGTAAAATTTCCAATCTTCTTTATAATAGACCAAATTTTGCCTATGCTGGTGGGGGTAATACCCAAACTAATGCGGGCGAATTGGCTAATAATGGACTTGAAATTGCGATTAGTGGAACTCCAATAATTTCTAAAAAAGGGTTTAAATGGACTACCAATTTCAATATTTCCTTTAACAAGAATGAAGTGATTAGCCTTGGAGGATTGGCAGATAATCAAATTTTTACAAACGGCAACAATACATTCAATGCGTTATTAAAAATTGGCGCACCATTGGGTGAATTTTATGGTTACAAATTCTTAGGTACCTGGAAAGCAAAGGAAGCTGCTGAAGCTGCTCTATATGGTATGAAGCCGGGTGATGCAAAATACGAAGACCTCAATAATGATCGTGTTTATTCAGGAGCTGATCAGCAACGGATTGGTAATGCAACTCCCGATTTTTCATGGGGCTTTATCAACGACTTGGAGTTTAAGAACTTCACAATGAGTCTTATGTTCCAGGGCCGCCAGGGCGGTCAGGTTTTTTCACAAACTCTTGCTTATTTGTGGGGTGGTTTGGGTGATGCAAGAAATGCAACCACTATTGAAGCTGTACCCGAAAAGTTGTGGAGTGCTGCCAATGAAACAGATAATCCGGCATGGAGTACAACGAGTAAGAACTTTAATAATAGCAGCCGTTATGTGTACGATGCCAGCTTTATTAAATTGAGAAATTTATCGCTGAGCTACAGCATTCCAGAAAAGGAGTTGTTAAAAATTAAGGTGTCTTCGTTGGATGTATATGTTAGTGGACAAAACCTTTGGGTAAATACAAAGTTCAAAGGGTATGATCCTGAAGTTGATTTTTTACCTACTGGTAATGTGATATCAGCTGGTCAGGAATTTGGAATTATTCCTAATCCCAAATCTTTTACAATCGGCGTAAGAATTGGCCTTTAACAGAAAACATTTGTACCATAAATTAATTAAAAGGCATCTAAAATAAAAAAAATGAAAAAAAATAATTTCATACTAATTTTCACCCTTATCCTTGCTGTATTCTCTGGGGTGATAAGTGGATGTAACAAGCAACTCATTGAGGATCCAAGAGCAAGGCTCACACCTGGTAGCTTCTATAAAACGCAGAGTGATCTCAACTCAGCTGTAGCGGGTATGTGGGCGGGTTTGGTTAGAGGGCCAGTCTGGGGATTTACCAATTTTAGAGCATGCTCTTATTTTGGATCAGATGATCTTACAACCAATGCTGGTTCGAACAAGGGGGAATTGCGTGAATTTGATCGCTTATCTGGCAGTAGTACCATTTCAGCCATAAATGATCAATGGAACGGTCCTTGGGCTTGTATTTATCAAGCAAACGGAATTCTTTCAAATTTTGATCAGGTTCCTGCTCTAACGCCAGCTACTTTGGCTGCAAAAAATGAATCAGCAGGTAACGGCTATTTTGCAAGAGCTTTGTGTTATAATTATTTAGTGAGAACTTTTGGTGAATTACCAATAGTAAAAGGCAACATAGATCCGGGAGTCAGCCTGCCAAGGGTACCGGTGGATCAAGTTTATGCTTTGATTATTGCTGATTTGCAACAGGCCAAAGCTCTTTTGCCAACAACAAAAGCACAAGGTAAGCCGAATAAAAGTGCTGCCAGTGCCCTGTTGGCTGATGTATATCTTCAAATGACAGGTTGGCCTATTAACAAACCTGAAAACTATGCATTGGCCGCTGCCGAAGCTAAAATTGTAATAGATGGTGGATTGTATAATTTGAACACGCCATACGCCCAGGTGTTTACCACCAATAACTGCTCTGAAAGCATTTTCGCTATGCAGTATAGTGTAGTAGGTGGTGTAAATAACAGACAGACTATTACCAGTATCCCTGAAGAAGAGAGGAGTCGTGCTAACCAAGTTGGATTTGGGGATATGTTTCCTGAAATCAATTTCTACCTCGCTGCACCTCGCTGCAAGAGAACAGACGCAACATTCTACGATACACTTAAATTGCGCACAGGAACATCACCAAATTTTACTTGGAACTTAGTTCCATGGAACTCTCCCTCAACTGCAACACGTCATCCATATTA
>JBILHX010000017.1:0-40376 GCA_044350285.1 Chitinophagaceae bacterium | reverse complement strand
AGGGTTGGTTACAGGAGGGGTTGCCGACGGTGTAGTTGAAACAGCTACTGCAATAGAAGCCATAAACGGGTTTACCAATAAGGAAACAATCCTTCTCCGATACCCGCAGATGTTACTCATTTTTGCTGAAGCTTCTGCAATGGCTGGTAGTGGTCCTACTACTGAAGGGTATGCAGCTGTGAACCAGGTTAGGACCCGCGCTGGCTTACCAAACCTTACACCCGGTCTATCCAAAACCGCTTTTAGGGATTCAGTTGTTTTTGAAAGAGCCTATGAATTTGCGGGAGAATTTGCCTTAGGTATGCGTTGGTACGATATTGTTCGATTGCAATTGCTTCCTCAAATTACAGCAGCCCGTTCTCCACTTGAAAATCCTATTCCTGCTGGCACAGATTTTAGCAAGAAATATCTTGCCCCAATTCCTTTTTCAGAAATGTCTAGGAACCCAGAGTGGAAACAGAATGCTGGGTATTGATCTTTTTTCAATTTCATGGGGAAGCATAATCATGTAAACAGTTTATGGTTATGTTTTTTTATAAACGTTTGAGATCGGTTGGTATCTGTTACTTATGTTAAAAAAGATGAATGGAACGTTCAAGTATTGACTAATAAATATGCCTTGCATATTTCAGTAGAATGTTTAATTAATTTATTTATTAGTTGATTTGTTAACTCTTTTATTAATCTCGTAAACATTAAATTGTCGTATTAATAACCAAATTGCTAGCTGTATGAGTAAATTACTAATGCTGGTGCTGATGTTATTCACATCAGCTCAGATCTGTGCACAAGCGAAACCAATAAAAGGAACAATAATTGATGCTGAAGGAGCGCCTTTGGTCGGCGCAATAATATCTGTAAAGTCTAATCCCAGCAATAAGGTTTTATCAAAAGCAAACGGCGTATATCAGATTAACGTATTGGATGATGAAAATGGAGTCCTTGTTTTTTCTTTTGTAGGATTTACAACACAGGAAACCTTAATAGCCAAGCGTTCAGAAATAAACGTAAAATTGAGCCCCAATCAAGAAAAATTAGCTGATGTGGTAGTTGTTGCCGCATTAGGGGTTACTCAAAAACAAAGATCTGTAACTTATGCATCTCAAACAGTAGACCCAACAACGCTTACTGAAGCAAGGGATTTGAATTTTTTAAACGGATTAACAGGTAAAGTAGCTGGTTTGCAGGTAACAGGAACTGGGCAGCCTGGTTCAAGCGTAAGGCTTACTTTACGTGGTGATAATTCATTTTCAGGCAACAATCAGCCGTTAATGGTAATTGATGGTGTACCTGTTGAGAACCCGATTGGAACAACGGGTAATCTTGATTATGGCAACCCAATTTCCAACATCAATCCAGACGATATAGAATCCATCACAGTGTTGAAAGGTCCCAATGGTGCTGTGCTATATGGTGCGAAAGCTGCAAATGGGGCTATTTTGATAACGTTAAAAAAAGGGAAACCTGGTGGAGACGGAACCCTGGGTATTGATTTTAATCAAAGTGTCCAAGCGTATAAGGTAACTGCGTTCCCGGATTACCAAAATGTTTACGGAGAAGGATCTGGTATGCGATTGGCTCAGAATAATGGTAATACAATCAATAAGAATAACGGGGGTGTTAACATGGGAAGTTTCAACCAAAGCTGGGGTGCACCCATGTTGGGCCAGCCCTATAATTCTTTCAGTGGAGTACCCATACCTGAAGGATATGTTCCCCAATCTGCCAATGTGAGTGATCTTTATCAAACGGGTATCACAACTTCATCGAATTTATCCATTAGTAAGTCTGATGCCAACTCCGCATTTAGGTTATCGTATGGGTATACAAATGGAAATGATGCTGTTCCCAATGCTAACCTTGTAAAGAAACATAACCTTTCTATGGCTGCTACCAGGAATATAGGTAAAATTTTCAAGGTTGAATCAAGGATTAATTATACCAATTGGAATACAAAAAACCGAATGGTTAAAAATTTGGATCCAGGAAACCCTTTAGCCGCCTATGTATATATGGCGAGAAGCACGCGATTAGATGCTTTTCTTCCATATAGAGATGAATTTGGTAATTCTCCTGTTACCAATCAAGTCAACAATACGGAAAATCCATATTGGTCTATTTATGCCAATTCAAATGAGGATACCCGTAGTGCAATTAATGGAGCCGTTGTAGCTACTATAAATATTGCAACAGGTTTAAAACTGAGGAACCAAGTAGTAGCCGACATGTCTACTGTAGACAATTATGTACATAAAGAACTTGGAGGAAGATTGGTTCCATTGGGCAGCTATTCTAATTTATTGTCTCGACAAAACAATATGTTTTATGAATCATTGGCAATGTATACAAAAAGATTGGGCAATAACTTTAGTTTAGATGCATTGGCGGGATTTAGTGTTAACGATATAAATGTATTGTCCAGGTCAGCATCAATAAGTGCCTTGCTGGTTCATAATATGCCGAGTATTGGTAACGCTAATTCTGTACCTACTGCATCAGAATCTTTAACAAGATCAAGGCAACAGTCTGCTTATGTAAAAACAACCATTGGATATAAGGACTTTTTATATGTAGATGTTTCTGGAAGACAGGAATGGTCATCTACTTTGCCCCTGAGCAACAATACTTTCTTTTACCCGGGAATAGGAGCCAACGTAAACTTTTCGCAGTTTATAAACAATAAAAATTTTATATCATCAGGTAAATTAAGGGTTAACTATGCAAGGGTTGGTAACAGTACCAATCCGTATCAACTAATCAATACCTATAGTACATTAGGTTTGTTTTTAGGGAGTCCATTATTATCCTATACCAACCAATTGAAAAATCCGGATTTAAAACCTGAACAACAAATTTCAAGGGAAATCGGTTTGGAGCTGGCTTTATTCAAAAATAAGATTGACTTAAGTGCAACTTATTATAGCAATAACACCATCAATCAAATAGTTAATGTACAAACGCCTTGGGAAACCGGTTTTAACAATAGAATAATTAATGCTGGGGAAATACAAAATAAAGGATTTGAGCTAAGTGCAAATGCAAAAATTATACAAAAGAAAAATATTTCTTGGAAAGCAGGATTGAATTTTTCTAGAAATGTAAACGAAGTAATTTCTATATTACCCAATGTAAGTAGGATTCAATTAGGCGGTAGGTTAGCAGTCTCGGTGAATGCCATGGTAGGTCAACCTTTTGGCATTCACCTAGGAAGTGTGCCATATAAGATTGGTGACACTACGCTTGTAGCTTCTGCAACTGGTAGAGATATCATTAATCTAAACCAGATTACTGGTAATCCACGCCCCGATTGGATTGGGGGGATATCAAACTCATTTTCATACAAAGGCTTCAGTCTCCAGATTACAGCAACGGTTAAAATGGGGGGTGTAATATTTTCTGAATCCTATGGCCGAGCAGTTTTTCAAGGAAACACCTTGACATCTCTTGAGGGAAGAGATGCGTTTTTCTTGAGCAATTTTATCTTGGGCGAAAATGATAATGAAAGAAGAAATGTAGGGCAGACTGTTGGTACTGCCATAACCCGTTATGCAGATTCAAACCGTATTAAAGGAGCTGTATATCCCAACGCCTATATACCTAGATCTGGCCAAGGAGGTGTTCTTTTAACCGATGCCAAGGGAAATCTAATGGTTGGTGATAAGTTTATGGGTTGGATAAGTCCAACAACCTATGCCAGTGATAACGTTATAAGCAATGTTCCTGCAATTACTTTTGATGCTACTTCTGTTAGGATTAGTGAAATAATATTTGGGTATACGTTTAATAAAAACATTTTTGGCAAAAAGAGTTTTGTAAAAGGCACTTATGTGGCGTTAACTGGTAGAAATGTATTGCAGATTTTCCAAGCAACTCCATTTGGTATTGATCCTGAATCTGTAACAGGGGCAGGAAATGGAACCATGGGTATTGAATCTGGTGGATCCTTTCCGTATGCAACTTTTGGTGCTTCAATTAAATTAAGTTTCTAATCAATTATTTAAAATGATAAAAATGAACAAGATAATATATTTATTTCTTGTGGTACTTGTCACAATTAGTCTGCCTTCTTGTACAAAAAAATTTGAAGAATTAAATACAGACCCTACACAATTTATCAATGCTACACCTGAAGCTTTGTTAGCAGTTTCAGTTAAAAGAACAGGCGATTGGGTAGGGGCACCCGGACTTAATAACGGTATCAATGTAAATATGTGGGAAATTGCCAACTTTGGAACAGCGGTGGGTAGATATGCGAACGGTGATCAAGGAGTTTGGCAAAACTTTTATGTAACTATTTTACAAAATTTAACCCAGATTGAAACCCAATTTGGTAAAGATCCTCTTTATACAAACAGGGTTCAAATTGCAAGAATTTGGAAAGCCTATGTATATTCAATCCTTACAGGATATTTTGGATCTATTCCACTTACTGAAGCTAACAACGCAAATTATCTCACTGAAATAAATTTTGATTCAGAAGATTCGGCTTACGTCAAAATATTGAGGATGTTAAAAACTGCAAGTACCACTATTAATGTAAATAGTACAAAAGATAGGCTGTCGTATGATGTTGTATATGGTACATCCGGTACTCAATTACAAAATTGGGTAAAATTTGCAAATACACTTCGATTAAAGATTGCATTGAGATGTAGAAGAAACTTAGGTTCATTGGCAGATGCAGAAGTGAGAGATGTTATGGGAAATGAAGCTGCTTTAATTGGATCAGAAAGTGAAACTGCAAAAGTTGCTTATGAAAATGTAATAGGCAATGAAAACCCTTATTATAAAACGTATATCAGGTCCAATTTTACAAGCTTTTTTCCTAGAATGTCTGATATTATGTTTATGTATTTAAGGTCTTATAAGGATCCTAGAATTAATTATTATTTCGATTCTGTAAGGCTTACCAGTCGGTTTAGGGTTACAGATACTGTTTCAAACACCCTTAATGATTCTTTGTATGTAGTTACTTATCCAATTCCACACTACGGAATTACAAAATCAAGTAGACTTTTACCTGGTTGGACACCTCAGCTCACAGGAGGAATCGATCCCCAAGGTCAGGCAAATAACGGTGGGATAAACGGCGTTAGTGCATATTCAATGTTTTCATTAAATATCTTAAACAATCCTACAAGACCACTTATTGTACTAAGCTTTGCCGAAGCACAGTTTTTAAAAGCCCAAGCCAGTATGCTGAATCTTGGAGGTAGTAAGACTGCTGAAAATTATTATACCTCAGGTATTGATGCCAATTTTGCCTTTTGGGGAATTCCTGCTGCATTAAGAGAAACATATAAAGCCGGAAATGGAATTAAATTCGGTACTACGGGTATTGGTTTGTGGAATTATCTTCATTTGGTTAATGCTGATATTCCTGCAGGAGATATCAATAAAATATATCACCAGTTATGGCTTAATTATTTCCCCGATCAGCCTTTTGATGCCTGGTGCCTACAACGCCAAACCAGGGTACTGAATTTATCGCCCCATACCAATCCTTCTTTTGCTTCATTGCTATTTCAAGATATTCCAAGTCGTGGATTTTATCCACCCTCAGTTAGTGCTCAAAACCCTGTAGGATATGATGGGGCACTCAAACAGCTGGGTATTCCAAATTTCACTGAGGAAACCACCAACCCTTATAACAATTTAAAGTTTGCTGCGCCTTACACAGTACCCGATTTTAACACCAAGCGCGTTTATTATGATTTGTCTGGTATAAATAAATGGTATGGGACTACTATACAATCAGTCCGGGCGGCAGGATTGGCTTCCGGATTTACTGTTATTGTTACTAAAACTTATAAACCATAATCATGAAAAAATTTAAAATTTCATTATTTATAATAGCTGGGCTTGGTATTTATTCTTCTTGTACAAAAAAGAATGATGCGCCTTCCGTGACGGACAACATATTAAACTATACTATTAACGAAATACCTGTTACAACAGATTATAATGTAGGGGCATTTTATTATAATTTCACAACCTTTAATTCTTCTATTACTCAGGTTCCCTCGGTCGGTAGTTATTCTATGATAAATGGTGTTGTGTTGCCCAATATCATGACCAACCACATTCAACAAGCCAAAAGAGGAGGTATTGATTATTTTCTTTTTCCTTTTAGGTCAGTAAGCAGAGACATGACAAATTTTAGGGCTGATTCATCTACCATTAAATCTTTTTTAGATGCAAATACAGATAATTTAAAATTTGCTTTGGCTTATAATTTCTCAAATACTACGTATGCAATTTCAAATACTGCTCCTCTTGAAAACGACGCAGTAAAATTGCAACAATTTTTTCAAGACATCATTAAGATGGTGCCACAAATGAATAATCCTAATTATGTAAAAGTAAACGGAAAAACACTTTTGTATTTGATGAACGCGCATTTGCTTTTTTCAAATAATAATATAAATATTTATACTACATTAAGAAGCAGGTTAAAAACATTAGGCTTTGAAATGTATATAGTGGGAATGCAAGAACGATGGTCACCACCAGCTCGATATCCTTTTAGATTTCAAGGTTGTGTAGATGCAATTTACCACCAAAGTTATAGTTCTCAATTGACTGATTGGGATAGATGGTGGTTGCTACCTCAAACAATGGATCAGAATTGGAAATATTCCAAAGAATATTTTGCTTCAAATATGGGAGGAATCGATTACGTTCCAAATCTAACACCTGCGTATGATTGGAAAATATTACAACCCACTGCAATTACCCCAAATTATCCAAGAACTGATGGAGGAAAAATGTTTAAACAACTGTGCAATGTTGCTAAAATGAATGCCAGTCCTACTACACGTTTGATCCTTATAGATTCTTGGAATAAATGGGATGAAGACACGCAGCTAGAGTCTTCGGTTTCTTATGGAGACCTGTATTTAAATATTATCAAGCAACAGTTTAAGAAGCCATAGTATAAAAATATTAGTTCTTTTCAGCAATGAAAAACATTTGCCATTTTTAGATCTATGAAAAGCATACAAATAAGTGTTGTTATATTCTTTTTAGTGATACTCTGTTATTCTAAGAATAAGAATATTAATGGTAATAAAACATCTGTTGTTAAAGAAGTCACATACGATGAAAAAGGTTGCAACTATACATCGTATAAAAACCTTGTTATGGCTGGTTACCAAGGTTGGTTTACTGCAGAAGGAGATGGTGCAGAAAGAGGTTGGCGACACTATGAAAAGAAGAGTTGTGGGGGTTTTACACCTGGTTGTACCTCTGTTGATTTTTGGCCAGACATGAAGGAATATCCAAAACAATATACCTCTCCCTTTTCTTTTTCCAATGGAGACAATGCAAAACTATTTAGCCCTATAGATGAAGAAACGGTTGAACTTCATTTTAAATGGATGAAAGAATATGGTATTGATGGGGTTTTTATGCAACGATTTGTAAATGAAGTAAAACAATCAAACCCTAAAGGGAAGGCTCATTTTAATAAGGTACTTCAAAATGCATTAAAAGCAGCCAATAAATACAATAAGGCCATTTGCGTCATGTACGATTTAAGTGGCTGTACTAGCAAAGATGTGGCTTATGTGCAACAAGATTGGGAGGAATTGCAGCGATTGTTTTCGCTTTTTAGCAATAAAAAGAATCCCAATTATTTGAGACATAATAAAAAACCATTAGTGGTATTATGGGGTGTTGGTTTTAAGGATGGCAGAAAATATACAATTGCCGATGTAGATAACTTAGTTGATAAAATTAAAGGACCTACTAAAAAGGTTTCAGTCATGTTGGGCGTTCCATACTATTGGAGAACTTTAACGAAGGATACCGAAAAGGATACCAGCTTACATGCGGTTATTAAAAAATGCGACATAATAATGCCTTGGGCTGTTGGAAGGTATAATCCAAACAATTATGAAAAAGTAGCCATGAATTCATTGTCAAAAGATATTCAATGGTGTAAGGACAATAACGTTGATTATGTGCCCCTCGTTTTTCCAGGATTTAGTTGGGGTAATTTAAAAAATGACAATACTATTTACAACGCCATTCCAAGAAATGGAGGAGATTTTTTATGGAAACAAGTTGCGGGTGCAAAGCTTGCAGGAGCTCATTCCTTGTATGTAGCAATGTTTGATGAAATTGATGAAGGCACAGCTATTTTCAAGTGCCTTCGAGAAAATGAGTTGCCGTTGAATGGCAAAAATAAATTCGTAGGCATTGAAAATAACCTGGATTCAGATTATTATTTATGGCTTACAGGAAAAGCCGGCAACTGGTTTCGTGGAGAAGCTGGATATTCAAGTATTAAGCCTGTTCGATAGTGCGCACATTGAATTTGTTAAACTTATTTGAAATAAATTGACATCATAAAAACTCATAAATGCAATCTTTAAAAAAATATACACTTATAATATTGTTGTTAGTTGGATCAATTTCGTCCCCAGCTCAACATTCAACAATTGCACATGTAGCGAAGGCGAAAAACAAACATGCTGCTTTTTCAAAATACCCTTCATATACTGGTTTAGTAATGGCAGGCTATCAGGGATGGTTTCGCACACCAAAAGACGGTATTGCGTATCCTGATGAAAATAAGATTCGGATTGATATGTGGCCAGATGTATCTGAATATCAACAAACTTATCCAACTGGACTAAAACTTGCTGATGGTAAAGTTGCCAGTTTTTTTAGTTCTGATGACAAAAGTACCGTTGATCTTCACTTTAAATGGATGAAGCAGTATGAATTGGATGGAGTATTCATGCAACGGTTTTTTAATGCAGCCAAGCCAGAAGCCCGTCACAGTGGTGCTACCAATGTGTTGCGCAATGCTTTACAAGCTGCTTCAAAATACGACCGAGCCATTGGTGTTATGTACGATCTCTCCGGACTAAAAGGATCTGGCCAGGATTGTTCATTGTTAATTGATGACTGGAAATACCTTGTAGATTCACTGCGTGTAACCAATCAGTCCGGAAGTCAAACCTATGTTTACCACAATGGGAAACCGCTGGTAACCATTTGGGGGCTTGGTTTTCCTGATCGTCCTTATAATATTCGCAATATTGGAATTTCAAGGTTTATTGATTTTTTAAAAAATGATCCTGAATATGGTGGTTGTGCTGTAATGTTAGGGGTTCCTACTTTTTGGCGTGATCTTAATGCTGATTGCAATCCAGATCCTTATTTGCATGAACTGATTAAACAATCAGACATTGTATTGCCATGGACTGTTCAGCGATTTTCACCTTTACTCCACAATGATATGGATCGCTATCGGGATCTTATGTTGGCAGATATCAAATGGTGTAAAGATAACGGGGTGGCTTATGTACCTTGTGTTTATCCCGGATTTAGCTGGCACAACCTAAGTCGATCCGAATTTCCAGATGACATTAAGCCAGTTGGCTCGATTCCCCGACAAGGGGGAAGATTTTATTGGCAGCAAATTTCAACAGCCATTAATGCAGGAGCAACAATGCTTTATGTTGCCATGTTTGACGAAGTAAATGAAGGAACTGCGATTTTCAAATGCAGCGATAATCCACCCATTAGCAATATCGCTAGATTTATTAATATGGATGGTTTGCCAAGTGATTATTATTTATGGCTCACTGGCGAAGCAGGTAAAATGCTGAGGAAAGAAAAGCCCTTGAGTTTGGCAGTTCCTAAGCACTAATTTCAATTGATTTTTTTAAATAGAGAAAACAAGTAGCAATGAACTTTTACAAACATTTTTATTCTATAAACATTTTTTGGTTGCTTTTTTGGATGCCAGTTGTGTGCGCAGGACAGCCTTCCCCAAAGAAAATAGTTGAAAAGCCTAATATAATATTTGTCCTAGTTGATGATTTAAGGTGGGATGCTATGGGGTTTATGGGGCGGTATCCATTTCTGAAAACCCCCCATATTGATCAACTTCGTAATGAAGGAGTACATTTCAAAAATGCCTTTTGCACGAACTCTCTCTGTGCGCCTTCGCGGGCAACTATTTTAACCGGTATGTTTCCTCAAACTAACGGAGTGAGTACCAATCAAGAAGGACGTGAATTAAATCCTGACAAAACGCGTTCATTTGGGCAAATACTTCAGGGCGAAGGATATGAAACAGCTTTTATTGGTAAATGGCACATGGCGGAAAGTAATAAACCTAGAAAAGGATGGGATTACTGGTGCAGCTTTCCGGGGCAAGGGCAGTACTTTGGCAATGATTTGAATATTAATGGAAAAAATATTCGGAATGAGGGTTATATCACAGACGAACTGAATAAATATACTTTGAATTTTATCGATAAAAATGCGGATAAACCATTTTGTGTTTATTTGTCACACAAGGCAGTGCATGAGCCATTTACTCCGGCTGATCGAGACAAAAATTTATTCATCACTGATTCGGTTCCTGAACCTGCAAGTTGGCTCGATAATATGGAAAATAAGCCAGCCTGGCAAAGAACTGTGATGAATCAAGATCAAAGACGTCGCTTGAGGGAAAAAGACCTGGCTAAAATAATTCCTCAAAAAAGTCGTATGCCTGCTCCATGGCCTGCAAAAACAGGTATAGGAAAACAAAAAGATTACCTGCGAGCCCTCAGTTCAGTTGATGATGGGCTAGGAGAAATTTATGATTTGTTAAAGAAGAAAGGAATTCTAGACAACACAATAATAGTATTTGCAGCCGATAACGGTTTTTTTCATGGAGAACATGGGTTAGGAGATAAACGTCTGGCATATAACGAATCAATGAGAATTCCTTTGATAATGCGTTATCCAAAATTAGCAAACGCGAATCTGACGATTTCAGAAATGATACTCAATGCTGACATTGCCCCTACCTTTCTTGAAATGGCTGGAGTTTCAATTCCAGCACAAATGCAAGGGAAAAGTGTAGTTCCATTATTAAATGGGAAGAATGAGAATTGGAGAAAGTCGTTTCTCTTTACTTACTGGACAGATCTCATTTATTTTATTCCTCGAATAACAGCTATCCGAACAGAAAAATACCTGTATTCAACTACCCCCGATATTAATGACATTGATGAGTTGTATGATGTTGTAAATGACCCGGCTGAATTATACAATCTTGCAACGAAACCAGAATTTTCGGCAATTGAAAGCCAATTAAAAACAGAACTTGAGCAACTTAAAAAAGAAACTGGCTATAAAGCTGAGATACCAAGACCAGATCCTGAATTCATAGGAAATGTGAAAAAAGGAAAACTACTTTCGATTGATTTTGGAAATACTACATTCAGTTCCCAACCGGAAAATGATATCCATTTCCAGGGGGTAGTACTGAATAAAGATGAAAGAGGAGCTAGCGGGAATTTTAGTGACGGTGCCACCACAGTCATAAAAGCCAAACCGGATTTAGATCCTTCAAAAGGTACTTTTGTTATTGAATGTTTGGTTAAACCAGAATCACCTAATGGAATTATTGCTTCTTGTGGGTCACAACAAGAAGGATGGGCAATTTTTTTAGAAAATGGAGTGCCCGGTTTTGTGGTAGCTCATGATAAGCATCTTCAGTTTATTGACGGGCAATCAAAAATTATTAACAAATGGTCGCATCTTGTAGCAGTTATTGAAAACTATAGTAACGTTATAAAGCTTTTTGCTGATGGGAAATTAATAGGGCAGCGGAAAATGTTACTTCCAATACAGTCAATTAAATCCAGTGCTGGAGATATTTATTTAGGACAGGATTCAGGAGATATGATTGATCCGAATAGAGTTTCAGTTCATTCTTATAAAGGACTGATTCAATCTGTTACTTTCTATCGCGAAAAGATGCAGGATTCAAAATTCATAGAATTGTCAAAATTAAATTAATTGAATCCTAAAAGGGAAATGATAAATGAGATGAAGCAGTGATAATGATAATGCTTTTCGTTAATGCATTAAGCCAAGTTTTGCGATCATTAGCATGCATGGTAATTGTAAAAATGATAATAGATTAAAAGTGTTGGTAAGTCTTGTGGATGTATTCCCGACATTGTTATAATTACTTGGTATCAAAATATCAGTATAAAATATTCCATTCAAAGTCATTCAGTTGAAGAAAAAATAGTCAAAGGAAAGTCAATGAAAAGAAAATACGCGCACAAGAAAGATTGACTTGCTTCAATCATGTTGCCAGGATCTTCAGCATACAAAATCCCGGATATAGGGAACTGTAAATTGTTAATAATCAACAGGCAAAAAATTAAAAATGAGAAATAAATTTGCAATCGGCATAGATATTGGCGGAAGCCATATTAGTTGCGCAGCTTTTTGTTTATTTGAACAAAGGGTACAGCAACAATCTTTTGCGGAAAGTAAATTAGATAATCATGATGAAGCAAGTATCATTTTTTCTATTTGGGCAAAAACAATTCAACAAGCGATAGAGCAGGTAGGAAAAGAAAATCTTGTAGGAATGGGTTTTGCAATGCCTGGACCATTTGATTATGAAAAAGGTATTCCTTTATTTACCGGTGAGAATAACAAGTATGAAAAATTATACGGAATAAATGTGGGTGATGCTTTAAGAACATTACTTCAACTTCCTAGAGGCTTTCCTATTCGTTTTATGAATGATTCAGCAGCTTTTGCGGTTGGTGAAGAATGGATTGGCAAAACAATGGATGCAAAAAAATCATTGGCCATCACTTTAGGAACTGGCTTAGGTTCTGCATTTATTGAAAATAGTTTGCCAGTTACATCTGGCGACAGCGTTCCGCAGAACGGATGTCTTTGGCATTTGCCTTTTGATGTTGGGATTGCAGATGATTATTTTTCATCAAGGGGGTTGGTAAACAGGTTCAATAAAAAAACAGGTAAATCAATTTTAAGTGTAAAAGACTTAACCATTGCAGCACAGACTGATGAGACGGCTAAAGAAGTTTTTAAAGAATTTGGAATCGACTTATTTAACTTTTTGAAACCTTGGGTTGAAAAATTAGGAGTTGAGAAAATAGTGTTTGGTGGCAAAATAGCACTTGCTGCTGATTTGTTTTTGCCTTCATTGAAGACTACATTGGCTACTGAATGTTTAACATCTGTATCAATTGATGTATCTGAATTAGGGGAGACAGCTTCTATTATTGGAGCGGCAAGATTGTTAGAGCTAGGCTATTGGCAAAAAATCAAAGACATCATTAAGGAAATGTAAATAATTCATCAGGGTTTTTTAAGTCAATACTACAAAGTATCTTATGTTTATTTTGTAAACTAATATTATGAAATCAATTAGGCCACTATTTGTATTTATAGCCTGCTGTATTTTTTTAAATGGCATTGCTCAGAAAACAATTGACACCATAGCAGCAAAATCGGGTAGTTTCGCTATACCAATCAAATTACAATTACCAAAAAAAAGCACAGAGAAAAGTCCTATTTATTTTTTTGTTCATGGTGGAGGATGGAATGGTGGCACACAAAATGAAGTTCCTCCAGCAACACTCTCCGGAGACGTAAACTTTTTATCAAACGAGCTGGGAATTATTTATGTTGGATTAGCTTATCGATGTAAAGGGAACAATGCCACTTTTGCTGATGCAATAAATGATTTGGAATCTAGTGTTAATTGGTTTTTAGACAATGCAAATAGATTCAATGCAGATACTACTCGAATTGCGTTTGGTGGTACTTCAGCTGGTTCTACTTTATCCGCAGTAATGGCGCAAAAATATCCAAATTGTAAGATTTATATAGGATCAGAGGGAATGTATGATTTAATAAATCACAATGAAAAAGAATCTCCCTTTCCAAATACTGAAGCAAGAAAATTATATGGGTTAGATACCGAAGAAAAAAGTAAAATTGCATCTGCATTTTTTAATTTAAAAGAAAATCCACCTACTTCACTTTTATTGCATGGAAAAGAAGACAGGTTGTGCCATTACACGCAAAGTATAAAATTTGCCGAAAAGATTAAAGAAGCCGCCGGCAGAGCTAAAGTAGTGCTATATGATAGAATTAATCATACCTGCTTAAGTGCTTCTTATCCAGATGTTTTCAAAAAAAGTGTAATAGAAATTGCAAAACTATTTATTAGTGAATTCAAGATTAAAAACAAAAGTATTCATACAATTCGAAAAAATTTAGATATGCAATTAGAGAATCAGTATCCATCAAAAACGGTAACCGAAAGTAAAATCATTGGTTCATGGAAATTTAATAATGAAGATTTAATATTTAAACTTAATGGCAACGGAGAACTAAAAAATAAGAACAGTCAAAAAAAGTTTAATTATATCATTCAAAATGATTCTATAAAAATATTGGTACAAAAAGAAAAAGAAAGAGTATTCTTTTTAAGAAAAAATAATACAAATATGTATGAGTTAATTATTGATAATAAAGAAAACCAATATAGAAGGTTAGATTATGTTAAACAATAAACTTAAATATGAAATTTATCTAATTTGGTGTAATTATAATTTTTCATGTTAAGGTAATAGCCCCGACGCGTCGGGGGAACCGGGGCTTTCTTGGGGTGGCAATTCGATTGAAGGTGTTGATCAAAACATCATATACCACTTAAATGAGCGATTTTTAAGGATATCGATATGTGTTTATAATTGAATAGACGGATATAAATCGATTGTTTGAAGATGTTTCTGAGCACGGTTTAAAAAAAGCCACTTAGTTTTTGAATTCTTACTGCGAAATTTTCTATTAAAGTTCCCATATTCGAACCGGCCCAATCAATCCAGAAGGTACTGGTTCACGTTTCAAATCTTTAAATGCAAGCATTGATCGCGTACTTATATCCGGTACTGTTAGTTCAGGATCAACAGTAAAAGGATTGCAGGTTGTCCAGGTTTGTTTTTCAGAGCCCATATCAATATGAAGTCCATCGCCCATTAAACGATTTAACCAAGTATTAGCCACCTGTATTTCAAGCTGATTTTCGCCTAACAGCAAAGCATCAGAAATATCAACTCGATACGGTGGAGTCCATGCAATACCACACTCTTTCCCATTAAGTTTCACTCCTGCAATTACCTCAACACGACCCAAATCAAGATATATTTCGTTTGAAACTGATCGATTCCAATAAAATGAAGTTGAATAGACCGCCAATCCAGAATAATATTTAATTGCTTTTTCCGTCATTTTACTCCAGTCATTTAGCTTTTCAAACTTTATTGATTCCGGCGCTCCCCATCCTGGAGAAAAATTTACATTCCATGGATTATTTAAAACCATCTCAGAATTAGGTGCCAACTCGGTTTTATATGATTTTTTCATATTCTGGCTAGATGCTGATTTCCTGAAAACCACGAAAACCGATGCACAGGAGTCAAGCCACATTGGAATTACAGTTTGATTACCTAACTGGCTAAATGATACAACCTGTTTTATTTCACCAACCACAGGGTCCCATATTTCTGGTTTTTTTCCGGAAATTCTGAAATTAGCACTAAAATTTACTGGAACCGACCTACCATTACTGATAAAATAAGTGTCTGTTCCCTCAAAAGAATGATGAATAAACCTTACATCTTGATCAATTTCTACAACGCTAAAATCAGGAAGTAATGACATCGATTCAAGAACCTCCTTTATTTCCAACCCAGAAAACACCTGCCCTTTGCCGTAAGAATGCCGAAAAGTCGTCTTCCCATCACAATTTCCCCATACTTCTTTACCTATCTCCGCAACAATTTTGTCGCATTGCGGATAATTATTTAATCCTGGACTCTGGGTTGGACGAGGACCCAAAACAGTTGCCCCGGATTGTACCAGTTTTTTGATTTTTTCAGCAACTTCAGGGCTCATTTTATATGAGCTACGTAAAACTAGCAGTTTATAGGATGCGCCGCCTTTTGTAATAAATTTTCCGTCTTTGAATGACAGATCATTCTTTAAAGTTTCTGGGGGTAAAAGATCATAATCATAGCCTTGTGGTAATCTTAGCTTTTTATCAAACATTTCGTTCCCACCCTCTAAAACCATGGGGATAGGCCCTCCCGGTTCTTCACCATAGAAATACAAGACATCAGCACAAGGTTTTCCTTGTTGGAGAAGAAACTGACATCTTGAAAGATATGATATCCAAGAATGCCCCATCTCCCACCAAGTCTGACCACGACTAAAAGCCAATCCATAAGGACCAAATGCCGGTCCGGGAGAAATCAAATGTAGATCTGGATTATGCGTATAGGTATGGAAAACCAATCGATTGACTCCGTCACAAAAAGCCTCATCCCCTTTTGCCTTGAGTGATGCAGGACAGCTTTGCCAGTCTGCCCGCCCTTGAGTGTAGGCTTCTGTGGCAACAACGGATTTACCAGTAAGGTGGGCAGCAGAAGCGGCATACTTCATGGTATTCCCAAACTCATTCATGGGAATATCTACATGTAGATAATGCTGGACAGGATCCGATACCATCGTCTCACCACCACCAC
The DNA here is from genome assembly GCA_044350285.1 of Chitinophagaceae bacterium. GTDB lineage: Bacteria > Bacteroidota > Bacteroidia > Chitinophagales > Chitinophagaceae > Pollutibacter. The sequence goes on along the minus strand of JBILHX010000017.1, from coordinate 23,997 downwards.
CACTATCCTCTGCATGAACTTGTAAACCATGCTTGTGTGCTAGCTTAGTCATTCCACCAAAGAAAGTCTCCGATACAAGATCGCTCATTGTTTGGCGCACATCGCAAAGAAATCGATCTGTAAGTTCTCGACTTTCTATAATGTAACCGGCAAAAGCAGGAAGGTAGTTTATCACATCATAACCACATCGTTTACGAAACTCTTCTCTAAATACAGGTGACCAGTTCTGAGACTCTGCCTCCCAACTGTCGAAAGTGATGCCAGTCAGGTTTTTCGAATTCACAACGGCTGCATCCTTGATTATCTCAGAGGCGTAATGATTAAAATGAAATTCAACTGCCTCAGCATTGAATTTGTCGCATTCCAGCCCTGTTACCTCAATCGCTGCCGGTGCATTCTCCTTCCCTGTATTTTGATAACCTACACGAATAACAATCCATTTGTTTTCATGCGAAGGAGCTGTCCATTTAAGCTTTTTTTGTTCATCAAGTCGGTTGGTTAGGTCAAGGATGCTGCCAATTGGAACTGCGGTACCAACCTCAGTTGGCAGTATTGGTTCTGAAATAAAAGTACACCCCAGTTCTCCTGTTTTCCTGTTGAGTGCGTTGACAACTGGTTCCGAAGACAATACAATATTACTTAGGTTTAATTTTGCTGGCCCGTCCCATAACAACCGAAAAAACTTGGCTGTAGTTTTTGGGATGGCATGCGTTATACTGGCATCCTTATGATGAAACAACGAGATATAGGTAGAAAGCTGAACAACTTCATGAAAATTATTTTCATCATCTCCTGCTAAAATTCTTGCGCTGTGTTCATCTGGCATACTCGATCTTGATCCTGAGATTTTAACAGATCGACAGGTTTCCCTTGTTGGAAACTCAAATTGTACCCATGCTGACTTTGCATAATCGATATTTAACTCAGGATGCTCATTAGTTTTAGGCTTTTCTCCAACAGATTTATATAAACGATCCGGATTTTCTATACAATTACTAGTCACTTTAGGGCGAGGCAATTCCTTTAAACTTTTATACACTTCCGGCATAGGATAGGCGAGTATGGCAATATCCCGATAATAAGTATTACCCTTTTCGGGCCATGATGGTGGCGCTTCCAACTCGAGTGTGGCACCAGCTTCTACAATATGTTTTGTGAAAACAACCCGCATCATATTCTTGTCCGGCGTAATCCAGGGACCTCCCGAACCACTCCATCCGGCACAGTTTTGGAAATTGAATGACATTCCCAACCTGTCACATTCTTTTAATGCATGTTTTACACATTCATGCCACTCAGGGGTTAGGCAAAGAACGTTTTGTCCTGTCTCGCCCATTCGCTTAGAACTGAACATAGTAACCCCGCCCAGGCCAATTCGTTTCATCGCTTCCAATTCTGCGGTAATTCCCTCTTTACTGATTCTTCCTTCGCGCCAATGCCACCAGGTTTGGGGTTTTGCAGATTCGGGGGGAGTTAGAAAACCAATTTTCAGTATATCCTGGTGTGAAGTAGTATTTTCATTGGGGCTATAAAGATTTTTAGGTAATTCTGAAAATGTAATTCCAACAGTTCCCAGAGATATATTTTCTATAAACTTTCTTCGTTTCATCTGCATCTAAATAATTTCATCTTACTAACATTCATTAATGAATATAATAAATTAAGTGAGTAAATTTTCTTCATTGTGCCTCTTTAATTTAGACGGTTCTTTCATTTCTAAAAAAAGGAAAGTCCTCTTTTAGCCATGGTAGTTGTTTACTGTAATTTAAACATTTATCGTTTGACTCATAGAACGAGTTACAATTACAGATAAGCGAACACTATAACTTATCATAATTACATTTTGTTGAAAAATATAGAAATTTGGGAAAAGAAATAGAAACCGAGCACGGAAACAAAAAACCCCGGCATTTCTGCCAGGGCTTTTGTGGTGTGAGCCGGGCTTGAACCGGCGACACATGGATTTTCAGTCCATTGCTCTACCAACTGAGCTACCGCACCATTTAATTTCAGTGCATTTCCCGATCTAGATCGAGATACCTCACCATTCCCTACTTTCGCGGGAATGCAAATATAATTGAAGTAATGGAAATAGCAAAATTAATGGGTTTAGAGTTTCGATTTTTATTATTCCCCCCATCCTCAACACTCCCGATTCGTGCTTCGCACTCTCGGGATCTTCGACTTCAACCTCTTCAACCAAACTCAACCTCCTCAACTATTTTGTCTTTTTCTTTAAAACTTTATTGTAAATTGTACTACCGAAAGCTAACACCTTTGCAAATGCCTTGGATGTTAGTCAACCACTAAAATAATTTACATGCCAAATCAATTCGATGCCATCGTTGTTGGCTCCGGTATCTCCGGAGGCTGGGCCGCTAAAGAACTCACTGAACACGGATTAAAAACCCTTCTTCTTGAAAGGGGCCGCAATGTAGAACACATAAAAGACTACCAAGGCACCGAAAAAGACCCCTGGGAACTTCCTCACAGAAACGGGAAAACCGAGGAAGACAGAAAAAATTCACCTATACAAAGCAAATGCTATGCGTTTGACGAAGTTTCTAAAAAATTCTTCGTGAACGATAACGATCTTCCATACAACCAAGTAAAACCTTTCGATTGGATTCGTGGTAACCATGTTGGTGGTCGCTCACTCATGTGGGGACGCCAGTGCTATCGTTGGAGCGATCTTGATTTTGAAGCCAATGGGAAAGACGGATTCGGCACCGATTGGCCTATAAGATATAAGGACATAGCCCCTTGGTACAGCTATGTTGAAAAATTTGCTGGCATCAGTGGTTCAAGAGATGGAATTCCACATCTACCGGATGGCGACTTCCACCCTGCCATGGAAATGAACTGCGTGGAGCAAATGGTTGCGGAAAACTTGAAAACCAAAATGGGACGTCCCATGATTATAGGACGCTCTGCCAACCATACCAAGAAAATTGGTACCCGTGGCCCTTGTCAATTCAGGAACAAATGCCACCAAGGTTGTCCTTTCGGAGGATATTTCAGCTCGAACTCAGCAACCATTCCGGCCGCAGCAGCTACCGGAAACCTAACGTTGAGACCGAACTCAATTACAACCGAAGTTTTGTACGACAAAGAAACTGGTCGCGCCAAAGGTGTCAGAATCCTTGATTCGGAAACCAACATGACAGAAGAATTTTACGCCAAAATAGTTTTCTTAAACGCATCAACCTTGGGTACCACCCAAATCCTTCTAAACTCTGTTTCAGACGCTTTCCCCAATGGATTCGGGAACAGCAGCGAGCAAGTTGGACACAATCTAATGGACCATCACTATGGTGTTGGTGCTAGCGGTAAATATGATGGGTTTAAGGACAAATACACTTTCGGTAGAAGGCCTAACGGCATTTACGTTCCACGATTCCGCAACCTCGATGGCGGCTCTTCTGCTGGCTACCTGCGTGGATTCGGATACCAAGGCGGTGCTTCTAGGGGACGCGATAGATCAGATGAAATAGGAGTTTCACTTAAAGAAACCGTTACAGAACCAGGCGAATGGTCAATGGGATGGGGTTCTTGGGGAGAACACCTTCCATATTATGAGAACAAGGCTACCCTCAACAAAGACAAAAAAGACAAGTGGGGTTTGCCAACCTTGGATATCGATTGTGAATTCAAGGACAATGAAATGAAGATGCGCGTCGACATGAAAAACAGTGCTGCTGAAATGCTTGAAGCCGCTGGTATCAAAGACGTCAAAACATACGACAACATGCCAGCTCCTGGATTCTGCATTCATGAAATGGGGACAGCCCGCATGGGTAAAGATCCAAAAACATCGGTTCTCAACAAATGGAACCAGATGCATGATGTAAAGAATGTGTTCATCACAGATGGTTCTGCCATGGCATCTTCTGCCTGCCAAAATCCATCAGTGACATATATGGCGTTAACTGCAAGAGCAGTTGATTTCGCTGTTTCAGAATTGAAAAAAGGAAACCTGTAGGTTAAATGAAGAATGAAGAATGAAAAATATAACAGCCATTCACAAGAGGCTATTCCATTTTTCATTCTTCATTTGAATTCATTCTTAGTTTAAAATTTATACTTGATTTTATTCAAAGTAAGTTCTGGTTCTAATATTCATGATTGGGTCAATCAACCTATTGTTGGTTAATTCTTCCAATACAAATAAGATACTGGGTTGAAATCCATGCATCAGGTATGAATCAATGTTTGGCCAGATGAATCCTGTAAGATCTGGTTGATTCGTTTGTGTAATCCATTCCGAAGAAGAAATGGCTTCTGATTCAAGGAAAATCTCGTTGTTCTCACCTACGAAAAAAGTATATATCATCACTGGTTCTAACACGAAGTTATGTCCTAGCGTTATTAAATAAAATGGACAACTCCCTACCTCAATTTCATTAAAATCAAAATCTTTTGTTAAATGAAGTTGATACCCATTTTTAATTTTGATGTCTTTATATTCGAAAGGCTTTTCAATAATATCAAATGGAATTTGTTGGATCATTTCTAAAGTTATAGATAATTGATATTGATGATAAACTTAAATTTTGAGTTGCAATTAATTTCAAATTCGGGTTTAAATCATAAATCAAATTATTATGAAAAGAATCTTGTGTTATCTTCGGAAGGATTTAAATTATACTCATGGAACAAACAGAAAAAATAATTATCAATAAGACAAAAAATTGGATCAAGGATGTTGTGATTGGTTTGAATTTTTGTCCTTTTGCCCGCAAGCCTTTCGCAGCAAACCGTATAGAATACCGGGTAATCAATGATACCGATTTTCAAACCGCTTTGGTGGCTTTGAGGGTTATGTGTCTTAACCTTAATGAGCAACCAGAAGTAGAGACAGCACTGATTATCTTGCCAGAAGGCTTCTCAGATTTTGAAGAATACCTCGATCTTGTTTTTGAGGCAGAAGAACTGATTATAGAAGAGGGTTTTGAAGGAATATACCAGGTTGCAAGCTTTCATCCGAATTATGTTTTTGCAGATTCTAACGACAATGATCCTGCTAATTATACCAACAGGTCTCCGTATCCAATGTTGCATATCCTTCGCGAGGCTTTGCTTGAAATTGCCGTCGACAACCACCCTGATCCAGAATCCATTCCGGATCAGAACATAGCCAAGGCAAAATCACTTGGATTGGAATATTTCAAGAAGATGAAATTTGATTAACATAGAAAACCTTCAACATAATTCAATCTTAATATGAAGTTATTGTCAGTCTTGCTGGCTGTTTTGATGTCATTTGCTGTCCAAGCGCAGGATAACGGATTGTTTTTGCCCAAGGGAAAACTCATCGTCATCGGAGGTGGGGATATTCCCGATACACTCTTCAATCTTTTTGCTGCTTCTATCGGAGGAAAAGATCAGCCTATTGTGGTTATTCCCACAGCAACAAGCGATGAGGCGTATATCCGTGAAGGTGGGCATCTGAAAAAATTTTCTACCAGGGGGTTCACAAATCTTCATACCATCCATACACGCGACAAAAAAATGGCAGATGATCCGGCTTTGATTGAATTGATGCGGAAGGCCAAGGGCTTGTATTTTGGAGGAGGAGATCAGGATTTGATTACACAGGCTTATGCAAATACTCAATTACACAGGGAAATGTTTGCGTTGTTGGAAAGGGGAGGTGTGATCATGGGAACATCCGCCGGTGCCACCATCATGGGTTCTCTATTGATTGGCGGCGATCACCGGAAAACTCCCAATGTGAAAACATCGTTTCAAGCCGGATTTTCATTTTTAAAAAATACAGCTATTGACCAGCATGTGCTCGTGCGGAATAGGCAATTTGACCTAATTCCAGTACTAGAGGCACACCCAAGTATCCTAGGCATCGCCATCGACGAGTCAACCGCCGCTGTGGTGGCAGGAAACAGCCTTTCCGTCGCTGGGAAGTCTTATGTCTTGATATATGATCAAAACGATTGGAAAACGCAGCTGCAAGCCTGGAAAAGGGTTTTTAGGCCTTTCCAAATGCTGCGTGAGGGAACTGTGTATGATTTACAAACAGGAAAAATCAAGAGTGATCATTAACTAAATAAAATAATACTTAGGTGATGGCTCAGAATCAGCTCCATCATAAAAACCCTGGCAAAACTGCTGGGGTTTTTGTTTTAGTAAATCGCAAGTGCAAACGCGCTTTTGCATTTTGAAACAAAATTTCACTCAGGTACATAACCTTGCACATGAATTAATGCTTCACAATATCATGATAGGGATGAATCATTCAACACACAAAAAAATTAATCAACATGAAAAACGACAAAAAGAGAAAAAGCAGAATTAAAGAAATAGAAATAAATCTCGACCCATCTGAATTTGACCTTGAACTTGCTATGTTGATAAGCTATGAAAGCATCATGCTTTTGGGCACCTGCGTTTTTAATGACAAGCAAAAATTCAAGGACGATTTGCTCGGGGCTTATCATTTATGCATGGAACATTTTTTAGAGAAACAGGATTATGAAAAGGTAAAAGACATATCAAATATACTCAACATGATGGATGACCCTAGACCTGTAACAATAGATATCGCGGTCATAGATTCCATAAATATTTTTTTAAATTAACAAGTAATTTAATTTTCAATATTGAGGATTAGTTTTTCAAACATCAATTTCATATAAATGCAATTCCATGCATCAACACAAAATTTGAGATGCATGGAATTGAAAATGATTGGTGATATTTTTCATGGTTAGCATGAGTTCTATTGGAATCATTTTATTTTTCGAAAGGAAATACACGACCAACTTTTCTCATCATTCTTTCCATCAATTCATTGGCAGAGGAGAAAGCCCCTTCATTCATTTCTTTCGACATCCTCCAAGCAAGCTCTCCATCTTTAGCTCCATAAACTTGCATTACCAATTGACCGCTTCCAGTGCCTTTTCCTACTCCAAGCAACAATGAACTTGCAATTGCTCCAGCTTCACTTCCCGTTTTGGCATAACTCCAATTGCACTTGATTACTGCATCTACATTTAGAATTTTACAAAGGGAGTCTGCCAAAATACCACTAAGGGCATTCATTACACCTGCCTTATTCAGCAAGGCATTTGTTCGTTCCACATCTTGAAAACTTACAGAATAGTCACTTGATTTTCTCAATAGATAAGTGAACATTCCTTGTTGCATCTGCATACTTTCTTGCTTTTCGTTGTCCTTGACATTTTCTAGACTAACTCCCTTTGGCATTTTCTTGTAAGAAATGGAAACATTGAATGGGAGAATTGCTACTGTTTTGGATTTCATCACTAAATCAGTCAAGGTTGGAGACTTAAAAACCTGTTTTCCAGATTCAATTTGTGCAACTGCAATGTTTGCAAATAGAATAAAATACATAAATCCATATAACTGTTTCATACTTGATTAATTTTGCAGTGAAACTATGTTTTTGTAAAAAAACATTTTATCTTTTGCAAGCTTGCATTTTCTTTTTTCTATACAACATATAACATACCTATGCGCATTATTAAAAAAACACTAGCTATACTAATTGGTCTTATGTTGACTGTTTGGTTGGTTTTACAACTTCCATTTATTTTGATATTTGAGTTACATAAGCATATTGTCAAATGCAAAAAAAACTTGTTCATTGAATTGATGGGCAGCGTTAATAATTATCTTATTGAACTTGTTTCTTTGTTGTGGAGAAAAAAAGAATTGGAATTGGTTTCTGAAACAGTCATTAAGAAAGAGATGACCCAGAAGTTAGATCCACGGCCTGAAACTCTCAAAATGCTTCCAATTCAACTCCAAGTTGCAAAGAATATTTTTGAAAATCGTTCAACAGTTTTTTATTATGAAGGGATGGACGAGCCGCTGGTAAAGCAGCAAATAAAAAAACATTATGAAAAAATTTACAGTTCATTAGATGCCAAAGAGATAGATTTTATTTTCCCTCATTTATTTAATGATGCTGTTGAAGCGGATTTTGAAAAACTAACTGAATATTATTTTCCAATTATTAATACCGATAATACTGCCAATAATCAGGTAAGAAAGCATTTATCCAATCCTAAATTTTTCAAAGAATTAATTGGTTTTGAAGAAATTCACGGTGCATGTTTCATTCGAAGTACAAAGCAAGCTTTAGGACAAGGATATGAATACAGGGTATATCATCTACCAACTATTGATGCTAAAAACATCGATGACAGCATAGAATTTTATTTGCTTTCAGTGCCTTCAGCAGTGAAAATTGATAGTCAGCCTCAGTTTCAGTATTCAACATCCAGATCTGCTAAACAGTTGAAAGACGATGAGCCAGACGGGATCTTCAGTACAGAAGACATGGCCATCTCAAGTAGGCTGCAAACGGAAATCGAAAAAGAACTGAAACTAAACAGCAGCAACGGTGCCATCAAGATGATGCTATTTATGTTGAAGAAGATGAGGGAGTTCAACATTCCAACAGATAGCAGCATGCGCACATTGATTGCAGACTTAAGGGATGCCAATGTAGATGCTCCTAGCAGCATATTGATAACATCAACAGGGAAGATTATTCTTAAGGAATTCAAAAAAGAAATTGAACTCACTCCATTGCAAAAGACTGTATTTATCTTCTTTTTATTGAAACAAGATGGCATCATGTTTAAGGATCTTCCTAAATACAAAAATGAGCTATTCAATATCTATTCTAAGATTAGCAATAGAACATCGATGCAAACAATTCAAAAAAGTGTGGCAGAACTTGCTAATCCATATTCAAATTCTATGAGTGAAAAATGTTCACGCATCAGAGAAGCATTTATGAAATGCATGGATGAAAGGCTAGCAAACCATTACTGCATTACTGGTGCTAGAAACAATCCAAAACGCATTGAACTTGACAGGAGTTTAGTGGAATTTGAGGATGCTATTTATTGATAAATAACAACGATTTAGGTAAATAATTTAAACTATTTTATTTGCAAGCTTGCAAATATTTAGTGCTGTTACAGTCATCAATTATCTTTGCTGTATCATCAAGAATCCGAAAGGATACCAACCGAGAGCAACAACTCCACGGTGGTAAAATGATGAGGGCTCTCAGGTCAAAATAAAAGGTATCCCCTCGATTCATTTTTCTCGTTGATAAATTTTTAAACCAAAAATTTATCACATGCAACAAGAACATCCATTGCTTCAGATTTTTACAATCATTTACAGGAGCTATTTCCAGCGTTTTGTACTTATCCCCGAATCTAGAAAATATTTTTAAGATTGAAGTTTTCAATCTAATTATTTCAAGAAATAGAAAAACATCAGTTTACAATTATCAATACAGTAAAAATAATTCAATGAGACACGGAACAGAATATTTATTATTAACGCAAGGAGGTGATCGTGAAATCCTCAACGAAGAAATTGAAAATCTATCAACATTCAGCAATGAAAAACTTGTTGAGCTATACAATGCACAATCTAGATTAGGTATTGTTGGGGTACGAAGACAAGCAATTTATTTACTTGCGCTGGGTGTAGTTTTAAAAAAGAGAATGGGTGAAGGGCCCATATATTACAAAGACAACATACTTGGTTTGAAAGGAAAAATAAAATATGAGAATGAAATATTTTCCAATTATCCATTCAGGGCTGCTACCATGGAGGAATTAATAAAGGCATACAATGAAACCAGCTTCAATGTATTTGAACCAAGCATTTCGATTAAGATTGGCGAGGAAAATGCTGCACTGAGCGACTTGCTGTCGAAATTCAATTGCGTTGTATGGGCTTACCTCACAGCATGCAATCCATATTCAGAGCTTGAACTAGATGAGTTCAATGAAAGGAAAAACAACCAATTGAAAGAAGATTTAGAAAGGTATTTAATTTTTGAAGGAGAAGCTATTGGAGCAGATTCATCATGGAAGCCAGAACACAGTTTTCTTGTTTTAGGGATAACAAAAGATGCTGCGATTAAGCTCGGACAACGATATCGGCAACATGCAATTGTATACGGTCAAATAGGAAACAAAGCACAGTTGATCAAAATTTGATGAAGCGTTTTAAGATTTATAGTATGACAACACAAGAAAATGAACTTCCGTTAGAGCCAGAAAAAGTCCTGGATGAAGAGAAAAAGAATGTTGAGAAATCTAAATATGCAAATTCTATGAGTCTGTACCAACGCATGCGTTCTGCCCTTGTTACAAAGGGATATGAAGGACTTACTGACGATGAGAGGGCATATTGGAACAGTGTATATTAGACTTTTAGTTAACAGTATTATGTAGAGACAACTAAGGCTTGTTTTGGTATAGGTGACTAATTTTCTATATCACTACAAGTTTTTAGTTGTCTTACACATTAATTTTCTTCAATTCTGCAGGTGATAATACTTTAGAAGGGTTGTTGCACAATCGAAGCCGTTTATACAATTGACTGTTGATTAGTCTTTCCAAGTGACGAGAACTCCAATTATTTTTTTGAGATTCAGTTTCATAAAAATTCCTTTTTATTTTACTTGTAGTCATTAAAAGTAATCTATAATGTGTCCATGTAAAATGTGAACGCAGTGCGTTCATATTTGGGTAAGTTTTATAAAATTGCCTAAAAAATGCAAGTTGCCTATAAGAAAACCCAGAGCCAAATAATGGCAACAAATTTTTGGACAGAGTTGTAAATAAAAAATCGCCATATTTTGCTCGTTCTTTATGAGCCATTGTTCTGTCATAGTCAATTGCGTATTAGTAATTACGAAACAGGAGTATTTTTGATAAAATCAAGAAACTTTCTCCCTTTCGCAGTCAAATAATATTGTTGTTTAGAACTGTTTGGTTTGTCAGGCATGGTCATTTGCAAAAGCTCCAATTCCAACAATGGGTTAATGTATTTTGCCCTGAACTTGGTTCTGTCTTTCCATGCTAAACGCTCCATGAGTTCCTTTATAGATTTGGTTGTTTCGGTTAAAGACAGTAAATCCTCAACTTGGTGCCAACTTAGTGCCGACTTAGTGCCAACTTGGTGCCGTCTTGGTCGTGCCTTAGTCCCAACTTGATCCCAACTTAGGCCCAGTATGGCCCCTAATTCCTTCCCAACTAACTCAATATCAACAAATTGATTAACTTCTGTCTGGTAGTTCTTTTTAATAAACTGAACCTGAAACTGAAGTCCTTTCTCAAACCATTTGAACTCAATTTCCGGGTATGTCTTTAACTCAGTTGCAATAATTTTCAGCCCATTTCCCCATTGGTCGATCACACCCATTTGCTTGAAAATAGGGGCAATCACCTTGTTCCGAATATCACTTTGTCGGGCTTCCATTTCCTGAAAATCGATAGAAGGAGGTAAGGTGCCGGGACTGGTTATTTCTACCATGTCATCGTAGATAGCCACTTTTATATCCTTGCCAGTTAAACTGTAATCACGGTGAACAACGGCATTACGAAGGGCTTCCCGGATGGCATCCATGGGATATTCCCAACGGCCTTTGGTGTAGACTCCCTGTATTACTGAACCTTGATCAACTTGCCGCTGAATAAACCTGAGGGCTTCTGCAGGCTGCAAGTCTATTTGTTCGTTTATGGTTTTGTCGTCTATCTTGGTGTCAGTAGTTATGCCTTTAAAACGGGCACATTCAATTTTGGAATAAGGAAACAATTCTTTTCGGCTCTCAAAATCTGCAAAAAGTACCAGTGCATTTGTAGGCAATAAAACACCTTGTTGCTCTTTTATAAGCCCTAGCTTTTTTAGGGCTGCATTATCCAGTTTTTCACCGGTTAGTTCTTGGAATTGTGTTCGGAAAATATTGATATTGAAATCTTCTGGTGATTTTCCATAAACTGGCTCACTGTCGAACGATACATTCCTTTTTCTGCGTTCTAATTCTTCAATGATAGATTGATCAGCAAGACGGTTGGTGGAGCCGATACGGATATAAGTTCCATCATGTTTGCCCTTTGATTTTAAGTGATAAGGAAAATCACTGCCGCGGTGAATTTGGACACGGATAAAATGGATATCATCCTCTGCATGCAGTGATATTTCTGGAATAATTACTGGAGTGCAATGAGCATGAATCAACGAAGCCAGTTGCTCCTCTACTTTCATCAGATCAGCCTCAGGAATACCCACCAATTCTCTCGGGTTATTTTGAATGCCAATATACAAATCACCTCCGGCATCGTTGGCAAATGCTACGATGGTTTTTGCGAGATCAGCTGTAGCAGGCAATTCCTGTTTGAACTCTAATCGGCGTCCCTCGGGTTGTTGTATGATGACTTTTATATTCATTCTTTATTCCAAATCAAATTACCAATCCACATTCAAATATTTCTGCAATTGCGAGTTCTTGCAGGCCTACTTCAACACCTCTGCTTTCAACATTCCTTTAATCTAAAGTTAACAAGACTACTTGAAAAAAAAATTTTACGAATTAAAAGTAGACATCGTATCCTCAACCTATTGGAGGTGTATAATATTTTTCAATAACTTTAGAAGCATTTCAAAACTCCAATGCATCTGCCAATTGTTCTCTGTTTTCTACATCTTTCAAGGCTCCTAAAAGCTCTTCAAGTGAAGTCATGTTTAGCTTTTTACCTTCTGCTGTGCGCGAAGCTGTAATGTCGTTGTTTAAATTTGTTAATCCCATTTCATATACCAACAAACATATCATGCGTTCAAAAATTTTTGACTTCAGTTGAATAATTTCTTCTTCGGTTTTATCATCCACCCTCATAACTAAAACTAAATCATAACTCGGAGAAAATTTACCCAGCGAGAGTTCCAGCGGTTCAAAGTCTGTTTTGATAAAACACCCAAATACATTTGCATATTTTATTCCACCAATGTATATTGATGTTTGCAATTCAACATCATATTGCAGGAATACTTCCAAACAAGTATGTTCCATGTCTGCTAATTTCATGAAATGGGAAGGCAACTTGTTATAGGCACCCATAAATTCAGGCATCATTTCGTAAGATGACAAATAAGAAAATCCTTTCATCTGAAAAGCATGATTATCAAGCATGTTTTCAAGGCTTTGCTCTTCAGGAAGGCCTACAGAACTGGCTTTTCCTTTTCCTATTATAAATCCATGTCCGCCATATCTTGACATTGTTCCTTTCATAAACGTTATTTTTTTACATAGTTAAAACAAGTTCATGCAAGGAAAAACTATTTGCAAGCTTGCATAATTGTTGATTTTTTACCTAAATATTTCACAAACATATTTCTATGGTTCACAGAAAAATTCGGTGTTTTTCTGTTATTTTTTTGTGATTTTTCACCTTTCAAAAAAAGGTTCAAAACACATCTTTGTTTTATGAAAAGAAGATGGTTAGGACCTATGTCTGATTTGCAGTTCAAGTTTAAAAAATCATTAAATTTGATTTGGAAAATCCATTACACCGATTGATCAGGTTTTTGGCTGAACCGGACTACGTAAAACATCTTCCCATGGAAAAAAAACATGATTATCCAAACCTCAAAAAAGCTTCAATTATTCTTGATTAATCAACCTTAACACCTCCACAGCAATATGGTTATGATCTTTATCTTGACAATATCAGAGTTTGGAATGCAACGATGATTGAAAGCTTCGACGACGGGTTTGAAGAGGGTATTGAGAAAGGAATTGAAAAGGGAATAGAGAAAGGTGTAGAAAAAGGCGCTGACCTTACTATAGCCATTTTAAGTGAACTCCGCAGGAGTAAAAAAACAATTGAACAGATTGCACAGGAATATAACGTTAAAATTGAATTTGTACAAAAATTACACGATTTGCTATAGCGTTTTTAATCAAGGCTAATTTTTGTGTTCACTTTGTTTTTGTTTTCTGAGTTTTTTTGGACCATACCAGAGCCAAAAACCTGATACAGTCAACATGAGCAACGCTAGTCCCATGATAGTTGTGTAGGATAATTTGAATTGATCATTTTTTGTGTTAAACAGCACATCAAGTATCGTCCCATCATGTATATTTTCTATGATATCTGATCGTCGTCTGTTAATATTCAAAACATTACCACTTGTACCGTCTAATTGAACTTCCCAATAGTCGTCTGCAAAAACAAATTTGACAATTCCTTTCGAAGGTCGTGCATCAATACGCTCTAAAGTGGTTAACAAATTTGGAGAAATTGAGTCGTGCAATGCATTGACGGCAATTGTTTGTAAACTATCGAATGATAGCCATGTTTTTAAATCAGATGAAACCCCCTTTGAAACAGCAGGAAGAATAAGTCCAAAGGAATTTTTCTTCCATCCCAATAACAATCCAGTTATTGAAATAATCAAAAATAAAGCAAACAAGAAAATCGCAATTTGTTTGTGCACTTTTCTAAATGTTCGAATTAAATTGGCGGATTTATAATGGGGTTGATCCTTTGTGGTCATTTTATTAATTAATTGATTTGAAAAACCTCAACAGCTTTGCTTCAAATGTATGTCATCTGTTCAATATGTTTATTTAATTGATTATGCCATTGGTACTTCCATCAACAAAATTTCAGAACCCACTTCATTTGATTCTATGTTGAATGATTCGGTATCCCAAATTCCTAATCCGTCTCTATGTTCTAATTGTTGACCTTCTACCAAAAATTTCCCTTTCAACACAAATGCATAAACCCCATTGCCCGACTTTTTAATTTGGTATGTCTTCTCAACCTCATTGTCGAACGTGCCTAGATGAAACCATGCATCTTGGTGTATCCATACCCCTTCATCGCCTATATTTGGCGAGAGTATCTGTTGAAGTTTATTCTTTCTGTCTGCCTCATTGAGGGAAACTTGGTCATAGCGTGGCTGAACATTTTTCTTGTTTGGGAAAATCCAAATTTGAAGGAATTTCACCGTCTGATCCGCATTTTTGTTATACTCACTGTGGTAGATCCCTGTTCCTGCACTCATCACCTGAATGTCGCCTTTTCTGATTACAGTTGTATTTCCCATGCTGTCCTTGTGCTCCAAGTCGCCTTCAAGTGGTATGCTGATGATTTCCATGTTGTCGTGGGGATGTTTGCCAAAACCCATGCCTCCTTTCACCGAATCATCATTCAACACCCTCAACGTGCCGAAATTCATCCTTTCGGGGTTGTAATATCCTGCAAAACTGAAGCTGTGAAAACTTTGAAGCCATCCATGGTCAGCCTTTCCTCTGGTATCTGCCTTATGTAATATTGTTTTTGCCATATATGCCAATTTAGGGTGTAAATTTCCCATAGAAAAGAAAACTTACCAATTATCCAGTAATAAATATGTTTAAATCAATTCAGGTTGTTGTTTTCTGGACTACTTTGAACAGTTAGGATTTCTTGTTCAACGAAAAGGTATTGCGTGTTGTTCAAACACCAAGTCTTAGCTTCTTCCAAGGATTCTGCTTCAATAATTGGACCAGGCCATTTCCCAAGTTGACCGTTTACATTGTGTAATGCAATTACTGAAGTCAAGAATTTTTTCATCATGCTAAATTTAGGAACTTATTTACAATACAGCTAGATAGCTTAGTTCTTTATTTAAGTGAAACTATCAGTATAATTCTAAGTTTTTTAGGGTTTAGATAAAAAGATAACACGTATAAAAATATTGCTAACTTTATTTTGATGATGATGTCATAAATTTTCAAAAAAATAAGATATGTGGGTACTTGTAATCATAGGAATCATCCTGTTGGTTGCTTTAATTTCTCTGCTTAAAATACAGCCATTTCTTTCATTTATTGTGGTATCCATGTTTTTGGGATTGGCAAATGGCTTGAAAACGAACGAACTGATAGAGTCGATTCAAAAAGGAATTGGTTCAACATTGGGCGCAATTGTTCCAATCATTATTCTGGGGTCAATGATAGGAAAGGTGATAGCGAACAGCAATGCTAATGCAGTAATTACAGACAAACTTGTTCATTTTTTCGGTCCAAAAAAACTCCCCTTTGCTTTTATGGTTATCGGTTTTATCGTTGGCTTGCCTTTGTTTTTTTCAGTAGCATTTTTATTAATGGCACCATTGGTTTTGTCTGCTGCAAAAAAGCATCACTTGAATCCGATCTATCTTGGCATACCGATGCTTGCATCATTATCGATTACCCAAGGTTTTTTACCGCCTCATCCAGCACCTTACTATTTGGTTATGCATCTGCCCGGAGCAGATATGGGAAAAACATTGGGTTTGGGTATTGTCATTTCTATTCCGGCGATGCTGATTTCAGGATGGTTATTTGGTAAGACCTTAAAAAATATCAAAGCCAATCCGATGTCTTTTGTAACTGATGAAATTATTGTAAACAATCCCAAATTGTCTTCTAGCTTATTTGTTTTGTTGTTGCCCGTAATTTTAATTTCCATTCATGCGTTCGCTAATAACCAATTTTTACTATTTGTAGGAGAGCCCATCGTGGCTCTTCTTATTTCGCTGGCGTTTGCAATTTATTTATTGGGTTTCAGCAGAGGTATTGCGTGGTCTGATATGCAAATTTGGTTGGTTGATGCCATTAAAGAAGTTGCTCCTCTCACACTCACGTTTGCTGGGGCTGGTGCTTTTAAGGAGATTTTGCAGGCAATGCATGTTGGAGATGAGATCCTGAAAATAACCAACCACAGTAACCTTAATCCGTTTATCATTGCATGGTTAATTGCTGCTTTGTTGCGTATCGTTACAGGTTCATCAACTGTAGCAGGTATAACAACTGCCGGTTTGATTCTTCCTGTTTTGATAAAAACCGGGATTAATCCAAATTTACTAGCACTTAGCATTGGTGCTGGTTCTATGGTATTGTCTCATGTTAATGATACTGGATTTTGGCTATACAAGGAATATTTTGGGGTGTCAATTAAAGATTCATTACGAACTTGGACCATCATGGAAACAATCCTTGCTGTTGTTGGATTATTAGGCGTTTTGGTTCTTGACTATTTCATTTAGCTTTGATATTAATGTTGCTATTTTTTTAATGATGGTTTTAATTCAATTCGCTCAACGGTATTTGCGTTGATTTTATTCTTTGAATAAAGTGCCGGAAAATAATTGTCGTTAGCCCAATCATTAAAAAGATTTCTGTAAAATGGACTTTCTGGATCACCCGATTGACCTGGCGTATTGATCATTTTTGCTTGGTCCCAATCCCTAGTATCAATCAATATCCGGAAACTGGCACCTGTTTGTTGATTGTCTGCACTGCCCGTTGATCCTGGTGTTGAGCCATTTCCACCCCTGGGGAGTGGACCAATGTTTAATTTGTTTTTTAATGCTGGATCAACCAAGGAAGACAACTGATGCTCAAATGTAATGTGCTTGTATGTTGGTTGTCCATATACCCATTGTTGTGTCGATGCACCAAATTTCAACCGTAAATTTTTGACGGCTTCTTTAAATGTTGATGAAAGAAGTTGGTCTCTTTTTTGAACCCCATTTATACCAAAATATGTTGTTGGATTTTGTAGGTATTCGATGATTTTTGTTAGCTGGAAACTAATCAATGTTTTCACTTCTGACGAGATGAATTTTTCTGTCATGACTAACGCGATTTGTTTCTCCCATGAAACATATATTCCTGCTGCAATGCTATTTTTATCCAACACATAATCCCAATTCTCTAAAATATTTTTTGCTTCATTTGCAAGTGAATCAGTGAATGAAATATTCTTGAGCAATGGGGTGATTTTACTTGCTGGGATTGAATAATAATCAGTTTGTAAGGAGCCCATGTCCTCCATCGAAATGATTTTTTTATTGGAGAGCACTTGGTCGATTCGGTTTCCTCTAAACGGGTCTGCCCAAGTATATCCTATGGCGTCCCAATGGGTATAATTTTCAGGTGTTACATGTTGGTTAGCCGTTGCTAAAAATCCCTTTGATGGATTTAGTAAAAAGGGTCTTTCTTTGATGGGCAAGAACCCATCCCATTCATATCTTCCATCACCAGGTACGGGAACATATCCACTGAAGTTTTTACGAACAGGAACAATACCCACTGCTTGCCATCCGATATTCCCTTTCTTATCTGCCCATATCATGTTTTCTCCTGGGATATGGCTGAATGAACATGCTTCTCTGAATTCTTCCCAATTGCTGGCTTGATCAATTCTTAAGGATGCTAGGTATGGAGCACCGCCCCGTTCCATCCACGCGGCCCTGATTGCATAAGCTTTGTGGTTTGCACTATCAATCAATGTTACAGGGCCATGTAACGTATAGGCATAGCTTACTTTTCTGCTCTTGCTGTTTTTTACAGGGATGCTGTCTTGAATTATTTTCATGTCAACCCATTTCCCTTTGTGCCAATATTGATTTAAATTTTTTGGGTTGATGTCGTACAAATAAAGATCTTCTCCATCGGTTTCAAAAATGGTCAAACCCCATGCCCCTTTTTCATTGTGTCCGATTGAAACACCTGGTATTTCGGGTTCACCTCCACCGATAACATTCCAGCCTGGCGCTACGAGGTGAACAATGTATCTAAGTGAAGGTACTGCAATTTTTCGGTGCGGGTCGTTTGCCAACATGGGATATCCGCTTGCTGTTTTAGCGCCACTGATGATCCAATTGTTGCTGCCTTCCATTTCCTGTGATTGCAAAAAGAGGTCAGTCTCGGGTTTTTCTACATTACCATTTAACACTAAAAAATTCGCTTCTTTTTTCTCACCCAAGTCAGCTTTATTAAATTCAATTTCTGTTCTGAATGTATTGTACAATCCCAAGATGTCCTGACTTAACAGACCTTGGTTGATGGTACTGTCCATTGCAAGGTTTGGAACTTTTGGATGAAACCAAACAATATCCTTCACTTTTTGCTCTCCGATTTTTTGTACCGCCCTTGCTAAATTCAATTCTTGGGTGACATTTCCCAGCAATCCCTGGTGCCTAGATATGACCACTTCAGGTGTCCAAGACTTTGGTTTTATATGAAGCAGTTTAAATTCGATTGGCAGGTTTTCTGGGTGTTGATTGATGAAATTGATGTATGCATTAACGCCTTGAACGTAAGCATTGATAATACTTTCACCTCTTGGATGATAATGTTGTAATTCCTTTTTGATGTCGCCACGGAACTTGAACAACCGGGTTCCAATATCTCTTTTTAATTCACGTTCTCCTAACAGTTCAGCAACGGTGCCTGTTGCTTGTCTTCGCCAAATTTCAAATTGAAAAAGCCTGTCTTTTGCAGCACAATACCCTTGTGCAAAAAAAAGGTCGTGTTCGTTTTTAGCGTAAATATGGTTTACTCCCCAATTGTCTCGAAGCACTTCCACCGTTGAAATCAGTCCAGCTACATTTAGTTGCGTGTTGGTTTGACTGAACAGAAACGATTGTTGAATGAGTATCAGGGCAAATAAACAGAATTTTTTCATGTGTTATGCTTGTATCTTGAAGTTACAAGATTATAAAATTTCGTTTAGTTTTTCTTTGTTTTCAATAATTCGATTAATCGTTTGCCATCGTTTGATTTTTTCAACTCTATGGCTTTCTCTCCAAACACCCAAAGTACATATGGGAGTTCTTTTTGTTTTTTGAAATCATCCGAAATTATTTCATCTTGATTATCACCTTTTTTAGTTTTTATGAGGATTACCCCATTTGCTCCTCTTATTCCATACAATGCAGTAGCAGAGGGATCTTTCAATACTTCAATACTTGCAATATCGTCTGGATTGATGATGTTTATATTGGATATTGGCACATCATCTACTATATACAATGGATTGTTATTTGAAAATATAGAAGTAATACCTCTGATTCTTACGCCAGGGTTTCCACCAGGCGATTTATCATTCCCCACAGTAACTCCTGCTGCTTGTCCGCCTATCTTTTGATTAATAGTGCCCACTGTATTTGAAAGTTGTTTCTTATTGATTTTGCTATTATTTGAATTTGATTCGCCCTTAACAATGACTAAATTTTTAAGTGGTGTAAATTGAATTCCCATACCATAATTCCCGTCAATTCCTTTCCCCTTGAGTAAAGAAACATTTCCCAATTTTTTTAGGTCAATTAATGTGGTGTCTTGTATTTGTGATTTTTCTTTGAGGGTAGAATGAAAAATGATTAATGTATCATGGAAAATAAAGAAAGTTCTGAATTCATTTGAATTTGAAGAAGTAGTAAAAAAATATTTATTCAACAGGCGCAATATCTCATTGTCTTTTTCAGAATTATTTTTTTGTGCTATTGAAGAAAATGCAAATAGAACAATGCATAAGCAGCAGATTATATTTTTCATGATGTTTTGTTTTTAAATTCAATTTTATCAAAATGAATGTTTTTCTTAGTTTGAATTATTTGTAAAAACGAATCAACTATTTATATTGATAATGGAGTTGTATCAAATTTCTGTTACTGCTTCTGGTGCTATAATATTTCATAAAGGGAACAAAAAAAAAGTCATCAAAAAACGAATATCCTTTCCTTCCGATCAATTATCTATATAAAAGTACTAATTACGCTTCACTCAATCCAATTCACATCAAACAAAAAAATCCCGGTTGTTTGGCAACCGGGACTTACTATCGAGCAAGAGATTTGCTTATTCTATAGCTTGACAATTTTAGATCTTGAAATAACTGTATTGCCATTGAATGTAGTGCGGGTTCAAAATTAAACGCTTCAATGAGTTCAAAATCTTCCATTCCTCCATCAGCATTGGGTAATGTAATGGTTGTGCTGCGTTTGTTGGACCGTTTGTCAACAATGGTTAAGAGTTCCTGTTTTAGCGGAGTGATGTCAACATCAAAAACCTTAAAATTCTTGGCGAATGATGCCCTTTCAACAGACTTGTGGGTGATGATTTTTGCAGTCCCAGTGTGTTCTTTCCAATGATTCTTTTTTTGTGCATTGACAATCCCGAAAATGGCAAATGTCAATAAGACGAGCAAGATTTTTTTCATGAGTCGGTGGTTATGATTAATGTCATATGGGAATAACATCATTTTTAATGATTTCGTTAAAAACACGTTAAAAACTACAAAATTTCGATAAAATAACCCTTTTTTACCATTTTTTGAACCCCAAACCAATCTCTATTAGTTTAAAGTTAGTAGGCTGAGGGGTATGTAAAATCTTTACAAATTGCGAAAAAGTGTTTATTCAAATGTCGTTCCACACATTCATAAAAGAAAAACCTATACATTTAATTGAGAGAAAGGGATAAAATGTGAAAGGTAGAATTTTCATTACACAAACATTCGTTATGGACCATATCAAAGAACGCATTGCTTTAATCGAGGTAAAGTTGGCAGATTTACTGTCCTCACAACAAGAGGTTTCTGCTGTTATTCATGCATTGCAACTTGAGATGATTGACCTAAAGAAAACAGTTGGCATGGACACAACTGCTAAACCAATTCATCATGCCAACGCGAGGCCTCAAATAAAAGAAAAAAAACAATCAAGATTTTTAGGAAATTTTACCATCCCTCAATCACAAATTGAAGATCTTATAGGAACCAATCTTTTCAATAAAATTGGTATACTGATCATCGTTGTTGGTGTTTTCATAGGTGCGAAATATGCTATCGACAAAGAATTGATTAGTCCTGCTACTCGCATCTTACTTGGATACCTTGTTGCATCCATATTGGCTTTTGTCTCATTTAGGCTAAAAGGGAAGTACCCAGACTTTAGCGCCGTGATGATGAGCGGATCCATATCCATCATGTATTTTATCAGTTTCATTGCATACAGCTTTTATCACCTTTTCCCTCAAGGGATCACATTTGTTGTGATGCTGTCAACAACTGCGTTGGTTGTAGCAACAGCTTTTTGGTACAACAAACGCGTCATAGCCTTGCTCGGACAGGTTGGCGCCTATGCCATTCCATTTATGTTGGGAGATGGAAGTAATAAAACAACATTTTTGTTTGCATACATCTCTATCATCAATACAGGCTTGCTTTTTCTTTCGTTGAAAAAGAACTGGAAACAAATTTATCAATTCGGGTTTTTCATGAGTTGGATTATCTATGGGATTACACTTTACAATGTGAAAGCCAGTTCTGACATGCTTCCAGAAAACTTAGTTTTTATCACAACTAATTTTTTCATTTTCTATGCCACTTTCCTTTCTTACAAAATCATCAAGAAAGAACTTTATAATCTAGTTGAATTGATGATTTTGTTGATCAATGCCTTGGCTTTCTTTTTCATTGGTTATTATTTGATAGACAGTTTATATCCTGCTCATGAATACCTGACCTTGTTTACATTGTCAAATGCCCTCATTCATCTCGCCATTGGTTTTTGGATTCATAAATTAAAGCTTGCAGACGATACGGCAAAGATGTTCATCTTTGGCTTGTCTATTACCTTCATAACCATATCAGTACCTGTTGCTTTCAAAGGAAACACCACCACCATCCTATGGGCTGTGGAGGCTCTGATACTTGCTTTTATTGGGTATAAATCTACCAGAAGGGCCTATTTGTCAATGTCTGCAGCACTGCTCATTCTCACACTTTTAAGCATGTTTATGGATTGGGGAAATTATTTTGTGCTGGTTGCCAATCCATCTCAACAAACGATTCCTTTTTATAATACCAATTTTTTCAGTTCGATATTTGTTTGCATCATATTGGGTTCAATTTCCATCATGGCGAAAAAAAATAAGTCAACCGCTACAGGAGTTGTCGTGAATTTTCTTGAACGTTTTCTTCCTTTTGCATTCATTGTTTTCCTATATGTAAACTTGCATTTTGAAGTTAATTATTGGTGGACCACCTTTGCGCAGGAACACCGGGTTATTCAGTCAGAAAATTGGCGCGTGTTGATATTGCTATTTTTGGCAATGGGATATCTTACAGCATGGTTGTTTGCCAACATTAAAAACATCAAGAACAAGTATCTGGCTACTTTTTTGGTGATTGTAACTACTTATGTGTTGATGGTATTTGTTTCTGCTGGTTTAATGGCGACAGGAGACTTGCGGAGAGCCTACTTACAAGACAAATCTGTTGGATTGATTTTACTGGTTCCACGTTATTGTTTTATTGTAATCCTAGTGTTGTTGATAGTTGTTCTAAGAAAAAACTGGATGGAATGGTTCAACAATGGCAATGCTGAGAAGTTATTTTCTTACTTTTTCAACTTAATTGCATTGACATTTTTATGCAACGAATTTATACACTGGATGGATATTTTTGGTCATGAAGATCAATACAAATTGGGATTAAGCATCATAGCAGGTGCTTATGCTTTTGTATTGATTTCGATAGGAATATACAAACGAAAAGCATACTTGAGAATTTCAGCAATCATATTGTTTGCTGCAACATTGGTAAAGCTGATTTTTTATGATTTAGCAACATTTACCACAGTATCAAAAACTGTTGTGCTGATTATTCTTGGAGTAATCATGTTAGCAGCATCTTTTTTATACAACAAATACAAGCATGTGTTATTTGAAGACAAGAGGTGAGGGATCTTTCATTTCAGCAAAACCCTTTTAATCATGATGAGTTGACCGATAATTAATACCAGCGTACATATTAGAATAATGGACATATTACTTGATATTGTGATATTGAAACTGAGTGGAAAATTTAAAAGGGAATTCATTTTATCAAACACAGGAGATTGGATGGTGCCTAGGTTATTTAGATTAAATGCCAAATAGCTTGCAATCATAAGAAAAACACCGCAGAGTATTGCAGCAGTTAATTTGCCTGGAATTAAGGCATGATGGTTTTGTCTTTGTTTGGATGCCAGTTCATTCATGACGTTGAACATGAAATCTTTAGATGGTTTCTGAAGACCTTCTGAAATGACTGCATTTTTTATTTCCTCATCTAAGTCGAACGCTTTTTTCATAGGATGTTATTTTTCATTGTATGCTTGTAGGTCTTTTTTTAAGAAGCTTGAAAGCTTGTTTCTAATCCTAAATAATTTTATTTTAATGTTGTTTTCTTCAAGTCCCAAGATTTCAGCAATTTCCTTAAGCCTCAATCCATCATAATAATACAACGTCATAATGAGTTGATCTGTTGATGGCAATCGTTCAATCCCCTGTTTTATAATCAATTGAATTTCCTTATTATCAATATGACTGTCTAG
>JBILHX010000166.1:0-5213 GCA_044350285.1 Chitinophagaceae bacterium | reverse complement strand
TTTTAATTTTAAAAAACATTTTTTTAATCTATCTACTCTAATTATGACTCTGATGAATTTTAAATATAAATATACTCGAATCCAAGCTATTTCAAAGTCTTTGTCTATTAAAATATCTATATTGACATTAAAATCCGGAATAAATAATCTGCAAATTTTTCAGTAAAGGTTTTAAAGGAATAAATTAGTTGTTTCAATTTCGTGTTAAATCACCTTCAATTTTGCACATGCTTCTTACGATTTCTTAATCAATTACATTAATCATTATGTCACGCGTTTTTTTTTCACACGAAATAGGAATCATTTATAGTACTTTATTCAATTAATACCCACCAAAAGGAAAATTTAACACCAAATGAATCCTGCTCATTAAATTAAAATCTACAACTTGGGGTCACTTTATTACATAAAACTTGATAATTTGCCCTCACTCTGTTACATGTTTTAATAAAAATTGCCCTAACTTTGTGACATGTTTAAAAGGGTGTTGTTAAAAGAACTTGATAAATGGAGGCAAAATACTCCCCGAAAACCCCTTGTTATTAGAGGTGCCAGGCAAGTAGGTAAAACAACATTGGTAAATCAGTTTGCTAATCAATATGAACAGTATATCTATTTAAACCTAGAATTAGTAGAAGACAAAGAACCTTTTGAGAATTTTATTTCCATTGAAAATTTAATTAGCACCATATTCTTTTTAAAGAATAAGTCATTATCAAAAAAAACTAAAACGCTCATATTCATTGATGAGATTCAAGAAGTGCCAAAGGCATTAAATACACTTAGATATTTCTATGAGTTGGCTCCTGAAATATCCGTTATAGCGGCTGGAAGCATGCTCGAAACATTGTTTGATAAAAATATAAGCTTCCCAATTGGGCGAGTAGAATATAAAGTTATTAGGCCGGTTTCATTTCCAGAATTTTTGTCTGCCGTTGATGAAACAGCAGCATTGGATCAATTAACACAAATACCACTTGCACCATTTGCACAAAATAAGTTATTACAACTGTTTCATATATATGCATTGATTGGTGGTATGCCAGAAATTGTACAGCATTATGCATCTCATAAAGACCTTTCTGCATTGGCACCGATTTATGATTCATTAATTAGTGGATATATAGAAGATGTAGAAAAATATGCAAAAAGTAATGCGCAAATATTACATATCAGACATTGTATTCAAAGTTCATTCTCACAAGCTGGAAAAAGGATAAAATTTGAAGGTTTTGGAAACGCTGCATATAAGTCAAGAGAAATGGGAGAATCCCTACGAACATTAGAAAAAGCCTTGCTAATACAATTAATTTACCCCTGTACAACTGCCACTTTACCAATAGAATCTGACATAAAAAAATCACCTCGATTACAAATTTTGGACACTGGATTATTAAATTATTTTGTTGGGCTTCAGAAAGAAATTATCGGCACAAATGATTTAAATAGTATTTATCAAGGAACGCTGATTGAACATCTAATTGGACAAGAACTATTGGCATTTCAGTTTACTGCTTTAAGTAAACTTCAGTTTTGGGTAAGAGAGAAAAATCAATCTACAGCCGAAGTTGATTATCTGTTTCAATACGACGGACTAATTATTCCAATTGAAGTTAAATCTGGTGCATCTGGATCGTTGAGGTCGTTACATAGTTATATGGACTTAGCTCCACATGATATCGCAATTAGATTCTATGTTGGAGTCTTACAAATTACTGACGCAATTACCCCCAATGGGAAGAACTACCAAATACTCAACCTACCATACTTTTTAGGTTCTCAAATTGAAAATTATATTTCTTGGTTTATGCAAACAAAAAAAGAGTAGCTTGGTAAATAACTTTTAATCTTCAATTGTTTTTCTTGAAAAGAGTATTAATGACTCAATAAATCAATCCTAGCATTCAAAAAAGTACTGATTTGCCTTGAATTAAGGATGATTCTTTATTATTTTCGAGCTCTTATGTCTAAGAACTATTTCAACAAATAATTGAAAATGAGAACGTTGAAACATGAATTATAATTTACTCAATGTATTGAGTAAATTTACTAAATAGGTTGAGTAAATTATAAATTCCATGAATTTGTTAGACCGATTAAGGCTATTTGCTGGTTTTCAGCATTTATGGTTTTGAATTTAAAATCTTCTGAAAACATGGAAACAGGATGATATTGTTTTCAATAGCTACCTTTTCTTGAAGCAATTGGGCTTGAGTGTTATCAGGGATTTTGGGCTTGAAAGAAGCAATATTTTGTGGAATAAAGAAATTGGATTATTAATTCAACCCCTGGCTAAGTACACCTCATCACCTACATTGAGCAAATTTTTCTTCGCATGCACCATTAAATGCTGCTCTGCTGTTTTTACTTCCAAAAATGAATGACTTCCACAAAAAGTAATTTTGTTGATGATACCTGATATTGCACTCTTTTTGTTTTTTGAAAACAAAATATCCTCTGGCCGAATGATAACCTGATTTTTCTCCTTCAATAAATTCCAGGCTTTTTTTATCTCCAACGAATCAGCATTAATCAAATTGTATGCCCCAAACAACCCGGCAACATATTCGTTTTGTGGGTGGTAATAAATTTCGGCTGCCCCTCCTTTTTGGATGATGTTACCTTCGTGCAACACAAAAATTTCATCGGCCCATGACAACACATCTATCGGGTCGTGGGATACTAGCATGCAGGTGATTTTCAACTCATCACAAATATCCTGAATCACTTTTTTAATGATTGACTTGTGTGTCATGTCCAAGTTCGAAAAAGGTTCATCCAACAACAACAATTTCGGTGCACCTACCAACAACCTTGCCAATGAAATTCTTTGCCTCTCTCCGCCAGAAAGCTGGTCTGTCTTGCGTTGCAGCAAATAATCAATTTGGCATATTGCAAATATTTTCTTGGCTTCCTCTTCAGAAACCTTTGTTGCATATTCAAGAATTTCATGAACGTAGTAATTGTTTCTCAATTCGAAATGCTGAGAAAGGTAGGCTATTCCTGGATGCCCGGGTATGAGCTGCTCATTTGGTCCCCACACTTTTTTGCCTTGAAAGTATGCCATACCGGTGTCTGGTGATGAATAGCCACCAATGATTTTGAGCAAACTGCTTTTACCGGATCCGGTTTCTCCAACAATCGCTACTTTTTGAAACTGTGGAATTAAAAAACTTGTTTTTTGCAAGGCAGTGCCACCAACCACATTTTTGCTTACCCCTTCAATCCTTAAAAAATCCATGCTGTTTGTTGTCTGTTTCTAATCCTGCAAAATTAGCACAATATCTTTGGCATAGTTCATGTTTTTGAAATCCACTCGGATGTTTCATTCATCTTGCTTTTTTGAAATGGATTTAAACCCCGCTTTTTTCTCAAATTAAAAAGAAATTTATGTTTGTAAACAAATGAATTTCATGAGCGGTTTTTTTTTATTGGCTTTTAAGTTAAAATTTATACTTATTTCCAGGCTCCTAAAATTGCGCCCATAATCGTAAATGACACAACCATATATCCACCATTTATTAAAACGTATTTGAATGGCCTGTTTTCAAACAAAGAGATGATTGCAATTGCAAATGCTACCCAGCCGAAACCAGCCATGAACCCAGCAATCGTTCCAAATGCCACTCCTTCTTTTCCGATGAACATGGCGAGGTTTAGTGACAAAATCAAAGAAAAGAAAAATGATAATCCAAATACAAGAGGCATATTTCTGTTAGACAAATTTTCAGCACTGAAATCATTCGCGGCCATCCATGGTTTTTCAAATACAGCGTACCAAATTCCGCCTATGACAAATGTTGATAAAGCGGCAACAACAACTGCAAACCAATTTAGATTTTGAATCACTTCGGTAAAATTCATTTTGCTTGGAATTTAATATTTGTAATGATGTAAAACATTTATTTCTGTTGATTAAAGTACATATTATTATCGGGTTTGAAAAAGCTACACTTAAAATTTATTCATTAAATGATTTTAAACACGAATTTTTCATGTTTACTGTTTACATTGATCAAGTAAGAAGAAGTAATATATATGCGTTGTTCAAAAATTTATTTTTCTTTTTGTAACTTAATCAAAAATTTACCGGCATGAAATGTTTTTCTTTTCCTCGCCCATGGCTATTTCTGTTGATGATGTTAACTACTCTTTCAACAACTGCACAAAAAAAATTTACTGAAAAAGAAGTCGCTGCCATGAAACAGCACCTTGTTGCAGCAGTTGGATCTCATGCAAAAGATGTGCAAGTTATGGTTGACAAAGTATTTAGTTTTTCTGAACTTGGATTCCAAGAAACAGAGACCTCTGCATTCCTCACAAAAGTATTGGCAGACAATGGTTTCAAGGTAGAAAAGGGCATCTCTAATGTGCCAACGGCTTGGATGGCAAAGTGGGGATCTGGTTCTCCAGTCATCGCATTGGGAAGTGACATCGATTGTATCCCAAAAGCTTCACAAAAGCCTGGGGTTGCTTACCGTGCGCCAATAGTTGAAGGAGCACCTGGACATGGAGAGGGACATAATTCTGGTCAAGCAGTGATCATTTACGCAGCCATTGCGATGAAGGAAATGATGGAAAAGGAACACATTCCAGGAACCATTGTTATCTGGCCGGGTGTTGCAGAAGAGTTGGTTGGAACAAAGGCTTGGTATATTCGTGACGGCTATTTTAAAAATGTGGATGCCTGTATTTTCACCCATGTAAGCGGTGATTTTACCTGCGATTACGGTGACGGAGGCGGTAATGGATTGGTGAGTGCAAGGTTTGATTTCACTGGAGATGCGGCCCATGCAGCTGGCGCACCTTGGAGAGGAAAAAGTGCTTTGGATGGGGTAGAACTCATGAATATCGGATGGAACTATAAAAGAGAGCACCTAAAGCCTACCAATAGATCGCATTATGTAGTTGTAGATGGGGGAGACCAACCCAATGTGGTGCCTTCAAAAGCCAGCGTATGGTACTATTTCAGGGAGCGTACCTACGAAGACATCAAAGCAAATTACGAAGCAGGAATCAAGATTTCCGAAGGTGCAGCCATGATGACAGGCACAACGGTTTCTCACCAAATTTTGGGAACAGCATGGCCAGGTCATTTCAACAAACCACTTGCAGAAGCAATGTACAGCAACATCAAAAAAGTTGGGATGCCAAAATGGGATGACAAAGACATGGCGATGGCAAGAGCGGTACAGCAATTGGTGGAAGCTCCT
>JBILHX010000068.1:0-16673 GCA_044350285.1 Chitinophagaceae bacterium | reverse complement strand
GAGGGAGGCACCTACCCTGCTGGAATCACGAGAAAAAAATTCAATATTTTCTGTGTACTTTCCATTACTGAATGAATAATTGCCTCCCCCTGTTCCAAAGAAATCACCTGTTTCTGAATTAATAGCAATCCACTGAAACCTTGTACCACTCAGAATCTTGATTGTTTTTCGAGCGCCAGGTTTTATGGGTATAATATTGGAATCTTGTTCTCTCCCAATAATCTTCCAATTACCAGATAAAGCATCTGAGGCGTTGTCTACCAGCTCCCAATTTAATTGAATTCCTTCAGCGGCTAACTTCAGTTTTTTCCCTTTTGATTGAAAATCATACATGTAATTCGCCTTTACTTCTGTTTTATCTGCTGTATTAAATTCAATGATTCCAGCCATTTTACCATCCTTGATAACAGCTGTGCCGCCTCTGGTTCGGATAAATTTTTTATCTGCAACATTAAAAGTGGCTATACTAAAATAGTTATCGACAATAGTAAGGTATTGAACAGCTGTATCAAGGTTGCGTTTCCAAGATCCTTGAATGTCTTGAGAAAAACCTGGAATAACCGAGACCAATAAAATAAGGGAGCAGATAATTTTTTTCATGAACTTAATTACAACGTTTTTACCCTGATATTTCTGAAACGCACTACATCGCCGTGACCTAAAAATCCAATATGTCCAGTTTTGTTTTTCAATCCAGGATGGTCCTGTTGAACTTTTTCATTACCCTTCACGGCTTCAACAATATCTGTATCAATAATTACTTGACCATTTAAAATCACTTTTACTTTCGGGCCTTTCACAATTACCTCTTCTTGGTTCCATTCACCAGTTGGTTTAAGATAACCTCTTTTGGCAGGAACAACCCCATAAACAGATCCGTGGTATTGATAAGGTTGAAGGTTTTTGTAGATGTCTGCTTCATTGTCTAAGATCTGCAATTCCATTCCTACATAAGCGGCGTCGCCTTTTAATGGAGCCCTGATTCCTAGTCCGTTGTTGGCTCCAGGTGTTAGCTGAAATTCAAACCTGTATTCAAAATCAGCGTATTCTTCTTTTGTGTAAATATTGCCACCACCCAGTTCAGGATGGGCAACCAACGCGCCTTCTTCAACCAAGTATCCTTTTTTATTTCCCACCCATTGATCAAGGTTGCTGCCATCAAACAAGGAAATGAAACCTTGCTTTTTTTCATCTTCAGAAAGTGGCATGGTAAAATCGCTGGTGATTTCCCTGAGGTAAATATTTCGATACGCCACATAGGTACCATGTGCTTGAAGTTCAATTTGTTCCTTGGAGAAAATTGGAATTTTACGGTCCCAATAATTCTCCAGCGTTACATTGTCAGTAACCAATTTACCATTGAGAAAAATAGTAACCTGTTCACCTTTCATGATGATGTGAAAGGTGTTCCACTCTCCTATTTTATTATCGGCCACTGATGATGGCTTGCTTTGATTCTTTTGGTTGTTGTACAATCCACCGGATCCCACTTGGGCACCCACTTCGCGGCGGCTGGTATCCCAGATTTGAACCTGAGGGCTGCCACGCAGGTATATACCAGCATCCCCTTTTTCGGTTATTTTCCAATCGACATACATTTCAAAATCACCATATTGCTTTGTTGTAGCCAAGTTATCTCCATGTCCGGTGAAAACAAGCAATCCATCCTTCACCACCCAATCGGTTTGCATGCTCTCATTGGCCTTGCGCTGAGCTTCTTGCAATTCTTGTGCAGTCATTTTAGAACGGCTGATTGGATTGCCAACCAAACCCTTCCAACCTGTAAGGTCTTGCCCGTTGAACAAAGAAACAAAGCCATTTTCGTAAGGCATAGCTTCAATATGTGCACCCAGGTTTTTTACAAGCATTGCACTGTCGTAGCCTCTAATGAGTGTAATTGCTTTTTCAAGAGCGGAGCGAACAATGGGTCCCCTAATATTTTTATCTGCCAAAGCTAGTCTAGCCGCAACTCTTGCCGCATCTCCCCTCACTTCAACATCATCCAAGTATTTGCTTACAAACATGAAAGAGCCTAAGCCCGGAATCCTGTCGGCTTCCACCAACAATCGTCTTTTTTGAATTGGATTTTTTGCAGCCGCCATTTGGTCTTGCAGCAACAGCAAATATTGAACTGGATTTTGTGGGATGATTTTAGACATCTTGACATCGCTGATTGCGGGAAGTGCTTTGTTTACGTTGTCGAGGGCTGCTTCAATGTGTTTTTTTGCAGGAGCAGAAGCTTTTGACAATGCCTTTTGCAATGCTGCGATGGAGGCATCAGACTTGATGGTTGCCAAGGCTCTTGCCGCATTCCCCATGAAGGTTTCATCGGAAAGTAACTTGGAAAGTGATTTTATTGCAGCATCATCACCAAGCAAACCAAGGTGTTGCATGATGAGTTCCTTTGCGTAGAATGACTTTACGGAAGACAGGCCATTGGATAGCAATGTAGCTGTATTTTTTTTCTTAGCAGCATCATTGGCAACATGGCTGACAAATGCATTTAATGCATAAGTTGATTTAAGTTTGAGTGAATCGTCGTCTAACCTGATCAACATTTTTTTCCAATCCCCTTTGTTCCATGATTCCATGGAAGTGAGTGTTGAAGTAATTTCTGAAGATTTTTGAAATGGAAATACATCGAGAGACTTTTCAACAATGTCTTGTTGAGCAGCTGCATTTGAGAAGGCTGCGAATAAGATATATAGTAAAAAAATTGACTTTTTCATGAATTTGAATTGATGGTATTAAATGTTCCAAGGTGAACGCATGGGAGGATTGATCATTCTGTTGGCTTCATCGTCGTTGATGAAGGTGAGTGCCACAGGATCGAATTTTAACGACCTTCCCAATTGTAAAGCAATCTTACCCATATTTATTAGTGTGCAAGACCTAAACCCATTGGATTCATTCAAAGCGAATGGGGTTCTGTATTTCACTGAATCGAGGAAGTTGGTAACTTGAGGCTCTGGATCAGGCATCATCGCAATCTTTTCTTTCAGGTTTGGAATGTCTGATTTGAAGCCTGCATAAAGTTTACCCTTAGGACCTGCAATGTAAGCGTCATTTGGGTCTTTAGCTTCCCCATCAAGGATGATTTTACAACCATCTTCATAGGTGTAGGTAATTCTTCTGAAGGTACCACATGCATCAGGATGCTGCTGTTCTGCATCAACCTCAACCGAAACAGGACTGGTTTCATCTTTACCTAAGAAGTACTGAATCGGATCAAGGTAATGTTGTCCCATATCACCCAAACCACCTCCATCATAATCCCAATAACCCCTAAAATTAGTATGTACGCGGTGTGAATTGTATGGTTTGAAAGGAGCTGGTCCAAGCCAACGTTCGTAATCGAGGGTCTCGGGAACAGGTTGTGTTTCCAATTTTGTTTTTCCAACCCAATAGAATTTCCAATCGAAACCAGTTGTTTTGCTGACAGTCACAGTTAAAGGCCAGCCAAGCAAACCTGACTCAACAAGTTTTTTGATCGGTTTAACGGTGGTATTCATACCGTAGAAATTATCTTCGAACCTGAACCATGTGTTCAACCTAAACATCCTGCCGTATTGCTTTACAGCTTCAACAACACGCTTTCCTTCACCGATGGTACGCGTCATAGGCTTTTCGCACCAAATGTCTTTACCAGCTCTTGCGGCCTCAATCGCCATGATTCCATGCCAATGAGGTGGGGTTGCAATATGCACGATGTCCACTTCCGGCAATGCGATGAGTTCACGGTGGTCATGAAATGTTTTAACGCCCCCTCCAATCATTTTTTCAGCACTTTGCAGGTGGGTTTTATCCACATCACAAATGGCAACAACGCGGGTTCCAGCATAAGAAATATGGACTCTTCCCATTCCTCCCAATCCTATAATTCCCTTGGTTAATTGATCGCTGGGCGGGATGAATCCCCTTCCTAATACATGTCGAGGTACAATTGAAAATCCTGCAACAATGGCTGCGGAGTTGCGCAAAAATTTGCGCCTGCTGTTTTGTGAAATAGGCTTCATATAGAAGATTAATGATTGTGTTTTAAAGATAAAGAATGCAGTGATAGATTGTATGAATTTTCTTTGATAATTTTAATATATGATGAAATCTCCTATTAAGCATATCACGATGTACGAAACGAAGAAACAAGCGCTGGCAAGCAGCAAGCTTTTTTTCAAGCGAATGCTTTGGAATTTTGGCATATCAGCAGTGATACTGGGCATTTGTTTGATGATTGGAGTTTTAGGCTATCATTATCTTGCACCGGCTCCATGGATTGATGCTGTTCACAATGCATCCATGATTTTAAGTGGCATGGGGCCTGTCATTGATATAAAAACAGATGCTGGCAAGTGGTTCAGCAGTTTTTATGCCTTGTTTAGTGGGATTGTTTTTATTACAAACATTGGTTTCATTTTGGCACCAGCCATACATAGGTTATTTCATGCATTGCATATAGAAGAAGACTAAAAATTATTGATCGCTTTTCTTTCTGCGCAAAGTTTTGCTGCTCACAAAGTAAAGTGCAAAACCACTGAAGACAGTGAAGAGGCCGAAAATTGAAAATGCCCTCAACAATATATTTCCTAAGTTGTCTCTTCCCTTATAATCCATTGTGTGCAGCATCCACAAAAAATCAAATACGCGCCATTTGTCGTTTCGAAATTTTTGAACCGTTCCCAACTCGGCAGCGACATAGACAGTTGTTTTTGAAGGATGTTTGAATGAAACAGCATAGGCTGGCAGCGGATTCTCACGGTATTCGTGGTGCCGATTGGTATTCGTAATATATTCTACGGATAAGAGTTCTGGAGCTCCATTGAAATATTTCTTTGCGACATTAATAGCCTCTTGTTTTGAAAGAGGACCTCTCATGTTTCCTGTAACAGCATCCGACAAGTGGTTCATCGCTTTAAATTCATGATCATGGGTTAGATTGTCATGAATAGCACGAACACAACGAATTTGGTAGACAGGTTTCCCCAAAATCTCGATGAGTTGAATAGAAACCAATGAATCAATCTTATGAAATTTCTTAATTGAATCAAGGGCTGAAGTTGGGGATACAAGTTTAACATTTGCAGGCAACAGAGGAACTTTATTTTTTTGAAGATCTCCATGAATCTCATCCATGTTACTCCAACTGAAATAAAGTCCACCTATTGTCCACAAAAAAAATTGTATCCCGAGAATCAATCCAAGGTAACGGTGTGTTCTACGGATATAGAATTGCCTGCTTTTAGCCATGATG
Source organism: Chitinophagaceae bacterium (assembly GCA_044350285.1). Lineage (GTDB taxonomy): Bacteria > Bacteroidota > Bacteroidia > Chitinophagales > Chitinophagaceae > Pollutibacter. Next base: position 11,425 of record JBILHX010000068.1, on the reverse strand, counting down.
GATTACCAGACTACCTTTATTTATTATAAATCAGTAATTAATTTGAATCTTGGAACAAGCATTTTCATGATTGACCATGCAAGCAAATATGCAACGGCACAGAAAGTAAACATGATTGTGTAACCTGTTTCTATATGACCCAATGCTTTATAGTGATCAAACAAGGCTCCACCAACTTTGGTTACAATAACGCCACCAATGCCACCTGCCATACCACCTATACCAACGATGCTACCGATTGCTTTTTGAGGGAACATGTCTGAAACCGTGGTGAAAATATTGGCACTCCAAGCTTGGTGCGCGGATGCACCGATTCCAATCAAAATTACAGGAACCCAAAAGCTGATGTAGCCGAAAGGCTGTGCTAATAATACTACCAATGGAATGACTGCAATCATCAACATGGCGCGAAGACGTCCGTCATAAGGATTGTATCCTTTGTTGATAAAATATACAGGGAACCAGCCACCACCTATGCTTCCAAACATGGTCAAGCTATAGAGAACAACGAGAGGCAACATAATTTGGGTGCCGGTCATTCCGTACTGATCCTTTAAAAATGCAGGTAGCCAGAATAGGAAAAACCACCAAACACCATCTGTCATAAATTTACCAATGGTGAAAGCCCAAGTCTGCCTGTACTTCAATAGTTTTACCCATGATATTTTTTCAGGCTTGGCATCAACTGTTTCAATAACTGCGTCCCCTTCTTTTGTTTCCAAAATATAATCCAATTCAGCCTTACCCAATCTCTTTTGCTTTGAAGGAATCTCGTATAAGGCTAGCCAGAAGAATAACCATAGAAATCCGATGCCTCCAATGATGATAAAAGCCATTTCCCATCCCCAGTTTGAAGCAATCCAAGGAACGGTTAGCGGAGCCAAGATTGCGCCTACATTTGTACCTGAATTGAAGATTCCCGTGGCAAAAGATCGTTCTTTTTTAGGAAAATATTCTGCTGTGACCTTAATGGCAGCAGGAAAGTTTCCTGATTCACCCAAGCCAAGAACGGCACGGGAAACCATGAATCCAAGCACAGATACAGGAACGGAGATGATGCCAATCCAGCCCAAGGCAGCCGACATTGCTGTTCCAATGGGGATTGCCAATGCGTGCACAATTGCACCGATTGACCAAATAATAATGGCCCAAGTGTAGCCCTTCTTCGTGCCTAAAATATCAATAATACGACCTGCGAAAAGCATGCAGATGGCATAGGTAAATTGAAAGACTGAAGCAATGTTGGCATATTGTGTGTTGGTCCAACCAAACTCATCCTCAAGCAGTGGTTTCAACAAACTCAACACTTGCCTATCCAAATAATTTACGGTTGTTGCAAAAAACAGCAACGCACATATTGTCCATCTAAAATTTCCAGCTTTTGCTGCAGCAATTTGCATATTGATATATTTAAGATTTTAAATATAATGAAATTTCAGCTTTTTTTGTATTAAGCAACTGGCCAGTTGAAATAATTTTTATTATTGTGATAGCAAATGTCTTGAATTATTTTTCCAACCCATTTGGTATCATTCGGTAATTCTCCGTTTTCGATTTCATTCCCAAGTAGGTTACACAAGATTCTCCTGAAATATTCGTGACGAGGGAAGGACAGAAAACTTCTAGAATCTGTTAGCATACCCACAAATCGGCTGAGCAGTCCCATGTTGCTCAACACATCAAGGTGATTGATGATCCCATCTTTTTGGTCTAAAAACCACCAAGCAGAGCCCCACTGCATTTTTCCGGGTAAGCTACCATCATTGAAATTACCAATCATGGTGGCCATCAGTTCATTGTCTGCCGGATTCAAGTTATAGAGAATGGTTTTGGCGAGGTTGTTATTTTTATCGAGGTTATTCAGGAATGTGCTGAGCGGTTTTCCATGATTGAAACTACCCATAGAATCCCAACCAGAGTCTGGTCCAATTTTTTGCAACATACGGGTATTGTTGTTTCTAATAGCCCCAAGATGAAACTGTTGGGTCCAGCCCTTTTCACAATCCCATTCGGCAAAATAAACCAACATAGCCGATTTGAATTTGCGTTGTGAAGCCATATCAAGCGTCAAGCCTTTCAATAATTTTTCAAAAATCAATTCAATCTCGTTATCTGAATATTCATCAGCATAAATTTCTTCCAATCCGTGGTCAGAAACTTTACACCCCATTGAATCAAAGAAATCATGCCTACTTTTTAAAGCCTTGATAAAATTTGAAAAATTGCCAATGGAAACATCGCTAGCCGTTTCCAACTTTGCCAAATAAGAAAGAAACAAATTTGTGTCTGCAACATTCATGGCGTTGTCTGGGCGAAAAGCTGGAACCATTATAACTTCAGCGGTGCCATCTTCCTTCAATTTTTTATGAAATTCAAGGTTGTCAATTGGATCATCCGTTGTGCAAACAAGTTTTACATTCATCTTCTTCAATAAGTTTCTAACGGAGAATTCTTTTGTGTTTAGCATAGCAGAACTCTGGTCGAATATAGCACGTGCTGAAGTTGGATTGAGTACATCTGAAATTCCAAAATATCTTTGCAATTCCAGGTGTGTCCAATGAAACAATGGATTTCTTAATGTATTGGGAACGGTTTCAGCCCACTTGTTGAATTTTTCCCAGTCAGATTGGTTTCCGGTAATATAACTTTCCTCAATTCCGTTGGTGCGCATGGCCCTCCATTTATAATGATCTCCATATAGCCAAGCTTGGGAAATATTTTGAAAGACCGTATCATTGGCAATTTCTGCTGGAGGAAGGTGGCAATGATAATCGATGATAGGCATATCTTTTGCGTATTCATGATATAGCAATTCTGCTGTGCCTGATTGCAAGAGGAAGTTTTCGTCTAGAAATTTTTTCATGTTCGTATTAAGAATGTTGAAATAATGAATTGGTTGAATTAAAAATATAAAAGAAATGAATGTTAGATACCAAATGAAGATATTGTTTTTATAATTCCTTCATTTATCAATGCATGAAGATGTTTTTTTACATCATCTTGAAACCCTTCCAGTTCACTTAAATCAGTCCCCCAAAAGGCTTTGTCGCCAAGCGTCTTTTCGACTACAAATGCAGGATCATTGCAATCCCACAAGGATGAAAAATAGCCGGCATTGTCGTCGTTTATTTTGTAAGGTATGCCATTCAGTTCACCCCAAAAACTATTCTGCGGATCGGGTTTGCATTTCATGAAGAGCAGAAATCCAGCGAATCCAAGTGCCATGCAAGTGGGAACTTTCTTATTTTTTTGAATGTAGGCTGCAATCAAGGGGATTGACCTCATGCGCATTTTAGAAGAATACTGAGCGGAAATAGCTGACCATTTATGATCAATGAAAGGGTTGGAAAAACGTTCAAGCACACTTGTTGCAAAAAGAAGGGCTTCCTCTTCGGTGATGATTGATGAAGTTATGGCTGAAACAATTTCATTCTTAGACAATTGACTGATGTAAGCATTCATTGTTGCATCTTTCATCGTAGACCTCACAAGTTCGAAATTTGCAAGGAAAGACAATCCACAGCTGAATGTATGGGTAGCATTGAGCAAACGAAGTTTTAATTCTTTGAATTTTTCGATATCAGGAACGATCACACAACCGTTGTTTGGATCAACAAAGGAGAGAATCTCTTTGACCCTAGGAGAGTGTGATTCGATTGCCCAAAGTGCAAAAGGTTCTGCCATGATCATTAAATCATCTTGATATCCCAATATTTGTTGGCTTTTATCAATTTCTTCCTCACTCATTTTTCCGGGCACAATTCTGTCTACCAATGAATTGCAGCAATAATTAGAATTTTTCAACCAATCTATAAACCTGTCATTTAGGTTGTTTTTGTGTGCAAGTTCGATGAGTATGTCAAACAGCTTGGAACCGTTGTCTGAGATTAATTCTGTTGGAACGATAACCATTCCTGCATCATGACTGCCATTAAAATTGCAGTAGCGGCGAAAGAGAAATGACAATAATTTTCCGGGAAATGAAGTTGGTGGACTGGCATGTATATCATCATCCATCAATACAATACCAACTTCTGTGGTGTTTGAGATGATTACTTGTAAATCTGGATTGGCAGCACACTCCAATATTTCGTTCCAATTTTCATTTGCTGAAACAACCCTGCTAATGGATGCGTTTAAGATGGAATAATCAACAACTTCATCGGAATGAATCCCACGAACAGATATGGTATATAAACATTCTTGTTCATCGAAGGAATTGGTATCTCCGTTGGAAGTTGACTTTACCACAACTATCCTACCATTGAAACGACCTTCTCTATTGGCTTGATCGATATAATGATCTGGCAACCCCCTCAGCAACACACCGGTTCCAAACTGCAAAACACGTTCTGGATAGTTCAACTGTTCGCTTTTAGGCAGAACCAATCTTTCATTTTTTCCAAGTGAGGACAGTACTAACTTATTCAATTGCTTCATCTATATTTCAATTTGTTTGAGGATTCCATTTTCCGTTAAAAAGCCATTCAACAGTGATATTCGTTGGTTTTAAATTTTCCGGAAGAAGATTTGCGTGCCAAGAAAAGTCATTCCCATTTTCCCGGTGGTAATTATAAAAATAAAATCGCTTACCCCAAAGAATAGTATTGTTTGTGGGAACAAGATAACAATAAAATTCCTGCACACGCCCTGCATCTAATTAAACCAAAACAAGGCTCTTTTTCTGATTTTACAATTAGTCATCTAAGTATAATTGCAGTGGCGGAAAACCGCAAAAAAAAACGCTGCTCTTTCGGGCAGCGTTGATATTATGCTATCGATTTTATGGGAACTAATTTAATCATTCCTATTTTGTCGAATAATTTGATGAAAGGATAGACTGGATCAAATTCCCACCATTTGGCAGCGAAATTGGGCCTCGCACCAGCATGATGGTGGTTGTTTTGGAACAACTCACCCAACATCAGGAAATCAATGATCAACGTATTTTTTGAATGGTCTTTTTCGTCTGGAAAATTGCGGTACCCGTATTTATGTCCAGCCCAATTTACAACAGCACCATGTATAGGTCCCATCAGGAAATGAATGGGTAAAAACAGGAACATCCACCACTCTGTAGCAAAAAATGCATAAAAAGTAATATACAGGGCTGCAAAACCCAGTCTCGAAAACCAACTATCCGCTATTTTATCAATTATTGGATAAACAGGAAAGTTCTTGTCAAACTTCTTTTCTATTTCCATAGTTCCGTGCAATACGCCATTGTATACTTTTCTTGTATGCATCATCATGGTGAAAACCTCCTTGAAAAAATGAGGTGTATGCGGATCCTTCTCCGTGTCGCTATAAGCATGGTGCATGCGGTGTAAAATGGCATAAGCACGTGCATTCAAATATGAAGTTCCTTGGGTAATCCAAGAATAGAGATACCAGGTTTTTTCCCAAAACTTGTTCATGGTGAACATTTTGTGTGCGGAATACCTGTGCAAAAAGAATGTTTGTCCGAACAAGGAAAGGTACCAATGTGCTACAAGAAAAATAATAATAATCATCTACAAAATAATAAGGGCGTGAAAATATAACAACGCAATTAATCAAACAAATGTTGGGGATAAAATATAATTTAACGATGTGTTTGTTGAAGAATTGACTGTTTAAGCTATTTATTTTTGAACAATAATCACTTGACAACAGAAAAATATCAGCTAACCTATTAGTTGAATCATTTTAGTTAGACCATTTGCACTAGGATAATGCGAGACCTATATCGGTTTTTTATGACGGATATCATTATTTACGTTTCCCTGATTCATTAAATTCAACGTTATTGAAATTAATCTTTCACGTTGATTTAAAACATATCAAGAAACCACAAAAAGATGACTTACACGATCCCCTTCAACAAAATCAACCTCTCGCATTTATCACTTGTTGGTGGCAAGAATGCTTCTCTCGGTGAAATGTACAACAAGCTTGGTTCCTTTGGAATCGATGTCCCGGATGGATTTGCTGTTACGGTTGATAGCTACAGGCTTTTTTTATCTGAAAACAAACTCACTGAAAAGCTTGAAGAATTGTTGCATCAAATCGACAACAAAACACTTTCAGACCTTCCTGACATTGCCCTAAAATGTAGGCAGCTTGTTTCAGCAGCTGCAATCCCTCAAGAGATAAAGAATGAAATAACAAAGGCTTATAACAACCTATCGGGAAGCCAACTCGATTTTTCCGTTGCCGTTAGAAGCAGTGCCACTGCAGAAGATTTGCCAACAGCCAGTTTCGCAGGCCAGCACGATTCCTTTCTAAACATCAAGGGTGCAGAAAACATAATCGCTGCTGTCCACAAATGTTTTGTTTCCCTCTTTAATGCTCGGGCCATAAAGTACCGTATTGACAATGGATTTGATCACATGACAGTTGGATTGTCTGTGGGGATTCAACAAATGGTAAGGGCTGACTTGGGTTGTGCTGGGGTGATTTTTACGATTGACCCTGAAAGCGGGTTTAAGAATGCCATTTACATAACCGGTTCATGGGGATTGGGCGAAAACATTGTGCAAGGGGCAGTTAGTCCGGATGAATATTGGATATTTAAGCCAACCCTGAACCAAGGTAGGAAAGCCATCATCAGCAGAAAAAAAGGCGAAAAAGAACAGACCATGGTGTATGACGAATCGGGCGAGAATGGCAAAACAATCAAAAATATCGAAACCCCTTTGCACAAAAGAACGAGTTGGATTTTATCAGATGATGAAGTCATGCAATTGGCTAAATGGAGCAATGAAATCGAAAAGCATTATGAACGCGAAATGGACATCGAATGGGCCAAAGATGGCATCAATGGAAAAATTTATATCCTTCAAGCAAGACCAGAAACAGTTCATTCCCAAAAAGAACATGGGAAGATATATACCTACAAGTTAAAAGAAAAAGGGGAAGTCATTTGCAAAGGAAAGTCAGTCGGGAAAAAAATAATCAGCGGCCGGGCTTGCATCATACATACCTTAAGTGAAGCCCATAAATTGAAACAAGGAGATATACTCATTGCAGACATTACCAACCCGGATTGGAATTCGTTGTTAAGAAAAGCGGTTAGCATCGTTACAAACAAAGGTGGACGAACAAGTCATTCAGCTATTGTAGCCCGAGAGTTGGGCATAGCCGCAATTGTTGGAACAGGAAATGCAACAGAAGTAATTAAAAACGGACAAATCATCACCGTGGCAAATATTGAAGGTGATGAAGGCCAGGTACTTGAAGGGAGTATTCCCTTCGACATCATTACAACAGATTTATCAATAGTACCGAAGGTTAACACCACTCCCCTGTTCATCCTCGCTGACCCAGACAGGGCATTTGAATTGTCGCACTATCCAGCAAAAGGTGTAGGCCTGTTGCGCATGGAATTCATCATCAACAACAGCATCCTCATTCATCCAATGGCATTGGCACAGTTTGACCTGTTGCCAGAAGGACCGGTTAAGTCAACCATTCAACACATTACATCAGGACATACAAGCAAAACGGAATATTTCGTGCAAAAGCTATCGGAAGCAATTGCAAAAGTTGCTGCAGCTTTTTATCCCAATCAAGTGATATTGAGGATGAGTGATTTCAAAACAAATGAATATGCCTCACTTATTGGAGGACAATTTTATGAGCCGAAAGAAGAGAATCCCATGATTGGCTTTAGGGGTGCGTCTAGGTACTATGATCCCCGCTATATGGCAGGGTTTGGATTGGAATGTGAGGCTGTGTTGAACGTGAGGGATGAAATGGGATTTACAAATGTCAAAGTGATGATTCCATTTTGCAGGACAGTGAATGAGGCAAAAAAAGTGTTGGAGACGATGGAGAAATTTGGTTTGAAAAGGGGAATGAATGGGCTTGAAGTATATGTTATGATTGAAATACCCAGCAACGTAATTCTGGCAGATAAATTCGCACAATTATTTGATGGATTTTCCATCGGGTCCAATGACTTAACCCAGTTGACATTGGGGCTTGACAGGGATTCGGATATTGTAAGTCATTTGTTTGATGAAAACGATGAAGCCGTAACAACACTGATTTCACAAGCCATTGCAGCAGCAAAAAAAGCGGGAATTAAAATTGGATTGTGTGGACAGGCACCCAGTGATTTTCCTGCATTTTCACAGTTCTTGGTAGAGCAAGGAATCGACTCCATTTCTTTTACTCCAGATGCGCTCATAAAGGGCATTGAAAACATCGCAAAAGCAGAGAAAGCAATGGAATAGCAGATCATTTCACCTTATAAAAAATCAGGGCAAGATAAAAAACAGACAAAAAAATTATGGAATTTCAATCTGCAAAAGAAGCTTTAAGTTCAATAAAAAGCAACCAACGAATTTTTCTTCATGGCAGTGCGGCAACACCGCTACACTTAATGCACGCGCTTTTTGAGAATAGCCATGGCTTAAAAAACATTGAATTTGTAAGCCTGAGTACCTTGGGAGATGGAATCTTCGACCATCCTGAATTTGGAAAAAGTTTTTTCATGAATTCGCTTTTTGTTTCAGACAATGTCCGCGGAATTGTCAACACGGAACACGGTGATTATGTGCCGGTTTTCCTGAGTGAAATCAGTCAATTGTTTGAGAAAAACATTTTGCCCTTGGATGTTGCCATGATACATGTATCACCACCTGATAAACATGGGTTTTGCTCATTAGGGACGTCCGTTGACATTGCACGTTCAGCTGTTAAAAACGCAAAACATATCATTGCGCAAGTCAATACCCAAATGCCAAGAACACATGGGGATGGGATGATCCATGTTCGAGAAATCAATGCCATGGTTGAGATTGATGAACCATTGCCTGAAGTAAGTTATGCCGACAGAATCAATGAAACATCGCTCACCATCGGAAGGTATTGTGCTGAATTGATTGAAGATCGATCCAGCTTGCAACTCGGCATTGGCGTCATACCAGATGCTGTATTGATGTGTTTACACAACCACAAGGACTTGGGGATTCACACTGAAATGTTTTCAGATGAAGTGATTCCCTTGTTAGAAAAAGGAATCATCACCAATAAATACAAAACAAAGCACCGGGGAAAAATTGTTGCAGGTTTTGCCATTGGAACAAAAAAACTGTATGATTTTATAGATGATAATCCTGAGGTTGTTTTTCTGGAAATAGCCTATGTAAATGACACGAAAATAATCCGGGCCAACCCCAAAACCGTATCCATCAATTCGGCCATAGAAATTGATATCACCGGACAAGTATGCGCTGATTCAATAGGCTGCTATCAATATTCGGGTGTGGGTGGACAAATAGATTTCATGAGAGGTGCTGCACTGTCTGAAGGGGGAAAACCAATCATTGCCCTCAACTCCATAACAAAAAAAAATGAATCCAAAATAGTTCCTCATTTAAAATCCGGCGCTGGTGTTGTAACCACCAGGGCCCATGTGCATTATGTTGTAACTGAATATGGTGTTGCGAATTTGTTTGGGAAAAATTTAAGGCAACGAGCCGTGGCCTTGATGAATATCGCGCATCCCATGCACAGGGAAATGTTGGAAAAAGAAATCATCAAAAGATTCGGATAGGTAGCCACAAAAAGCGAAAGATGAAAATTCAGCTTTCAATCAACACTTTTTATTGACATGAAAAAAAACAAAAATGAATTGGCATAGATTAGATATTGAGGAAACGTTTGAATTGTTGGATACTGGCAAGGCTGGTTTAAGCAGCACAAAAGTGGAGGCCAACTTATTGGAATTTGGAATCAACGAATTGCAGGAAGGAAAGAGAAGAAGCAACCTGAACCTATTCATAGGACAGTTTAAAGATTTGATGATTTTAATTTTGCTCGCGGCAGCAATAGTATCTGGTTTTCTGGGAGAGGCAACAGATGCTATTGTAATACTTGTCATTGTTTTTCTGAATGCAGTCATTGGTTTTTTCCAGGAATTTCATGCAGAAAAAGCAATTCAGGCATTGAAAAAAATGGCAGAAACAAAAGCCCGTGTCATTAGGGAAGGAAAGTGCAAATGGTTGCCAGCAAGGGATTTGGTGCCTGGGGACCTTGTGATGTTGGAAGCAGGAAATGCAGTACCAGCAGACATCCGAATCATTGAGTCTGTCAATTTAAAAATCGAAGAGGCCTCCCTCACTGGAGAATCGCATCCTATCGATAAAATAACGGAAGCACTTGAACTAGAGGACCTTCCGTTAGGCGATAAAAAAAACATGGCATTTAAAGGGACATTTGCAAGTTATGGCAGAGGGTCAGGAATCGTTGTAACAACTGGCATGCAAACAGAATTGGGAAGGATTGCTAAAATGCTGCAAGAAAAAGAGGTTTCCACACCCTTACAAATAAGGATGGCTGAATTTTCAAAAAAGTTGTCGGTACTCATCTTGTTCTTGTGCATTCTCTTTTTTCTTTCAGGATGGTTACGGGGAGAGAACCTGATTAAACTGATATTAACCAGCATATCGCTAGCTGTTGCAGCCATCCCAGAAGCATTACCCGCGGTAATCACCATTTCCCTTGCAATGGCTGCAAGAAGCATGATTCGTTACAACAGCCTCATACGCAAGTTACCAGCTGTAGAAACATTGGGATCAGTAACATATATCTGTACAGACAAAACAGGCACGCTTACCAAGAATAAAATGCATGTGGAAAATATTTTCATCAATGGCAGCGTGGTGGAACGAAATAATTTCGCGGCATCGAAACACCAAAAAAACATGATGCTTTTATTGCAATCATTTGCCTTGAACAACGATACATTCCTAGACCATGAAAATAATTTAAAGGGCGATAGTACTGAAATTGCGCTTCGTGAAGTTTCAAATGAACTGCAAATAGATCCAAAAACATGGCCAAGGTTGAATGAAATTGCCTTTGATTCGGAAAGAAAAATGATGACAACTTTTCATGCATTTGAAAATAAATTCATTTCATTCACCAAAGGAGCACCTGAAATATTATTGCAAAAATGTTCAGGCATCAATGTGGAAGCATTGAAAAAACAGGTTGACGAGATGGCCGCGAAAGGACATAGAATACTGGGCTTCGCATATCGATATTGGGATAAGCTTCCTGAAAAGCCCAACGATAAAACCCACGAAGCCGACATGACTTTTTTGGGATTTGCCGGCATCATAGATCCGCCGCGTGAAGAGGTTTACGAGGCAGTGGCACAATGCAAAACAGCAGGGATAGTAACTGTCATGATAACAGGAGACCATCCACTCACCGCAAAAAATATTGCAGAACGAATTGGCATTTTCAACAATGAAAATGATTTGCTAATCACAGGAAATCAACTCATGAAGATGGAACATGAGGAATTTATAGCCAAGGTCGAAATGATAAAAGTTTATGCACGGGTATCACCAGAACAAAAGTTGCATATTGTAAAAGCACTTCAAGAAAAGGGACATTATGTGGCCATGACAGGAGATGGTGTAAATGA